>NZ_JBBGZC010000011.1:0-116264 GCF_037479395.1 Comamonas sp. MYb21 | reverse complement strand
CCAGAACACCAAAAGCCAGCTTTCGAGCTGGCTTTTTTGTTGTCCGCGCCCCGTGCGTCAACAAGCAACCGGGCAGGGTCGATGCGCCACCCGCCCAGGGCAGGGTAGCACCAGCGCCCGCCCGCCGTCAGTCGCGGGGCCTCCGCGCCCCATCAATGCGCGTACAACTGCTCCAGCGAGCGAAAGCCTTTGACCTCGATCGGGTTGCCGCTCGGGTCATAGAAGAACATCGTCCACTGCTCGCCGGGCTCGCCTTCAAAGCGCACCTGGGGCTCCAGCACAAAACGGGTGTTGGCGGCGCGCAGGCGCTCGGCCAGCTGCTTCCAGTCTTCGAGTTTCAGCACCAGACCGAAGTGCGGCATCGGCACCTTGTGGTTGCCCACCAGGCCGGTGTTGCTGGTCTCAAAAGGCTTGCCCAGGTGGCAGGAGATCTGGTGGCCAAAGAAATCAAAATCCACCCAGCTGTCGGTGCTGCGGCCTTCGGCGCAGCCGAGCGTGTCGCGGTAGAAGTGGCGTGCAGCATCCAGGTCGTGCACATGGAAGGCGAGATGGAAAAGGCTCTGCATGGTGGCGGGCTCAAAAGGCAGGGTTGCAAGGGTGGTCGTACGCAGCCGCAAGCGATTTATCACATAGGCAGGGGCTGCACAATCCGCTAAGCTGTGCAGCATACACCCTGGCATTGCAACCGCGGCCAACAGCCCCAACCCCTGGAGACAACACCATGCAGGACTCCGCCCAGTCATTCAACCCCTTTGCCCCTGGTTTCGATTTTCTGCAAAAGCTCGCAGCGGGCAGCAGCTCCAAGCCTTCTGCGGCTTTTGCGCAATGGCAGGAATGGGTGGCGCCCACGATGAATGTGCCGGACCTGGAAAAGCGGATTCAGGAGCTGAAAACCGTGCTGTTCTGGCTGGAGCAGAACCAGCGGGCGCTGGCCGCCACCATCCAGGCGATGGAAGTGCAGAAGATGACCTTGTCGGCCTTGCAGACGATGAATGTGCCGGTAGAGAACTGGGCCAGCACCATGGTGCAAAGCTGGCAGCAATTTGCGCAGAGCACGGCAGCGCAGGCGCAAGAAGCTGCCGCAGCGGCTGCGCCGCAGGCCTCGGCCCCAGCGCAAGCCGCACCCAGCCCAGCGCCTGCAGCCACACCGGCTCCCGCGCCAGCCGCCGCCGCTTCAGAACCGCCGGAACAAGCCGAGCAAGCCAGCAGTGCCGCAGCAGCCTCGGTGACCGATCCCATGCAGTGGTGGGGCGCGCTGACCCAGCAGTTCCAGCACATTGCCCAGCAGGCGGTGCAGGATGTCACTGAGCAGGCGATGGCCCATGCGGCCAGCACCCAGCAGGCGGCAGCCACTGCCGCGCAGGCGGTGCGCAGCACGGCCGAAGAGATGGCCGAAGCCGGCAAGGCGGCAGCCAAAGCGGCGATGGGCCAGCCGACCGCCGCCAAGCGCAGCACGGCTTCGTCAGGCAGCAATCATGCTGCCAAGCCGTCTGCTCAGAAGCCCAAGAGCGGGCCGCAGCCCAGCGCGGCACGCAGTGCCAGCAAGCAGACGGCACCCCGCAAGGCGACGCCCGCCAACGGCAACCGACAGTCCGCGCCACGCAAGGCTGCCTCACGGACGGCCGCCCCGCGGAAGGCCGCCTCGCGCAAGCCCTCCCCCGGCCAGCGTTGAGTCAGAAAAGTAGATTGAGCGTTGGTGATTTTCTAGCGCGGGACTGGCCTGGCCGCCGCGCAGCAGCAGGTTTTTGACAATGGCAGGCACAAAGCTTTTTCCCTATGGCCATGTGACCCACCCCGACTGGCGGATGGCCGTGGCGCTGGTGGTGGCGCAACTGCGTGGCCGCATGGCCCAGGCGGGCTATGCCAGCGCGCCCAACCTGGGGCTGGTGTATTTCACCGATGCCTTTGCGCGCCATGCGCCGCAGCTGCTGGAAGCCTTGCAGGACGAGTTTCCGCAGATCGGCGACTGGAGCGGCTCGGTCGGCGTGGGCGTCATGGCCTCGCATGCCGAATACCTGAACGAGCCAGCGCTGTCGGTCATGCTGCTGGAGCTGCCTGCCCATTCCTACCGCCTGTTTTCGGGCATCGCACCACTGCCGGTGGCGCCTACATCGCCCTGGGAGCGCGCGCTGGTGCATGCCGATGCGGGCCTGCCGGATTTTGCAGAACTGCTCGAAGAGCTGGCCGCGCGTACGCGCGCCGGCAGCGTGCTTGGCGGCCTTAACTCCGAGGCGGTGGCGCCGCTGCAACTGGCCTGGAGCAAGGCGCTGGGCCCGAGCCACAGCGGAGTGCTGCGCGGTGGGCTCTCGGGCCTGGCGTTCTCTGCCGATGCCGGTGTGGTGCAGGAGCTGACCCAAGGCTGCCAGGTCATGGGCGCGCGCATGCGCATCACCGCGATGCAAGGCCATGTGGTGCTGGCTTTGGATGGCCGGCCCGCGCTCGATGTGCTCGAAGAGCTGATGCCCGTGCGGCTGGATGCGGACCCCGAGCGGGCCACCCGCACGATGCGCCATATCCATGCCGCGCTGGAGCCGCATGCGCCCGAATCGGCTGTGCACGCCGGGCAGCTGGGCCCGGAGGCGCGCGTGGTGCCGCTGGTAGGCGTGGACATGGCCAGCCGGGGCATTGTGCTGTCAGAGCTGGCGCAGCCCCAGCAGTACCTGTGCTTTTGCCAGCGCAACCTGTCGGCGGCCCGCGCCGATTTGCTGCGCATGTGTGCCGAACTGCAAGAGTCGCTGTCGCCCGCCGAGGCGCAGACCGGTCTGCCGCTGGGCGATAGCGCCCTGGGCGATGCGGCGGCCGGCCGCCGCATTGCAGGGGCCGTCTACATCAGCTGCGCGCAGCGGGCGAGTCCCTATTTCGGCGTGCCCGGCGCCGAGCTGGAGCTGATCCACCATGTGCTGGGCGATATCCCGCTGGTGGGTTTTTACAGCCAGGGCGAGATTGCCGGCCAGCAGCTGCACCGCTATGCCGGTGCGCTGATGCTGTTTACCCAGGCCGCTTAGCGGTTGCCACCCGGCTGCAGGCGCCGCATTTCGGTAAACACCGACAGCTCCCAGCTGCGCATGGCCAGCAGCAGGGTGTAGCCCTCGCGCTCCTTCTCGGGCAGGCGCTGGTCGGTCAGGTGCTGCTGTGCAAAGTCCTGGGCCACGCGCTGCAGGCGCTCCAAAAAGGCCGGCGCCAGGGTGCGGCTGATGGCGCCATGCACGAGCATCAAGCCCTCGCCGGATTTGTCGAAGGTGCCCGAGAAATAGTCGTGCACCGCGTTCTCGCGGAAATACTCCATCACCGGGCCATGTGGGCGCCAGCGGAAGGTCTTGGCCAGCTTGAGCCGGTAGCGGTTCATCGGGCGCAACTCGATGATGCCGATGCGGTCGAGCTGCGCCAGGTACTTGATGCCCTCGGCCTCGCTCAAGCGGTAGGTGGCCAGCACCTGCTCCAGCGTCCACTGGCTGAGCACGCAGATGGCCATCAGCAGCAGCTTCTTGTCTGCCACTACCGCCTGCTCCTGCTGCTGCGTCAGCTCCTTGATCAGCGGCTGGTTGTCGGCCACGCGGCGCGCCAGGTCGGCAAAATCGAGGCGCAGCACATGGCAGATGGCATCGATGCGCGACAGCGGCATGTCGCCCTTGGCCAGCATGCGCTTGACGCTGGACTCAGCCATGCCCAGCGCCTCGGCCAGGTCGGCATAGGTCATCTGTGCGGCCTTCAGCTCTTTCTTCAATGCCAGTACCAGATCGGCGGTGGTGCTCATGGGTATCGTCCTGTCATACTTTGGGTGCCATCATAGGGGATCGCGCCGGGATTGCGAGACGCTCTGGCGCGCCAGCGGCACAGTGCAGGCCATGACTGATACCTCCCAACCCCCAAGCCCCCGCAGCCTGGCTGCGGAATACGCGCTGTATGCCTTCTATGCCGCCCTGCTGGCCTTGGCCTGCCTGGGGCCCCATGTGCCGCAGGCGGCCCATTACCATGACTTTGCCGACCAGCGCCCGCTGCTGGGCCTGGTCAACGCGGCCGATGTGCTGAGCAATCTGCCGTTCCTGCTGGTCGGCATCTGGGGCTTGCTGGCGACTTTCAAAACGCCCGCAGAGACGCTGCGCTCTCAAAGGGCGACGCCCTGGTTGCTGCTGGTGTTTGGCGGCCTGGTGCTGACTGCCGCCGGTTCGTCCTACTACCACCTGCTGCCCGGTGATCTGCGCGTCTTCTGGGACCGCATGGGCATGGTGCCGGTGTTTGCCGGGGTGCTGGGCCTGGCGCTGCAGTCGCTGCTGAACGCCCGCGCCGCCTGGCTGACAGCACTCGCCGTGCTGCTGGGCGGGCCGCTGGCGCTGTGGATCTGGTTGCAGACCGGGCAGTTGCTGCCCTGGGCCGTGTTGCAAGGCGCAGGCATGGTGCTGCTGGTGGTACTGGCCGTGTGGCAGCAGCGCAGCCCACCGGCCGCTCATCTCATCCGCTGGCCCCTGGCCGCCATCGTGGCCTGGTATGCGCTGGCCAAGCTGTTCGAGCTGGGCGATGCCGCTGTCTGGGCCGGCAGCGGCCATCTGGTGGCCGGCCATGCGCTCAAGCACCTGGCCGCTGCGCTGGCGGTGTTGCCGCTGCTGCGCAGCTTGCAGCAACTGCGCCATTGGGCGCACGCAAACCGCGCGTCCGCAGGCACAATCGGGGGCGGCGCGCTGGGGGCAGGGCGTTTGCGCTGAATGCCCGGTACCGACCACCCCCACCGCCCTTGATCCGCCAGGAGATGCTTGTTCCATGAACCGTCCACATGCCCCGTCTGTGCCTGCCACTGAGGCGCCAGACCATCCCAACCAGTTTGCCTTGCTGGGCCAGCGCCGCTTTGCCCCTTTCTTCTGGACCCAGTTCGCCGGGGCCGCCAACGACAACCTGTTCAAGTTCGCCTTCACCGTCATGGTGACCTACCAGCTGCAGGTGGCCTGGATGCCGCCTGCGATGGCCGGCCTGGTGATCGGGGCCTTGTTCATCCTGCCTTTTTTGCTGTTCTCGGCCACCTCGGGGCAACTGACCGACAAGTACGAAAAGCACCGCATGATCCGCTTCGTCAAGGACCTGGAGATTGGCGTGATGCTGATCGCTGGTGTGGGCTTCTGGATCGAGAGCCCGGCGCTGCTGCTGGGCTGCGTGTTCTTGATGGGCCTGCATTCCACGCTGTTCGGGCCGGTGAAGTTTGCCTACCTGCCCCAGGTGCTGCGCGACGATGAGCTGACCGGCGGCAATGGCATGGTCGAGATGGGCACCTTTGTCGCCATCTTGCTGGGCAATGTCGTGGGTGGCCTGCTGGTGGCTCTGCCCGGTATCGGCCATGCCGCGGTGGGCGTGGCCTGCCTGGGCCTGGCGGTGGTGGGGCGCCTCACGGCGCAAGGCGTGCCGGTGGTGCCGGCCACCGACCCGGGCCTCCAGATCAACTGGAACCCGGTGAGCGAGACCTGGCGCAACCTGAAGCTGGCGCACGGCAATGTGGTGGTGTTCCGCTCGCTGCTGGGCATCAGCTGGATGTGGTTCTTTGGCGCGGTGTTTCTGAGCCAGTTCCCCAGCTTTGCCAAGGAGGTGCTGCATGGCAACGAGCATGTCGCCTCGCTGCTGCTGGTGGTGTTTTCCATCGGCATCGGCCTGGGTTCGCTGCTGTGCGAAGTGCTCTCGCGCCGCCAGGTGGAGATCGGCCTGGTACCCATTGGCACCATCGGCATGAGCGTGTTTGCGATTGACCTGTACTTTGCCTCGCGCGGCCTGGCGCAGCCGGCCCAGGCCTGGACGGCGCTGGCGTTCATCAGCCAGCCGGCGCACTGGCGCGTGATGGCCGACCTGGCCTTGCTGTCGCTGTTTGCGGGCCTCTACAGCGTGCCCATGTATGCGCTGATCCAGCTGCGCAGCCAACCCACGCACCGCGCCCGCATCATTGCGGCCAACAATATCTTGAATGCGCTGTTCATGATTGCCAGCTCGGTCATTGCCGGCGCCTTGCTGGGCGCGGGCTTCACGGTGCCGCAGATCTTTCTGTTCACTGGCATTGCCAATGCCATCGTTGCCACCTACATCTTCTTGCTGGTGCCCGAATACCTGCTGCGCTGCATTGCCTGGCTGGTCACCAACCTGGTCTACCGCTTTCGCGTGCAGGGCGCGCAGCACATCCCCACCAGCGGGCCGGCGCTGCTGACCTGCAACCATGTGAGCTTTGTCGACCCCATCCTGATGATGGCCGCCAGCCCGCGCCCCATTTACTTTGTGATGGACTACCGCATCTTCCGCACGCCCCTGCTGGGCTGGCTGTTCCGCCTGTGCAAGGCCATTCCGGTGGCGCCCCGCAGCGAAGACCCTGCCGTCTACGAGGCCGCCTTTGCCCGGGCCGCGCAGGTGCTGCGCGAGGGCGATCTGCTCGCTATCTTTCCCGAGGGCGGCATCACCCGCGATGGCGAGCTGCAGGCCTTCAAGGGCGGCGTGATGAAGATCTTGGAGCAGGCCCGTGCCGATGGGCTGGAGGTATCTGTGGTGCCGATGGCGCTGACCAACCTCTGGGGGTCGTTCTTCAGCCGCATCGAGCCCAAGGGCGCGATGACCCGGCCGTTCCGCCGAGGCTTGTTCAACCGCGTGACCTTGCGCATTGGCGCTGCCAGCCCGGCTGCCGAGTGCTCTGCCGAGCAGCTGCGCCAGCGCGTGGGCGAACTGCTGGACCAGGAGAGGGGCCATGGCAGTGGCTCGCCCGCTTTGGGATAATGCAGGCTGGACAACGAATGGCTTTGTGATGACCTCTCTAACGATTCTGTACAAAAGCGTGGCAGCCCTGGTGGCCATGTCCGCCCTGGCCGCCTGCACCAGTACTTCGGGCCTGAAGCCGCTGCATGACCCTGAAGAGAAGGAGGCTTTCACACGCGCCACCGTCTATGCCGGCCCGCGCAGCCCCGCATCGGCCTACTGCGTGCAGATGGGCGGCGCCTTGCTCAACACGCCCAAGGGCAAGAACACGGTGTGCAAATTCCCCGACGGCAAGGAAATGGACCCCTGGGACCTGTTCTGGCGCGACAACCCAATGAACTGAGCGCCCCAGCAACGACAAACCCCTGCCCGCGCATCGTGCGCTGGCAGGGGTTTTATCTTGCGGAGTCGCTGGCGATCTAGGTTTTAGATGACGCCATGCGTCTTGAACCAGTCCTGCATGCGCTTCCAGCCGTCATCGGCCGCATCCTTGCGGTAGCTGGGGCGGTAGTCGGCATGGAAGGCGTGGCCCGCTTCCGGGTAGACATGGAAGCTCGACGCAGCAGCGGCGGCATTGCCTGCGGCACCGGCCTTTTGCAGGCTTTGCTTCATGGCCTCCACGGACTCAAGCGGAATGCCCTGGTCCTTGCCGCCGTAGAGGCCGAGCACGGGGGCCTTGAGTGCGCCGCTCAGGTCAATCGGGTGCTTGGGCTGCAGGTCGCTCGCAGCGCCTTGCAGGCGGCCATACCAGGCGACACCGGCCTTGACCTTGCCGGTGGCGGCATAGAGCCAGGTTATGCGGCCACCCCAGCAAAAACCGGTGATGCCGGCGCGGCTGGTGTCGCCGCCATTGTCCTTGGCCCAGGCCAGGGCAGCGTCCAGGTCCTTGATGACCTGGGCATCGGGTACCTTGCTGACCAGCTCGCTTTGCAGCTGGCTGATTTCGGTGTATTTGCGCGGGTCGCCCTGGCGCGCAAACAGCTCGGGCGCAATGGCCAGGTAGCCCAGCTGGGCCAGGCGGCGGCAGGTATCGGCAATGTAGTCGTGCACGCCAAAGATTTCCTGGATCACCAGGATCACCGGCAGGTTGGTCTTGCCAGCAGGTGCTGCGCGGTAGGCGCTGACCTGGAAGCCGTCAACCGTGTACTGGATCGTGCCGGCCGTCAGCCCGGCATCGGGGGTCTTGATGGCGGTTTGCGCCATCACTGGCACCGCTGCTGCGGCGTAGCCTACGCCCAGCGCCATTTGCAGGGCGCTGCGGCGGGTGCTGCCGGCCAAGGTGGCGCGGCCCGGGAGAAGGGAGTCGAAATCGGCATTGCTGGGAGTCTGGGACATAGGATTTCCTTTTCTGCGGATGGCAGGCCCATTATGGGGGACGATAAAAAACAGCCCGTGACAAGGTGGCTGGCGCGCCGGCGCCGCCGTGTTCATGCAAGAAAAATGCCTGGCATCGCCAGGCATGGTGGGGTTGCACGGTTGGACTCAGCTCACTTCCACAGCGCGCACTTGGTTTCTTCCTTGGTCGTGAACACCTCGTCACCGGGCAGCTTCTTGACGATCTTGTAGTAGTCCCAGGTGCCCTTGGATTCCTGCGGGGTCTTGACCTGGACCAGGTACATGTCGTGGATGTAGCTGCCGTCGGCGCGCAAGGTGCCCGAGCCAAAGAAGTCGTCCATCTTCATGCCGCGCCAGGTCTCCATCACCTTGTCGGCATCGGTGGTGCCGGCAGCCTGCACGGCCTTGAGGTAGTTCATCGTGGCCGAGTAGTCGGCGGCCTGGATTTCGGTGGGGCGGCGCTGGGTTTTTTTCATGTAGGCGTCGGCAAACTTGCGCGTTGCATCGTTCATGTCCCAGTACCAGCTGGTGACGAACTGCATGCCGGCGGTGTTCTTCAGGCCCAGACTGTGGATGTCGCTGTAGAAGACGAGCAGCGGCGCAATCTTCATCGACTTGTCGATGCCGAATTCCTTGGCCGCCTTGATGGCGTTGATGGTGTCGCCGCCGGCATTGGCCAGCGCCAGCACCTGGGCCTTGGAGCTTTGCGCCTGCAGCAGGAAGGACGAGAAGTCGGAGGCATTGAGCGGGTGGCGCACGGCCGCAGCCACGGCGCCGCCCTTGGCCTTGACGACCTTGGTGGCATCGGCTTCCATCGCATGGCCAAAGGCATAGTCGGCGGTCAGAAAGAACCAGTTCTTGCCGCCGTTGTCGACAATGGCGCCGGCCGCACCCTTGGACAGCGCCACGGTGTCATAGGCATAGTGCACGGTGTAAGGCGTGCAGGCTTCGTTGGTCAGCGCCGAGGTGCCCGCGCCGTTGTTGATCATCACGCGCTTTTTCTCATCGGCCACCTTGGCCAGCGCCAGCGCCGTGCCCGAGTTGGTACCGCTGAAGATCATCGTCAGGTTCTGTGTGTCGATCCACTCGCGTGCCTTGCTGGCGGCGATATCGGCCTTGTTCTGGTGGTCGACGACCAGCATTTCAATCGGCTTGCCCAGCACCTTGCCGCCAAAGTCGTCAATCGCCATCTGGATGGCGGTGGCGCCACCCTTGCCTTCGAGGTCGGCATAGAGGCTCGACAGGTCGGAGATATAGCCAATCTTGACCTTGTCCTGTGCATGGGCCGTGCCCATGGCGGCGGTCAAGCCCAGCAGTCCCAAGGTGGCCAAGGCTTGCGCCAGGCGAGTGCGTTGCATAGTTGCTCCTGATGTTTATGGTGTTGTCTCGATGCGGCAGCCGCATGGAGCAGATACTGGCATGCACAGCGCCGGGTGGTATTGGGACAATTACTGCGCTGCACCGGGTGCCTTATTGGGCAGAGCTTCCATAAAAATAGCTGCCAGTGCTTGTCTGAAAAGCACGGGCAGCTATCAATTCAGGAGTATCGCGCCCGGCTGGGCGCTTGTGCACAGTGGCTTGGCTTTTTTGCGCACCCCCCGTTGAACGGGTGCTCAGCGCTGCTGGCTGCGCAGATAGGTCTGCACGATGGCGGCGGCATCGACGGCGAAATGCTGGCGCAGCGCCGCGCGCGAATCACTGCGGCCAAAGCCGTCCGTCCCCAGCGTGTAGTAATGCTGGCGCGGCAGGCCACGGTCGTCCGTGGGCAGGTAGGCGCGCACCAGCTCGGGCAAGGCGCGCACATAGTCGCTGGCGGCAATGATGGGGCCTTGCGAAGACGCCAGCTGCTGCGCAAACCAGCTGGAGGCGCTGGCCTTGCCGGCACGCCAGAGCTCCAGCTGGGCCTCGCCATCGCGGGCCAGCTCGGCATAGCTGGTGACACTCCAGACATCGGCAGCCACGCCATGCTCGCGCTCCAGAATGGCAGCGGCCTTGAGCACCTCGCCCATGATCGCGCCGCTGCCCAGCAGTTGCACCCGGCGCGGGCTGTGCGCAGAGCCGGCCTGCAGCCGGTACATGCCCCGGATGACGCCTTCATGGGCCTCAGGCGGCAGGCTGGGGTTGGCCACGTTTTCGTTGGTGACGGTGATGTAGAAGAACTCGTCGCGCTGCTCTTGCAGCATGCGCTGCATGCCATGGTCGATGATGACGGCCAGCTCGCCGGCAAAGGCGGGGTCGTAGCTCTTGCAGTTGGGCACCGTGGAGGCGCTCAGCAGGCTGCTGCCGTCCTGGTGCTGCAGGCCTTCGCCGCCCAGGGTGGTGCGCCCGGATGTGGCGCCGATCAAAAAGCCGCGTGCGCGCTGGTCGGCAGCGGCCCAGATCAGATCGCCCACGCGCTGGAAGCCGAACATGCTGTAGAAGATGAAGAACGGCAGCATGGCCGTGCCATGGGTGCTGTAGCTGGTGGCGGCCGCTGTCCAGGACGACAGCGCGCCCGCTTCGCTGATGCCTTCTTCCAGAATCTGGCCGCTGCTCGCTTCGCGGTAGAGCAGCATCGAGGCGTTGTCCTCGGGCTGGTAGAGCTGGCCAAAAGGCGCGTAAATGCCCACCTGGCGGAACAGCCCGGCCATGCCAAAGGTGCGTGCCTCATCGGCCACGATGGGCACGATGCGCGGGCCCAGGGTCGGGTCCTTGAGCAGGTTGCCCAGCTGGCGCACAAAGGCCATCGTGGTGCTCATCGGCTTGCCCTCGGCCTGCAGTGCAAAGCCGGCCGTCGCCTGCAGATCGGGCACGGCCACGGGCGTGGCCTGGCCTTTGCGCGCCGGCAAAAAGCCGCCCAGCGCCTGGCGGCGCGCCAGCAGGTAGCGCATCTCGGCGCTGCCATCGGCGGGCTTGAGGAAGGCGGCCGAGGTGGCCTGGGCATCGCTGAGCGGCAGGTTGAAGCGGTCACGAAAGGCCAGCAGGTCTTCGGCGCCGAGCTTTTTTTGCTGGTGCGAGGTCATGCGGCCCTGGCCGATGCTGCCCATGCCGTAGCCCTTCATGGTCTTGGCCAGCACGACGGTGGGTTGGCCGCTGTGCGCAGCGGCGCTGGCAAAGGCGGCGTGGATCTTGACCGGGTCATGGCCGCCACGGCGCAGGCGGTCGATGTCGCTGTCGGACAGGTGGGCCACCAGCGCCGCCAGCTCCGGGCTCTGGTTGAAGAAATGCTCGCGGTTGAAGGCGCCATCGTTGGCCGACAGGGTCTGGAACTCGCCGTCGACCGTGTGCGCAAAGGTGCGCGCCAGCACATGGCTGTGGTCGCGCGCCAGCAGCGCATCCCACTCGGAGCCCCAGAGGCACTTGACGACGTTCCAGCCCGCGCCGCTAAAGAGCGCTTCGAGCTCATCGACGATACGGCCATTGCCGCGCACCGGGCCATCGAGCCGCTGCAGGTTGCAGTTGATGACGAAGATGCAGTTGTCCAGCCCCTCGCGGGCGGCCAGGGTGAGGGCGGCGATGGATTCGGGCTCGTCCATTTCGCCATCGCCAAAAAAGCCCCAGACCTTGCGGCCGGCGGTATCGGCCAGGTCCCGGTCGGCCAGGTAGCGCATGAAGCGCGCCTGGTAGATCGCATTGATCGGGCCAATGCCCATCGATCCGGTGGGGAACTGCCAGAACTCGGGCATCAGGTAGGGGTGCGGGTAGGAGCACAGGCCCTGGATGCCCTGGCTGGCGGCCACCAGCTCCTGGCGGTAGTGGGCCAGGTTCTCCTCGCCCAGGCGCCCTTCCAGAAAGGCGCGGGCATAGACGCCGGGCGAGGAGTGGGGCTGGAAGTACACCAGGTCAGCGGCCTGGTGGCCATCATCGGCGCGGAAGAAATGGTTGAAGCCGGTCTCGAACAGATCGGCCGCCGAGGCATAGCTGGCGATGTGGCCGCCCAGCTCGCCATGCGCGGCATTGGCACGCACCACCATCGCCAGCGCGTTCCAGCGCAGGATGGCCGAGAGCTTTTTCTCCAGCGCCACATCGCCGGGGTAGGGCGGCTGCTCATCCACTGTGACGGTGTTGACGTAGGGCGTGTTGCCCGAGGGCTTCCAGGCCACATGGCGCTTGCGGGCATGGGCCAGCAGCGCATCGAGCAGCGCGCCCGCCTGCTCCCTGCCCTGCGCCGAGCCATAGGCTGCCAGCATTCCATCGAAGGCATCGCACCACTCGGCCAGTTCGGCGGGGTCAGCTGGCGGGGTGGCGGACACATGGTGGGGCGGCTGGCGCACGGTGGTCTCCTGTCTGGTTCTTGGTGAATGCTTGGAATCATGCCATGGAAGCGTCGCCCAGGCGCGAGGCCCGGCGACAAACGCGGCGCCTTGAAAGTATTGCCTTTCGATACCTGGTTCTTTGAAAAATGCTACCGGCATTAAAAGGGGATGCTGGCGCAGCCGCTTGCCTGCATCATCGCAGCGTGTTCAACCAACGCGGGGCCCTGTTGCTCCGACCCACCATGTCTCCATTCTCCAATCCTGTTCAGCGTGACACCCGTGCATGGCAATACCAGGTATGGATCTCGTTCGGTATTGCGGTCTCGATGTGCACGATCGGCCTGGCCTGGCTGCCAGGGCAACACCTGGAGCAGGCATTCATGGTGATGGGCTATATGTTCTGCCTCTCGGCCGCCTTTGTGCTGGCCAAGTTTGTGCGGGACAAGCAAGCGGACAGCCGGCAGGCAGCTGGCGACACCCCCATGTGGCGCTTTGTGGTCTGGGGTGGTTTTGCGATCGCGATGGGGCTGACCGGCTGGGGTTTGCTCAGCATGGACATCAACCCGACCTATAAGGCCTTTCTGGGCGTGAGCTGGATGTACATGATCACCACCGCCTTCACCCTGGCCAAGATGCTGCGCGACAAGCATGAGTCGGACCTGGCCAGCGCTATCCAACAGGCCCGCAGCATGCGCAGCGCGCCCCGCGAGCAGGACGCGGGCCACCCGCAGGAGCGCGTGTGAGCGCCCATCGGATGATGCAGCCAACACGGGAGCAGCATATGTTCAATCTTACGGTTCGCAAATGGCAGCGCCGCGCTGCTGCCACTCTGGCCAGCACCGCGCTGGTGCTGGGTTTGGCCACCGCCCCGGCGGCCCAGGCACAAAGCGATGCGTCGTTGGTGCTCTCGGCCCTGCCGATTGCCTCGGTCGTCGTGGGCACGGCGGCCTCGGTGGGGGCGTCGGCCACGGTGGTCGCCCTGCCGGTCGCGCTGTCGGTCGATGGCGCCCAGCTCATCGTCAAGGGCGTGCAGGCATCGGCCAAGGGCACGGTCTGGTTGCTGGAGAGCGCATCGGACGGCGCGGCGGCCAGCATTGAGCTGTCGGCCGGTGCCCTGGGCGCCAGCGCCGCCGGTGTCGGCACGGCCCTCCTTGTCAGCGTGGTGGGCACGGGGGTGCTGCTGTCGGCCGCTGGCGAGGTGATTGCCTTTATTCCCAATGAGGTGGGTAAGGCACTGCTCTACAACGAGCGCTTGTGATGACCAAGGAGATGGCCATGTTGAAACCTCTGCGCCTGGGCCTGCTGGCCGCCGCACTGCTGGCCGCCACGGCCGCGCAGGCCGGCCGCAGCTGCGAGCCGCAAAAGCCCACGCTCGACAGCGTGCGCCAAAGCCTGAGCCTGGCGCAAAACGTCGCTCAGGCGCTGGATGCCAGCGGTGCGCAGCTGGTGTTGCTGGGCCGCCAGGGCCAGGATCTGCGCAAGTACCAGCTGCAGTTCTCGCACATGGGCTGGGCCTACAAATCGGCCACCGGCGCCTGGCGTGTGGTGCACAAGCTCAATGAATGCGGCACTGCCACTTCCCATGTCTACCGCCAGGGCCTGGGCGAGTTTTTCCTGGACGATATGTGGCGCTACCAGGCGGTGGTGGTGGTGCCGGCCAAGGAGGTGCAGCAACAGCTGCTGCTGGCGCTGTCGGCCAACGCGCAGCCCTTGCAGCTGCACGAGCCGCGCTACAGCATGCTGGCCTATCCCTGGAGCCAGCGTTACCAGCAAAGCAACCAGTGGGCGCTGGAGACCCTGGCCCAGGCGCTGGCGCCGCAAACCGTGCATGACCGGGGCCAGGCGCAGGCCTGGTTGCAGCTGCAGGGCTACCAGCCCAGCGATTTGCGCATTGGTGCGATGACCCGGCTGGGCGGCCGCATGACGCGCGCCAATATCGCCTTTGATGACCACCCGCCCGAAAAGCGCTTTGCCGGCCATATTGAAACGGCGACGGTGGACTCGGCGTTGGCGTTTTTGCAGCGCAGCGGCTTGGCGTCGGCGCCGGTGCTGCTGCGTTAAGCCGCAGAGAGCGGCGCCGTCCAGACCGCGCAGTCGCGGCCCTGGGCCTTGGCCTGGTACAGGGCCAGGTCCGCTTCGCGCAGCAGGTCTTCGAGGCTGTCACCCGCCCGCAACGCTTGTTTGTAGGCCAGGCCGATGCTGAGCGTGGCCTGCAGCGGCTCGTGGTGCGCCGTCAGAAAGTGGCCGCTGCGCACGGTATGGCAGAGGCGCTCGGCAATGGCGGTGGCGTCTTCAAAGCTGATATGGGGCAGCACCACGGCAAACTCTTCGCCACCGATGCGGCCCAGCACATCCTGGGGGCGCAGCGATTCGGTCAGCACCTGGCTGACATCGCGCAGCAGGCGGTCGCCGCTGGCATGGCCGTGGTTGTCGTTGACGCGCTTGAAATGGTCCAGGTCCAGCATCAGCACCGCCGCCGAGCTGCCTTCATGGGTCAGGCGCTTGAGCAGCGCGTGGCTGGCCTGCACAAAGCCATTGCGGCTGAGCACATCGGTGA
This sequence comes from Comamonas sp. MYb21, assembly GCF_037479395.1. Lineage (NCBI taxonomy): Bacteria > Pseudomonadati > Pseudomonadota > Betaproteobacteria > Burkholderiales > Comamonadaceae > Comamonas > Comamonas sp. MYb21. Next base: position 101,426 of record NZ_JBBGZC010000011.1, on the reverse strand, counting down.
GGCTGTCATGGTGGGCCTGGTAGCGCATGCGGTGCAGGAGCTCGGCGCGTGCGGCGTGCGAGCCCGCCACCGACAGCGGCCCCAGGATCAGCATCGTGATGCCCAGGCGCAGGCTGGCCACATCCAGCACATTGGCGGGGATAAAGCCCACGATGTTGGAGATCACGATCACCTTGGTCACAAACACCAGCATGGTGATGATGGCCGTGGTCAGGATGCGGTAGGACAGCGCGCACCACAGCAGCGCAGGCAGCGAGAACACCAAGGAGCCGACCTTGTTGCCCACCATGTAGCTGGTCATCTCCAGGCCAACCACGGCCAGTGCGGGCAGCAGTTTCAAGGCCCAGGACTGGCGCTCTTGCTTTGCGCCGCTGCTGCGTGCCGAGGGCAGCGCCAGCAGGAACGGCAGCAGCATCATCGCGTTCATCCATTCGCCGGTCCACCACATCAGCAGCCCCTGGCTCATCGACAGATCAAAGGCCCAGGCGCTGATGGGCCCGCCAATGGCCGCCGATGCCGTGGAGGCCATGCCGCTGGCAAAGAACACCAGCAAGGCGGAATACTGGCCCTCCATCTGCAGATCGCGCTGGGATTGCCGGCGCAAGAACAGCCAGCCGCAGGCGGCGCCGCACAGGTTGGCGGTGGTAAAGCCCAGGGACAGCCACAAGGAGGTGCCGGTGATCAGATCGGCCAGCACAAAGCTGGCAAAAAGGGCGGCTAGCCCCAGCGGGCGCATGAGGCGCGGGTAGCGCAGCAGCAGCACCAGCACGATCTGGTTGGCGGGCCAGAACACCGAGAGGTAACCCAGCGGCCGCAGCAGGATGCCGACCATGGCTGCCGCAAACACCGCCAAGCTGGCGCAGAGCAGCAAGCGACCGCTATGGGGTTGCTCCAAGGGGTGGACGGGTGACGCGGTCAGCATGGGTGTGAGGGAGGATGGGCGAAATATACCCGCTCCCCTGCACCGCCATGGGCCCGACCCCGTGGGCCAGTCACACATAGGCAGGTGGGCAGAGTGCTGCAGCCGCGCAGGGCCTGGCTGAGATTTTGATTAATCGATAATCTCAGACAATCGTTGTTGCTTCCAAAATGGGAGCTAAGAACGCATGCCAGTCGGCGCATCAATCTGAAATATGCCGGGATCAAACAGCGCTGTTGCCGTGGGCCGCTGCGGTGCACCGAGGGGCGCAAAGCCCCAGACGGCGCTGTCTCTTACTTTACGCAGGGGCTGTCAAGCGCCGTGCTGCGCTGTCTCTTGGCCCCCACGCTTTGCATGGCATGCCATGGCAGGGGGGCCGAGAACTTAGATACCGCGTGCCCGGTCCGACTTGAACTGCGCGCGGAACTGGGCAAAGTGGCCGGCATCGAGCGACTGGCGCACTTCCTGCATCAGGTTCAGGTAGTAGTGCAGGTTGTGGATGGTGGTCAGCATGGGGCCCAGCATCTCACAGCAGCGGTCCAGGTGGTGCAGGTAGGCGCGGCTGAAACCCTCGCGCCCGCCGTTGTCCCAGCTCACGCCGCTCTTGCCGGCGCAGGCGTGGCAGGTACAGGAGGTGTCGATGGGCTGGTGGTCGGTCTTGTGGCGGGCGTTGCGGATCTTCAGGTCGCCATAGCGGGTGAAGATGGTGCCGTTGCGCGCATTGCGCGTGGGCATCACGCAGTCGAACATGTCCACGCCATCGGCCACACCCTGCACCAGGTCCTCGGGCGTACCCACGCCCATCAGGTAGCGCGGCTTGTGGGCCGGCAGCAGATGGGGCGTGTGCTGCATGATGTCCAGCATCTCGTCCTTGGGCTCGCCGACCGAGACGCCGCCCACGGCGTAGCCGGGGAAGTCGATATCCAGCAGGCCCTGCAGCGATTCCTCGCGCAGGTTCTTGAACATGCCGCCCTGCACAATGCCGAACAAGGCATTGGGGTTGCCCAGGCGCTCGAACTCTTCCTTGGAGCGCTTGGCCCAGCGGCGGCTCATCTCCATGGACTTGCGCGCCTCGGCCTCGGTGGTCTTTTTGCCGTTGGTCTCGTACGGCGTGCACTCGTCGAGCTGCATGACGATGTCCGAGTTCAGAATCGTCTGGATCTGCATGCTGACCTCGGGCGACATGAACAGCTTGTCGCCATTGACCGGGCTTTGGAAATGCACGCCTTCTTCGGTGATCTTGCGCATCGCGCCCAGCGACCAGACCTGGAAACCGCCCGAGTCGGTCAGAATGGGCTTGTCCCATTTCTCGAAACCGTGCAGGCCGCCAAAGCTCTTCATCACATCCAGCCCCGGGCGCATCCACAGGTGGAAGGTATTGCCCAGAATGATCTGGGCGCCCATTTCCTCGAGGCTGCGCGGCATCACGCCCTTGACGGTGCCATAGGTGCCCACGGGCATGAAGATGGGGGTCTGCACCACGCCATGGTTGAGCGTGAGCGTGCCACGGCGTGCGTGGCTGGTGGGATCGGTTTTGAGAAGGTCGAACTGCAGCATAACCGGGCATTTTCGCAGATGTGCGGTAGTTGACGGCACGGCGGGTTTCGCAGGCTCGTCTCTGACACAGGGGCTGCCGGCAGATCGCTACACTGGTCTTATCTTTCACTGCCAAGGAGAAGCCCATGCTCAACATCATGATCGCCGTCGACGGATCGCCCAACTCGCTGCAGGCGGTGCAGCACGGCGTGCAGCTGGTGCAGCAGGGCTTGCGCGCCCATGTGGTGGTCGCCCATGTGCAAAAGGAGGCGAGCTTTCTGGAGCTGGCCACGCAGGATTCGGAGCTGATCGCCAATGCCAGCCTGGAAGCGGGCATGGACCTGGTCGCCCCGGCGCTGGACATGCTGCGCCTGGCAGGTGTCTCGTATGAGGTGGAGATCCGCCTGGGCGATATCTACGCGAGCCTGCTCGACATCGCCGAGGAGAAGGGCTGCGGCCTGATCGTGCTCGGTGCCACCGGCGAGAGCATGCTGGGCAGCATTCTGATCGGCTCGGTCTCGCGCGAGGTGGCCCGCCACAGCAAGGTGCCGACCACCATCGTCAAGATGCCCGAGGTGCTGGAGGCCGATGAGGCCGATGGCGACCTCAGCCAGGCCGATACCGCGATGTAATTCTTCAAAGAGAAGCCTGAGAGCCTGCCGGACCAGGGGCGGTCCGCAGGCTCTTTGTCATTTGTAGGGCTGGCACTCAGTCGGCAAGCTGCTCCACCCGCTGGCCCACGATCTGCCGCAGCAGGCCCAGCTGCTCATACAGCTCACGCGCGGCATCTGCGCCCAGGGGCGCGAGCAAATGCTCCAGCCATTGCTCATGCGCCTTGGCCATGGTGCTGAACTGCTTTTTGCCGCTGCGCGTCAGGCGCACCGTCATCGATCGCCGGTCCTCGTCATCGGCCACCCGCTCCACCCAGCCTTCTGCCACCAACTGGTCCGTCAGACCGGTGATATTGCCGCCCGTCACCATCAGGTACTCGGACAGCGTCTTCATGCGCAGGCCCTTGGGGAAGCGGCTGAGCTGGGCCAGGTAGTCAAAGCGCGGCAGGGTGGTGGCGAACTGGGTGCGCAGCTTGCTGCGAATCACCTGTTCGATCTGCGTGCTGCAGGTCATCAGCCGCAGCCACAGGCGCACGGCCTGGTGTTCGTCATGGGCGAGGCCGGCCTCGCGGCCAGCCATGCCGCCACCGGTGTCGGAGGGGGAGTTGCAGAGGGTTTGCATGTCAGCCATGGCGCCCATGGTGCAGTACCGCAGGCGGCTCCAGTGATAGGGTATGTGCTTATTTTAGTGAATTATTTATGCATCAATAATTTAGTTATAAAGTATTTTTCAGGACGGTCCTGGCCATGAAAATTGTCTGCATCGGCGGCGGCCCCGCCGGCTTGTATTTCGCACTGCTGATGAAGCAGATGGACCCCGCGCACGACGTGACCGTGGTCGAGCGCAACAAGCCCTATGACACCTTTGGCTGGGGCGTGGTGTTCTCTGATGCGACGATGGACAACATGCGCGAATGGGACCCGGCGACGGCTGCGCAGATCGAAGAGGCCTTCAACCACTGGGACGATATCGAGTTGCTGTTCAAGGGCCGCAAGATCCGCTCGGGCGGCCATGGCTTTGTCGGCATTGGCCGCAAGCATTTGCTCAACATCCTGCAGGCGCGCTGCGAGCAGCTGGGTGTTCAGCTCGTGTTCGAGACCGATGTGCAGTCCGACGAGGACTATGCCGATGCCGACCTGATCATCGCCAGCGATGGCGTGAACTCGCGCATCCGCAGCAAGTACGCCGAGGTCTTCAAGCCCGATATCGTCACCCGCCCCAACCGCTTTATCTGGCTGGGCGCCAACAAGGTCTACGAGGCCTTCACCTTTGACTTTGTGCGCACCGAGCACGGCTGGTTCCAGGCCCATATCTACCAGTTCGACGACAAGACCTCGACCTTCATCGTCGAGACCACCGAGGAGACCTGGAAGGCCTGCGGCCTGGACACGGCCGACCAGGCGCAGTCGATTGCCTTTTGCGAAAAGCTGTTTGCCGACAACCTGCAAGGCGCGCGGCTGATGACCAATGCCCGCCATTTGCGCGGCTCGGCCTGGATCAATTTCCAGCGCGTGGTCTGCGACCAGTGGTGGCTGCAAAACGCCAAGGGCAGCCATGTGGTGCTGATGGGTGATGCCGTGCACACGGCGCATTTTGCGATTGGCTCGGGCACCAAGCTGGCGATTGAGGACGCGATCGAGCTGGCGCGGCAGTTCCAGCAGCTGGGCGATGGCAAGGCGCAGATACCTGCGGTGCTGGAGGCCTACCAGGCGCTGCGCCGGGTGGAGACCTTGCGCATCCAGAATGCCGCCTGGAATGCGATGGAGTGGTTCGAAGTCTGCGGCAAGCGCTACTGCGACCAGCTCGAACCCGAGCAGTTCATGTACTCGATGCTGACGCGCAGCCAGCGCATCAGCCATGAGAACCTGCGCCTGCGCGATGCCGCCTGGCTGGGTGGCTATGAGGCCTGGCTGGCCGCGCAAAACGGGGTGGAGGTACAGGGCAAGGCGCCGCCGCCGATGTTCCTGCCCTATACCCTGCGCGGCCTGACCTTGAAGAACCGCATCGTCGTCTCGCCAATGGCGCAGTACTCGGCCGTCGATGGCGTGCCCGGTGACTACCACCTGGTGCACCTGGGCGCGCGGGCCATGGGCGGCGCCGGTCTGGTGTTTGCAGAGATGGCCTGCGTTAGCCCCGAAGGCCGCATCACCCCCGGCTGCCCGGGCACCTACAGCCAGGCACAAAAGCAGGCCTGGCAGCGCATCAGCGACTGGATCCACAGCCACAGCGATGCCAAGTTTGCGATGCAGATCGGCCATGCCGGAGCGAAAGCCTCCACCCGCCTGGCCTGGGAAGGCACGGACCTGCCGCTTGCCGAGGGCAACTGGCCGATCATCTCGGCCTCGCCCCAGCAGTACCTGGAAGGCGTGAGCCAGATCTCGCAGGCGATGAGCCTGGCCCAGATGGCAGAGGTCAAGCAGCAGTTTGTGCAGGCTGCCCAGATGGCCGCCGAGGTCGGCGCCGATTGGCTGGAGCTGCACTGCGCCCATGGTTATCTGCTGTCCAGCTTCATTTCGCCGTTGACCAACCAGCGGGACGATGCCTATGGCGGCAGCTTGGAAAACCGCCTGCGCTACCCGCTGGAGGTGTTCCGGGCCGTGCGTGCCGTCTGGCCGCAGGAGCGGCCGATGTCGGTGCGCATCTCCGCCTATGACTGGGTGCCCGGCGGCATCACCCCCGATGACGCGGTGGAGATGGCCAAGGCCTTCAAGGCCGCAGGCGCGGACCTGATCGACTGCTCGTCCGGCCAGGTCAGCAAGCAAGAAAAGCCGGTCTATGGCCGCATGTTTCAGACGCCTTTTGCCGACCGCATCCGCCAGGAGGCAGGCATTGCGACGATGGCCGTCGGCGCGATCAGCGAGGCCGACCATGCCAACTCCATCATTGCGGCCGGCCGCGCCGATCTCTGTGCTGTCGCCCGCCCGCACCTGGCCAACCCGGCCTGGACCTTGACCGAGGCGGCCAAGATTGGCTACACCGCCATCGCCTGGCCCAAGCCCTACTTTGCCGGCAAGCGCCAGATGGAAAGCCTGTTCGAGCGCGAAAAGGCCCAGCAAGCGGCCGCTGGCCATTGAGGAGTGCTGCCGATGCCAAGCAAGACCTTTGAAGGACAGCATGCACTGGTAACCGGCGCCGGCCAGGGCATTGGCGAGGCGATTGCGCGCCAGCTGCTGGCGCAGGGCGCGCGGGTGACGGTGCTGGGCCGCCGGCCCGAGCCGCTGCAAAAACTGGTGGATGCCTACCCAGGCCAGTGCCAGCGGGTGCTGGCCGATGTGGCGCATGGGCCGGAGGTGGTCGCGGCCTTTGCGCAGGCTGTCGCCGCCTTTGGCGATATCCAGATCCTGGTGAACAACGCCGGCCAGGCGCAGAGCGCACCCTTTATGAAGACCGATGCCCAGCTCTGGTCGCAGATGCTGGCGGTGAACCTGACCGGCACGATGCTGTGCATGCAGCAGGTGCTGCCAGCGATGCAGGCGGCCGGCTATGGCCGCATCGTCAACGTGGCCAGCACGGCAGGGCTGATCGGCTACGCCTATGTGTCGGCCTATGTGGCGGCCAAGCATGGCGTGGTGGGCCTGACCCGGGCGCTGGCGCTGGAGGTGGCAAGCCGGGGCATCACGGTCAATGCCGTGTGCCCGGGCTATACCGAAACCGACCTGGTCAAGACCAGCATCGACCGGGTGGTGGCCAAGACCGGCCGCAGCCCCGAGCAGGCCATGGCCGAATTTGTGCGCGACAACCCCCAGGGCCGACTGGTGCAGCCGCAAGAGGTGGCCGATGCGGTCGTCTGGCTCTGCGGTAAAGGCGCTGGCGCGATGACCGGCCAGGCCATTGCGGTGGCAGGCGGCGAAGTGATGTGAACCCCGAATTTGTGGAGACAGGCATGAGTGAATACACCATTGACCCCGCGCTGGTGGCGGGCAACCACCAACAGCTGGCTGGCTACCAGGCACAGCATTTTTTGTGGCAGGTCCATGCCGGCGTGGCGACGATCACCTTGAACCGCCCCGAGCGCAAGAACCCACTGACCTTTGACTCCTATGCAGAGCTGCGCGACCTGTTCCACCGGCTGAAATGGGCGCAGGATGTGAAGGCCGTGGTGCTGGTGGGCGCGGGCGGCAACTTCTGCTCGGGCGGCGATGTGCATGAAATCATCGGCCCGCTGGTGGCCCTGAAGGCCCCCGAGCTGCTGATGTTCACCCGCATGACGGGCGAGCTCATCAAGGCCATGCGCGCCTGCCCGCAGCCCATCATTGCGGCGGTCGATGGCATCTGCGCGGGCGCTGGCGCCATCATGGCCATGGCCTCGGACATGCGCCTGGGCACGGCCCGCAGCAAGACCGCGTTCCTGTTCAACCGCGTGGGCCTGGCCGGCTGCGACATGGGCGCCTGCGCCTTTTTGCCGCGCATCATCGGCCAGGGCCGGGCCAGCGAGCTGCTCTACACCGGCCGCAGCCTGGGCGGCGACGAGGGCGAGCGCTGGGGCTTTTTCAACCGCCTGGCAGAGCCCGAAACGCTGCTGGTGCAGGCCCAGCAGATGGCCGCCGACTTGGCCGCCGGCCCGAGCTTTGCCAATGGCATCACCAAGACCCAGCTGCACCAGGAATGGGCGATGACCATCGACCAGGCCATTGAGGCCGAGGCGCAGGCGCAGGCCATCTGCATGCTGACCGAAGACTTCAAGCGCGCCTACGAGGCCTTTGTGGCCAAGCAAAAGCCGCAATTCCAGGGGAACTGACATGGCCGACACCCGTTACCTGCAGTGGCCGTTTTTTGAGCCGCGCCACGCGCAGCTGGCGCAGGCGCTCGATGCCTGGGCTGCCCAGCATGTGGCCCATGTGCACAGCAGCGATACCGACGGCGATTGCCGCAGCCTGGTGCAGGCGCTGGGCCAGGCGGGCTGGCTGCGCCATGCGGTGGCCGGCGAGGCGCATGGCGGCGCGGCCGCGCAGATCGACACCCGCGCCATCTGCCTGGTCCGCGAGACCCTGGCGCGCCACAACGGCCTGGCCGACTTTGCGTTTGCGATGCAGGGGCTGGGCTCGGGCGCGATCAGCTTGGCGGGCACGGAGGCGCAGAAGGCGCGCTACCTGGGCCGGGTGGCCCGGGGTGAGGCCATTGCGGCCTTTGCGCTGTCCGAGCCCGATGCCGGCTCGGACGTGGCCGCCATGGCCTGCGCGGCCCGCTTGGACGGTGACCACTATGTCATCGACGGCGAAAAAACCTGGATCTCCAACGGCGGCATTGCCGACTTCTATGTGGTGTTTGTGCGCACTGGCGAGGCGCCAGGCGCGCGTGGTATCTCGGCGCTGATCGTTGACGCCGACACGCCCGGCCTGGAGATTGCCGAGCGCATCGATGTGATCGCGCCGCACCCGCTGGCGCGGCTGCGCTTCAACGGTTGCCGCGTGCCGGCCAGCCAGCGCCTGGGGGCGGCGGGCGAGGGCTTCAAGCTGGCGATGCGCACCCTGGATGTGTTCCGCACCTCGGTAGCGGCCGCCGCGCTGGGCTTTGCGCGCAGGGCAATGGATGAGGCCTTGCAGCGCGCCACCAGCCGCCGCATGTTCCAGGGCGTGCTGGCCGATTTTCAGCTGACCCAGGCCAAGCTCGCGCAGATGGCTACGCAGATCGACAGCGCCGCGCTGCTGACCTACCGCGCCGCCTGGCAGCGCGACCAGGGCCAGAGCGTGACCAGCGAAGCGGCGATGGCCAAGATGACCGCGACCGAGAACGCGCAGCAGGTGATCGATGCGGCGCTGCAGATGTGGGGCGGGCTGGGTGTTGTCAGCGACCAGCCGGTCGAGCGCCTGTACCGCGAGATTCGCGCGCTGCGCATTTACGAAGGGGCGACCGAGGTGCAGCAGCTCATCATCGCCCGTGAGCTGCTCAAACAAGTGGCGCCCGCTGCGCCTTGACCATTGCCGAGCACCTGGACGCCGGTCCTGGTTTCCTCCTTCAGCCTGGAGTTTGCGAGATGTCTGCCACGCCCTATACCGCGCATATCGACCGCTTTGCCGCCAAGCATCTGCCGCCGCCCGAGTTGCAGCCCGACTACCTGTTCGAGCTGCCCGAGCTGCAGTTCCCCGAGCGGCTCAACTGCGCCGCCGAGCTGCTGGACCGCCATGTGGCCGAGGGCCGGGGCGAGCGCCTCTGCCTGCAGGCCCAGGGTGTGCGCTGGACCTATGCCGAGCTGCAGGCCCAGGCCAACCGCATTGCCAACGTATTGACCGCCCAGATGGGCCTGGTGCCTGGCAACCGCGTGCTGCTGTGCGCGCCCAACAACCCGATGATGGTGGCGAGCTGGTTTGCCGTCGTCAAGGCTGGCGGCATTGCGGTGGCTGCCATGCCGCTGCTGCGCGCCAAGGAGCTGGGCACCATCATCGAGATTGCCCAGATCAGCCATGCGCTCTGCGATGCGGCCTTGCTGGCCGAGGTGCAGGCAGCTCAGGCGGCCCACCCGCGCTTGCAGGCGGTGCGCTACTTCAACGGCACGGGCCTGCCGGCAGCGCAGGCGCTGGAGCCGCTGATGGCCCAGGCCTCGCCGCATTTCGACACCGTGCAGACGGCGGCGACCGACACCTGCCTGCTGGGCTTTACCTCGGGTACCACAGGGGTGCCCAAGGCCACGATGCATTTCCACCGCGATGTGATGGCGGTTTGCGCCTGCTGGCCCCGCCATGTGCTGCGGGCTGCGCCCGATGATGTCTTCATCGGCAGCCCGCCGCTGGCCTTTACCTTTGGCCTGGGCGGCCAGGTGCTGTTCCCGATGGCGATTGGTGCCTCGATGGCGCTGCTGGAGAAGGCCGGACCGCTGCAGCTGGTCGATGGCATCGAGCAGTTTGGCGCCACCGTGGTGTTCACCGCGCCGACCTCGTACCGCGTGATGGCCCAGCAGGGCGAGCGGCTGCGCCAGACCCGGTTGCGCAAATGCGTATCGGCCGGCGAGGCCTTGAATGCCTCGACGCGCGCGCTGTGGAAAGCTGCCACCGGCATCGAGATCATCGACGGCATCGGCTCGACCGAGATGCTGCATATCTTTATCTCGCACCGTGAGGACGAGGCCCGGCCCGGCGCCACCGGCCGCGCCGTGCCCGGCTACCGCGCCAAGGTGGTCGATGAGCAGGGCCAGGAAGTGCCGGCCGGCACGGTGGGCAAGCTGGCGGTGCAGGGCCCCACCGGCTGCCGCTACCTGAACGACAGCCGCCAGACCCAGTATGTGCATGCGGGCTGGAACCTGACCGGTGACGCCTATGTGATGGATGCGGACGGCTACTTTGTCTACCAGGCCCGCACCGATGACATGATCATCTCCTCGGGCTACAACATTGCCGCGCCCGAGGTCGAAGACGCCTTGCTCGCGCATGCGGCGGTGGCCGAATGCGCGGTGATTGGCCTGCCCGACAGCGAGCGCGGCCAGATCGTCAAGGCCTTTGTGGTGCTGCGCCCGGGCTTTGCGGCAGACGCGGACATGGTCAAGACCTTGCAGGATTTCGTCAAAAGCACGGTGGCGCCCTACAAATACCCACGGGCCCTGGATTTTGTCGCGCAGCTGCCGCGCACAGCTACGGGAAAACTACAACGGTTTCGGCTGCACAGCCCGGCATAGTAGCGGCTCGGCGAATTTTTACGTACTTCAACCAGGGAACCAGCATGAAGCCTCATCTCTTGCATCGCAGTCTTGTCAGTCTGTCCATCGCGCTGCTCTGCGCCAGCAGCGCCAGTGCCGCCGACCAGGTCAAGGTGGGGTTGCTGAGCACCTTGTCGGGCCCCGGCGCCGGTCTGGGCACCGATATCCGCGACGGCTTCCAACTGGCCGTCAAGCACATGAACGGCAAGATCGGCAACCTGCCCGCCGAGGTGGTGGTGGTCGATGACCAGCAAAACCCCGAGGTGGCCAAGCAGACGGCCGAGCGCCTGCTCAAGCGGGACAAGGTGGATTTCATGACCGGCACCGTGTTCTCCAACGTGATGCTGGCCGTGGGCCCGGCGGCGTTCCAGAACAAGACCTTCTTCATCAGCCCCAATGCCGGCCCCTCGCAGTACGCCGGCGCGCAGTGCAATCCTTATTTCTTCAATGTCTCGCAGCAAAACGATGCGCTGCATGAGGCAGCGGGCCAGACCATGCAGGACAAGGGTTTCAAGCGTGTGGCGCTGATCGCGCCCAACTACCCCGCAGGCAAGGACTCGATCGCCGGCTTCAAGCGCTTCTACAAGGGCGAGGTCGGTATGGAGACCTATACCTCGCTGAGCCAGCTGGACTATGGCGCCGAGATCTCCAAGATGCGTGCGGCCCAGGTCGATGGCGTCTATATCTTTCTGCCCGGTGGCCTGGGCGTGAACTTCATCAAGCAGTTTGTCGGCGCCGGCCTGTCCAAGGACATCACCTTGTACGCGCCGGGCTTCTCGGCCGATGAGGACGTGATCCGTGCGGTGGGTGACTCGATGCTGGGCACCTTCAACACCTCGCAGTGGGCGCATGACCTGGACAATGCGGCGAACAAGAAGTTCGTCGCGGACTTCCAGAAGGAGTTTGGCCGCAGCCCCTCGCTCTACGCCTCGCACGGCTATGACGCCGCCCGCCTGATGGACGCGGCGGTGCGCGATGTCAAGGGCAAGCTCGACGACAAGGCGGCCTTGCGCAAAGCGATTGAAGCGGCCAAGTTCGAGTCGGTGCGGGGCAGCTTCAAGTTCAACAGCAACCACTTTCCGGTGCAGGACTATTACCTGCGCGTGGTGAGCAAGGATGCGCAGGGCAAGCTGACCAACCGCACGGTGGGCACGGTGTTCAAGAACCACCAGGATGCCTACGTCAAAGACTGCAAGATGCCCTCCTGATCGATGAACACCATCCTGATTCTTGAGCAGACGCTCAACGGCCTGCAGTTCGGCCTGATGCTGTTCCTGCTGGCCGCTGGCCTCACGCTCGTGTTCGGCATCATGGACATGATCAACCTGGCCCATGGTTCGCTCTACATGATCGGCGCCTACCTGGTGGCCAGCCTCAGCCAGGCCACCGGCTCGTTCTGGCTGGGCCTGGGCCTGGGGGTGCTGGCCACGGTGCTGGTGGGCGTGCTGCTGGAATACACGATCCTGCGCCGCCTCTACCACCGCGACCACCTGTCGCAGGTGATGGGCACCTTTGCCATCTTGCTGATGAGCAACGAGATCGTGCGCATCATCTGGGGCGCGCAGCCGCTGATGCTCAACCCACCCGCCGCGCTGGCCGGGCCGGTCCAGTTGATGGATGGTTTTTCCTACCCGGCCTACCGGCTGCTGATCATCGGCGTGGGCCTTGCCGTGGCTTTGCTGCTGTGGCTCCTGGTGACCCGCACGCGCTTTGGCATGCAGGTGCGCGCGGGCGCGGCCAATCGCGAGATGGCAACTGCCATGGGCGCCAATGTGCGCCGGCTGTTCACGCTGGTGTTTGCGCTGGGCGCTGCGCTGTGTGCCGTGGCGGGCGGCATGCTGGGCCCCCTGCTGGCGGTGCAGGTGGGCATGGGCGAGAGCATTCTGATCCTCGCCTTTGTGGTGATCGTCATTGGCGGCATCGGCTCGATCCGGGGCGCGCTGCTGGGCGCCTTGTTGGTCGGCCTGGTCGATACCGCCGGCCGCACCCTCGTGCCCTTGTTGTTTGACAAGGCCATGGGCCCCGAGGTGGCGGCCAATGCCGGCCCGGCCGTGGCCTCGATCCTGATCTATGTGCTGATGGCTGCCGTGCTGTTCACCAAACCCCAAGGCTTGTTCCCCGCCCATGACTGACACGACCGCCCCCCGACCCGCCTCTGCGCAGGCCATGCAGGCCACGCAGCCCAGCGTCTTCGACCACCGCTTGCAGCCGCGCTGGGTATTGCCGCTGTTGGCGCTGCTGATCGCCTTTCCGCTGATCGCCCAGGCGACGGGTGAAGAGTTTTACATCGGCGTGGCCAGCCGCGTGCTGGTGTTTGGCCTGGCCGCTGCCAGCCTCAACTTCATCCTCGGCTTTGGTGGCATGGTGAGCTTTGGCCACGCGGCCTTTGTCGGCCTGGGTGCCTACACCGTGGGCCTGCTGATGCAGCAGGGTGTGACCTCCGCCTGGCTGGCCTGGCCGCTGGCGATGCTGATGGGTGCGGCCTTTTCGCTGCTGGTGGGCGCCATCAGCCTGCGCACCCAGGGCGTCTACTTCATCATGATCACCTTGGCCTTTGCGCAGATGCTGTACTACCTGATCATGTCGTTCAAATCGCTGGGCGGTGATGACGGGCTGTCGCTGCCCAGCCGCTCGGAGATTGGCCTGGGTCTGGACCTGGGCCAGGACGCGACCTTCTACTACGTGGTGCTGGCGCTGGTCAGCGCTAGCCTGCTGGCGATGGCGCGGGTGCTGAACGCCCGTTTTGGCCATGTGCTGCAGGCCATCAAGGAAAACGAGACGCGCATGCAGGCCATCGGCTTTCCGGTCTACCGCTACAAGCTCGTGGCCTTTACGTTGGCTGGTGCCTTTGCCGGGCTGGCAGGCGCGATGCTGGCCAACCAGGGCAGCTTTGTCGGCCCGGGCATGCTGCAGTGGACCCAGTCGGGCATCCTGCTGATCATGGTCATCCTGGGCGGGGTCGGCCATCTGTATGGCGGCCTTTTGGGCGCAGCGGTGTTCCTGCTGCTGGAAGAAGTGCTGGCCGCTTACACGGTGCACTGGCAGCTGGGCCTGGGCGCCGTGCTGCTGATCGTGGTGCTGGTGGCACCCAATGGTTTGCTGAGCCTGCGGCGCGGCATGTGGAGCAAGCGATGAGCACGGCCAAGATGCCAACCCCTTTGTTGCAGGTGCAGAACCTGGTCAAGCGCTTTGGTGGCCTCACCGCCACCGACCATGCCAGCTTTGCGGTGCAGGCTGGCCAGATCCATGCGCTGATCGGGCCGAACGGCGCGGGCAAGACGACCTTGATCCACCAGCTGTCGGGGGCGCTCGCGCCCGATGAAGGGCAGATACTGTTTGCTGGTGAGGCGGTGGAGCGCAAGCCCATGCCCGCGCGGGTGCAGGCCGGCCTGGTGCGCTCCTACCAGATCACCAGCATCTTCAAGCGCCTGACGGTGCTGGAGAACATTGCACTGGGCGTGCAGGCACGCGATGGATCGAGCTGGCGCTTTTGGCGCCCGGCACGCAGCGAGAGCGCGCGCTATGCGCAGGCCGCCGAGGTGGCAGAGCGCGTAGGCCTGGCTGCCCAGCTGCAGCAAACTGCCGGGCTGCTGGCGCATGGCGAGCAGCGCCAGCTGGAGGTGGCGCTGGCGCTGGCCACGCGGCCGCGCATGCTGCTGCTCGATGAGCCGATGGCGGGCATGGGGCCGGACGAATCCGAGCGCATGGTGCAGCTGCTGCTGCAGCTGCACCAGGACACGACGATCCTGCTGGTGGAGCACGACATGGACGCGGTCTTCCGCCTGGCCGACCGCATCTCGACGCTGGTGTTTGGCAAGGTGATCGCGACGGGCACGCCCGATGAGATTCGGCGCAACCCGGATGTGCGGCGCGCCTACCTGGGTGATGAAGCCGCAGAGGAGGCCGCCTGATGAGCACTTTGCTGGAAGTGGAAGCCTTGGAGACCTGCTACGGCAGCAGCCAGGTGCTGTTTGGCATCCATCTGCGCATGGCGGCGGGCGAGGTTGCGACCTTGCTGGGGCGCAATGGCATGGGCAAGACCACCACGGTGCGCAGCCTGCTGGGCATGACACCGGCATCGGCGGGCAGCGTGCGGTTTCGCGGCGAGCGCATCGAGCACCTGCCTGCCGACCGCATCGCCCGCATGGGCATGGCCGTGGTGCCCGAAGGCCGGCAGATCTTTGCCAACCTGACGGTGCAGGAAAACCTGCAGGCCTTTGCGGCCAACCGCAATGCCTCGGAGAACCCCTGGTCGCTGGACCGTGTCTACCAGCTGTTCCCGCGCCTGGCCGAGCGCGCCGGTAACCCGGGCAACCGGCTCTCGGGCGGCGAGCAGCAGATGCTGGCCATTGGCCGGGCGCTGATGACCAACCCGCATCTGCTGATCCTGGACGAGGCGACCGAAGGCCTGGCGCCGCTGATCCGCGAGGAGATCTGGCAGTGCCTGGCGGCCTTGCGCGCGCAGGGCCAGGCGATTTTGGTGATCGACAAATACGTCAAGCGGCTGATGGCGCTGGCCGACCAGCACACCTTGATCGAGCGCGGCCAGGTGGTATGGCAGGGCAGCTCGGCCCAGCTGGAGGCGCAGCCCGCGCTGTGGCAGCGCTATATCGGGGTCTGACATGGCAGCCCTGACCTGGCCTGAGGCCGGCCCCGTTTTCCGCGTGGCCACCGGCATCCGTTTTGCGCAGTGCGATCCGGCCGGCATTGTGTTTTATCCGCAGTACCTGGTGCTGTTCCAGTCGCTGGTCGAGGACTGGTTCAACCAGGCACTGCACCACCCCTATGCCCAGATGCTGGGGCCCGAGCGCACGGGTCTACCCATCGTGCATCTGGCCTGTGATTTTCGTGCCATTGCCCGCATGGGCGATGCGGTGCAGCTGGAGCTGGCCGTGCTGCGGCTGGGCAGCCGCTCGCTGCAGCTGGCGCTGCGCTGTGTGGGCGACGATGGCCAGGTGCGGGCACTGGCCCACCAGGCGCTGGTGTTCACCAGCCTGGACAGCCATGAGGCCATCCGCATACCGCCAGCCATCCACCGCCGCATGGCGGCCTGGCTGGCCGGTGAGCGCTTTCAATAATGCTTGGTTTTTAGAAGGAATCGTCTCATGCAAGTACTACTTCCCCAGGGTTGGCCCCGGCCCAAGGGCTATGCCAATGGCGTGATGGTCAGCGGCCGGCAGATTTTTGTCGCCGGCATGATCGGCTGGGATGCGCAAGGGGTGTTCCACACCGACGACCTGGCCGGCCAGGTGCGCCAGGCGCTGCAGAACATTGTGGCGGTGCTCGAAGAGGGCGGCGCCCGGCCCGAGCATATCGTGCGCATGACCTGGTACATCACCGACAAAGAGGCCTATATGGCCCAGCAGGCGGAGATCGGCAAGGCCTACCGCGAGCTGATCGGCAGCTTCAACGCCGCGATGACCGCAGTGCAGGTGGTGGCCTTGATCGAGGACCGCGCCAAGGTGGAGATCGAGGTCACCGCCGTGGTGCCCGATGCCGGCTGACTCGGCTATGGCTGCGCCGCCCGGGACTTTTAAGCTGTACCGCGATTTTGAATCGCAGGCGCAGATTGATGCGCAGTACGACCCGCTGCGCCCGGTGGCCGACCCGGCTGCCGCGCGCCAGCATTTTGCCGAGCGCAGTGCCCAGGCGCGTAGGGGGCTGCGCTGCACGCTGGATGTGCCGTTTGGCCCGACTCTGGCCGAGACGCTGGATATCTTCCCGGCCGAGGGCGGCGCGGCGGCGCCCGTGTTTGTCTATCTGCATGGTGGCTACTGGCGGGCCAACACCTCCAAGGAGTTCAGCTGCGTCGCCTTCGGCCCGCAGGCGCTGGGCTTTTGCACCGTGGTGGTGAACTATGCCTTGTGCCCGCAGGTGAGCATTGACGAAATCGTGCGCCAGTGCCGCGCCAGCCTGGCCTGGGTGCTGCGCCATATCGAGGCCTATGGCGGCGACCCGGCAAGGGTGGTGGTGGGCGGGCATTCTGCTGGTGGCCAGTTGGCTGCGATGTGCCTGCAAACGCGCTGGGAGCGCGACTATGGCCTGCCCGATGACCCGCTGCGCGGCGCGCTGCTGATCAGCGGCCTCTACGATATCGCGCCGCTGCGCTACAGCTACCTGCAGCCGCTGATCCAGCTCGACGACGGGCTGGTTGCGCGCAACTCACCCGCGTTTGCGGCCAGGCGCTGCGCCACCCCCATGCACCTGGTCTGGGGCGGGCGCGAACAAAGCGAGTTTGAGCGCCAGTCGCTGCTGATGCACAGCGCCTGGCAGGCGGCGGGCAATGTGGCCGAGCAGGCGGCGCTGCCCGGCTGCGACCATTTCACGGTGCTCCATGGGCTGGAGGATCCGCAGTCGGATCTGTGCCAGCGCCTGCTGCGGCTGTCTGCCTAGAATTTCTTGGAAAACGGCTGCGCAGCAGACGTCCTGTTTAGAAGTCCAGCAGGCTGAAGCCCAGCGAGAACACAGTCCGCTTGTAGTTGTAGTCGATCAGGCTGTCGCCATAGCCGTGGAAGAGCTGGGCATGCAGGCGCAGGTTGCTCTTGCCGCCCATCCAGCCATCACCCAGGGTATGCATCCATTCGACGCGGCCAGAACCCTTGCCATGGCCGTTGAGCGAGCCGCGTGCGGTCACGCCCATCCAGTTGCGCTGGTTGACGTTCCAGCCCAGTTTCAGCTCGCTGCGGCCGATGTAGTTCTGGATATTGGGGTTGTTGTCGTCTTCCGCGCTCTCGTTGATGCGGTGCCAGATCTTGGCCTGCAGCTGCCAGCGGTTGTCCAGCTCAAACCCGGTCATCAGGTAGGTGCGGTTCCAGCTGCGCGAGAGCGGGTCGCTCTGGCCGTTGGACTGGTGCTCCAGGCCAATACCGCTGTAGCGCCAGCGCCAGCCAAAGGGCAGCTGGGCGGTGGTCGGGTAGACGTAGAAGATCTCGGGCTGGTGGTCGGTCGTGCGGAAGGGGCGCGAGAGGTCCGAGTTGAACACCTGCCAGTAGGACAGGCCGGTGTAGCCAATCCACAGCGAATCACGCAGCTTGCCATTGGGGTCGGTGAGCAGGTTTTGCGCCAGCTTGGTGCGCACCGACAGCTGGATGCGCATCTCCTGACGCTGGTAATCGGTCTCGGTGGTGGCCGAATTGACCGGATTGAGCGAGCTGGGCTGGCGGTTGACCTTGTCGCCGACGGCCACCGACACCGACAGTGGGCGGTAGCCACGGAAGCTGAACTGGCCGCAATCGGTGCCCGCTTCCAGCTCCCAAAAGCGCGACATCTCGGTGTAGGCGTCATCGCGGCAGCCGCCAATCGGGGCGGGCGCATCGGCAGCGGCGAGGGCGCCAGCTGGCGGGGTCAGGCCGACCATGGCGTTGGCCGAGGCGGCAGGGGTGCTGGCTGCGGGCTGCGCCTGTTGGCTGAGCTGGGGCTGCTGCGACTGCTGCTGCGCCCATTGGTCAAAACAGGCCAGGCGGGCGGGGCCGTCGCTGAGCGCCGTGCACTGCTGCCACACCGTGGCCGTTGTGGCGCTGGCAGGGGTTTGCGCAAAGCTGCCCAGCGGCAGACCGGCCATCAGCAGGCTCGCCGCCAGCGGTGCTGGCGAGCGCAGAAATTTCGTTGTTGTCATGGTCGAGGAGGAAGGTAGGACGCGTGGCTGGGACGGCTGCGCGGATGCCCATTATTGCGGCGATTAGGGCGTTTTCGATGGCTTGCGTATGACGAAGGCGTGGCTGTTGTCGTTCGCATCCAACCATTCGCCCCTGATCTCGCGGCCGCAGCTGCCGTCGACCACCTCGCCCAGCCAGGTGCCCGAGACCTTTTTGCCATCGGCCGACTCTTCCATCGTCAGCTTGCCCTTGTCCACATCACCAACGACGATGGCCGTGCCACCGGGGCGCTGGATCTGGCCTTTGACGGTGCCGTTCCATTCGGGGTGGGGGGCCAGCTGCAGGGTGACGGGCCCGGGCAGGCCGGGCAGCTCGGCCTGCCAGTGGCCCAGCAGCTCGGGCTGCTCCATCTGCAGCGCGCTGGGGCAGGCGGGGCGGGGTGCGGGGGGGCTGGTGCAGGCGCTGCTCAGCGCTGCGCAAAAAGCGGTCAGGATCAGGGTCTTGGTCATGGATAGTCAGAGGGGATCGGGGCTGGCGGCAGCGGTGCTCTGGGCCTTGCGCGCGAACTCTTCGCGCAGCTGGCGCAGTTTCTCGCGCGGGTCTTCGCGGGCGGTGCTGCTGTCCAGGCCCATCTCGGCAATAAAGCGGCTGGGCAGGGCGGAGACCAGCTCGCGGCCCTTTTTGCGCCGCTTGGTCCAGCTCACGGCCAGCGAGCGCTGGGCCCGCGTGATACCCACGTACATCAGGCGGCGCTCTTCCTGCAGGCGCTGCGCGGTATCGTCGCTGACCTTTTGCTGGCGGCCATCATCGTCGTCGAGCTTGAAGGGCAGCAGCCCTTCGTTGACGCCGATCAGCATCACATGGGGCCATTCCAGCCCCTTGCTGGCATGCAGGGTGGAGAGGATCACCATGTCCTGCTCCTTTTCGCGCTCGCTGATGGTCGAGAGCAGGGCGATGGTCTGCGAGACTTCGAGCAGGCTCTTGGACTCGCTCACCGTCGTTGTGTCGGCCGCTGTCGTGGTCTGGCCGCCGGCGCGCTGGGCCATCCAGTCGCAGAACTCCAGCACATTGGTCCAGCGGGCGGCGGCGACCTTCTCGCTGTCTTCGGCGTCATAGAGGTGCTGCTCGTAGCCGATCTCCTTGAGCCAGTCGAGCAGAAAGGCCAGCGATTGCTCGGCCCCGCGTGTCTGGCGGGCGCGGTATTCCAGGTCATTGATATAGCGGCCAAACTCCAGCAGGCTCTCGCGGCCCTTGGCGGGCATCGCGTCCTCGAGCATGGCATTGAACAGCGCACCGAACATGCTGCAGCGGTGGGCCTTGGAGAATTCGCCCAGGCGCCCCAAGGTGGTGTGGCCGATGCCGCGCTTGGGGTTGGTGATGGCGCGCAGAAAAGCCGGGTCGTCGTCGTTGTTGATCCACAGCCGGAACCAGGCGCAGAGGTCGCGGATTTCGGCGCGGTCAAAAAAGCTGGTGCCGCCCGATACCTTGTAGGGCACATTGGCCTTGCGCAGCGCCTTCTCGAAAGGCTTGGCCTGGTGGTTGGCGCGGTAGAGGATGGCGAAGTTCTTCCAGTCCGGTGGCGGGTTGGCCGCTGCGCGCAGGCTCAGGATGCGGGCAACGGCGCGCTCGGCCTCGTGCTCTTCGGAGTCGCAATCGACGATGCGCACCGGCTCGCCCTCGCCCAGCTCGGAAAACAAGGTCTTGGGAAACAGCTTGGGGTTGGGCTGGATCACATTGTTGGCCGCGCGCAGGATGGCGCTGGTCGAGCGGTAGTTCTGCTCGAGCTTGATGACCTTGAGCTGGGGATAGTCCACCGGCAGCTTCTTGAGGTTGTCCAAGGTGGCGCCGCGCCAGCCGTAGATGCTCTGGTCGTCATCGCCCACGGCGGTGAGGTGGCCGCGCTCGCCCACCAGCAGCTTGAGCAGCTCGTACTGGGTGGCATTGGTGTCCTGGTATTCGTCGACCAGCACATGGCCCAGGTTGGCCTGCCATTTGGCGCGGACCTCGGGGTGGTCGCGCAGCAGCCGCAGCGGCATGCCGATCAGGTCGTCAAAGTCCACGCTCTGGTAGGCGGTCAGCCGCTCGTCGTAGCGCTGCATCAGCACGGCAATGGCACGCTCGTTGTCATCGGCAGCCTGGGCCAGCGCCTCCTTGTAGTCGAGGCCCATGTTCTTCCATTTGCTGATGGTCCACTGCCACTGGCGGGCGGTGGCCACATCGGCGGTGCCGCCAGCGGCATCCTTGAGGATGCCGACCACGTCGTCGCTGTCCAGAATGCTGAACTGGGGCTTGAGCCCGAGCACATGGCCGTCCTCGCGCACCATCTTCACCCCCAGCGCATGGAAGGTGCAGACCAGCACATCCTTTGCCTGGCGGCCGATGAGGCTCTTGGCGCGCTCGCGCATTTCGGAGGCGGCCTTGTTGGTGAAGGTGATGGCCGCAATCTTGCGCGGCGCCATGCCGGTTTCGATCAGGCGGGCAATCTTGTGGGTGATCACCCGGGTCTTGCCCGATCCGGCACCGGCGAGCACCAGGCAGGGGCCCTGGGTGTAGTGCACAGCTTGTAATTGGGCGAGATTGAGACCAGCGGCCATGGTGGCGAGCGTACCTTTGCAGATCAGGAAGGAGAGCGCAGAAGAATAGCCGCAACGACAGGCATCTGCAGATTCAGGACTTTGGCTTTTACATGTTTGCTTACACAAAAAACCACAGATTTTTTGAAATTGTCAATGAATGTAGAGCAGATGGTAAAACCCCCAAAGAAACACTTGCGTCTGGCAAGCAAGCTTTTAGAATGCCGATAGTATTGCTGCGGCTAAGTGGCAAACCCTATTAATTAAGCCAATAAAAGTGTGAAATTATCGCCATGCAGACCGCCGGTATTTCCGCAGAATTGCTGACCCCCAGCAGCCGCAACCGCTTTGCGCCGCTGTATGGCGTGGCCTCGCGCAAATCGGTGCTTCCCTGGAAGGAGGTACCCCGTGACCGCGCCCAGCTGATTGTGCTGGACCAGGGCATGGCCGATGCAATCTCGTCGCTGGGCAAGGCACCTTGCGTGGTCTGCATCGGGCAGGTCAAGACGGCGATGCTCGATGGCGCCAGCTGGGTGGGTCGGCTGGAGGCGGACTACACCTTGAGCGATTTGATCGACATGTTTGACCGCGCAGCGGTCTTTCTGCTCGACTGGGATGCGCGCAACAAGGTCATCCGCCAGGAATCGGTGCAGGCCGCTGCACAGCCTGCACCGACGACCCGCCAGGAGTTCCGCTACCAGCTCAAGTCCTGGGTGTCGGTGGGTGCGCCTTTCAATACCGGTCCCTGCATCCGCGCGCTGGCGCTGCTCTCGCGTGAACCGGTCTCCATCGTCCAGCTGTGCCTGCACAGCGGGCTGGACAACACGGTGGCCCGTGGCCTTTTGGTCGAGCTGGGCCGGCGCGGCGTGCTGCGCGGCGTGGCCATGCCTGTCATTTCCGCTGCTTCTTCCCCCTCCCACCATCGCGAGCCGCTACACTCCAAAGGTTTGCTCAGCCGTTTGGGCCGATGGATACGAGGGGGAGGTAAGCCGGGATGAATCAAGAATCAGGCGGAGTCGGGCCGCACAAGATGCCGCGCATTGCGCTGTGCGGGCCCATGGGCATTGGCAAGACCACCGCCGTGCGTTCGCTGTGCGGTGCGCTGATGTCCAGCTCCGATGTCCGCAACCTCGATCTGGCGGCCCACAGCAAGGAGCTCACCACAGTTGGCACCGAGTTTGGCGAGATCGATCTGGGTGGCGGTGAGGTGGTGCAGATCTGCGGCTGCCCGGGCCAGGAGCGTTTCAGCTTTGTGCGCCAGTGGGTGCTGTCGGTGTCGATGGGCGTGTTCATCATGACCGATGTAAACAGCCCGACCAGCCTGGCCGAGACCAACCATATCCTCGACGAGATCGCGCAATTGCCCCAGCCACCTGTCACGCTGGTGCTGAGCGCACGCCCGGCCGCAACACAACAAATTGAAACATTCGCCCAAGGCGTGTATTCTGCTGGCCATGGGGTGATTCCCGTTCTGGAAGCGGACCCGCGCGACCGTGGGCAGCTGCTGGATGCGATGAGCGTACTTGTTTCCATGCTGTCCCTGCAAAGCGAGAATTCATGACTGCATCACAACCTCTGATCCCTGCCCAGGTCGTCAAGGCAGGCCAGCAGGCGCTTGATAAGCTTATTGGTCCTGTTGATGGCGTGCGTGTGGCACTGCTGAGCACGCCCGATGGATTTGAAATTGCATCCTTGCGCACGAACAGCGAGCTGCAGCTCAACCGCCTGTCGGCCATGGCCGGCTCGCTGATGGCGATGGCGCGTGCCGTGGGGCGCGAGATCAACCACACTGGTTGCAAGCGCCTGACCTTCGAGACCGAGAGCGGCGTGGTCGTGTTCCAGTCGGTCACCTCTGAGTTCCCCTGCATTCTGTGCATGGTGCTCGATACCAATGCGATCCTGGGCCGCGTGTTGTGGGCTGCGGCTGAAGTGGGCGCGGAGATGAACAAAGTCTGATGGCAAGGCTGGCTGCGGCCGGCACCTTGTTGTGGGAGAGCTGCGTATGCGCCGCACTGGCCGTATGGCGCAGCAACGATAAACCGCCAGTGTGTGAAGGGGGAGTGAGATGGCTTCGGTTCAAGACACGTTGACGCAACTTTTGACGGTGGAGGGCGCCATGTGCGCCGCGCTGGTGGACAGTGGCAGCGGCATGCTTTTGGGCAGTGCCGGATCGGGCCTGGACCTGGAGCTGGCAGCGGCCGGCAACACCGAGGTCGTGCGGGCCAAGCTCAAGACGATGAAATCGCTGGGTCTGCAAGACTCGATCGATGACATCCTGATCACCCTGGGTTCGCAGTACCACATCATCCGCCCGGTGGCGCTCAAGGAAGGTCTGTTCCTGTACCTGGTGCTGGACAAGCAGCGCAGCAACCTGGCGCTGGCCCGGCGTAAATGCGCGGAAGTCGAGAAATTGGTGACGATCTAAGTGCTTTAGATCGTTTTGGGCTCTGATCTGACACGCAGGTGTAGACAGGGCCTTGCAAGACCGGCCATCGATGGGGCCGGTCTTTTCTTTTGTGGACCGCGCGCCAGCCAGTGCCGGTCCCTCGCGCTACATCTGCGCTGGCGCATTCTGGGCACAATCGAGCCGTGCTGTCCGTCTTCCAAGTCACCTTTCCGTTTTTTGCGCTGGTTCTGTGCGGCTTTGTGGCCACGCGGCGCGGCATTTTCCCGCTCCAGGCGATTGCCGGCGTGAATGCGTTTGTGCTGTATTTCGCGCTGCCTTGCATGCTGTACAAGGCCGGCTCCTCGCTGCCCTTTGCGCAGCTGATGAACCTGCCGATCCTGTTGCTCTATGTGCTGTGCCAGTTCCTGCTGGTAGCGGGCTGCGTGGCGGCCTCGCGCCTGCGCGGCATGGACTGGAACAACAGCGCCTTTGGCGCGCTGGTGACCGCTTTTCCCAATACCGGGTTCATGGGCTTGCCGCTCTTGGTGGCGCTGCTGGGCGATGCGGCGGCCGGCCCGGCCATCGTCACCATGCTGGTCGACATGGTGTTCACCACCTCGCTGTGCCTGGCGCTGTCGCGCATGGACGGGGCGGCAGGCAATGCGCGTGCGGCGCTGCTCAAGGCGCTCAAAGGCGTGCTCACCAACCCCATGCCCTGGGCCATCTTGCTGGGCGCGCTCGCCTCGTTCATGGAGTGGAAGCTGCCCCAGGCGCTGGACCAGACCGCCGGCCTGCTGGGCAGCGCTGCCACCCCGGTGGCGCTGTTTGCCGTGGGCGCGGTGCTGGCCCGCTCCAAGATGGTGGAAGAGGAATACGCGGCCCCCGCCAGCTATGTGCCGCTGGCGCTGGTCAAGCTTTTTGTGCATCCGCTCTTGGTGCTGGGCCTGGGCCATGCCGCGATGGCGGCGGGCCTGCCGATCCAGCCGTTTGCGCTGCTGGTCGTCGCGCTGGTGGCTGCGCTGCCCAGCGCCAGCAATGTCACCTTGCTGGCCGGGCGCTATGGCGCCCACAATGGCCGCATTGCGCACATTATCTTGGTCAGCACGGCGCTGGCCTTTGTCAGCTTTTCGGCGGCCGTGACCTGGTTGGTCTAGATAGCCTGGGGGTCGACATCGACCAGCCAGCGCACCAGGCCCTTGTGCTCCGGATGCGCGCGCAGCCAGTGTAGGCAAGGCTGCCAGGCGCGCAGAAACTGCTGCAAGGCCTTGCGTGAGGGGCTCTCGATCAGCATCTGGGCGCGCTCCACGTTGGCCACGCGCTGCATCGACAACGGAATCGGCGGGTAGACAAAGACTTCGCTGCCTTCCAGCAGCTGCTGGCTGTGCGCGAGCTCGGAGGCGGCGCGCAAAAAGGCCTGGGCCTCCTGCTGCGACCTTGCATCGGCGCGGATGATGGCCTGGTGGGCGAAGGGCGGCATGGCCGCATCGCGCCGCTCCTTGAGCTGCTGGGCGGCAAAGCCGCTGTAGTCCCACTGGCGCAGCGCCTGGTAGACGGCATGTTCGGGCTGCTGGGTCTGCAGCCACATCTCGACGGCGCTGCCCTGGGCGGCCACGTAAGCCGCATCGCGCCCGGCGCGGCCGGCCGCCTGCAGCAGCAGCGAGAACAGGCGCTCGGGCGCGCGGAAGTCGCTGGACATCAGCGCATCATCGGGCTGCACGGCGGCCACCAGGGTCACGCGCCGAAAATCATGGCCCTTGGCGACCATCTGTGTGCCCACCAGCACGTCGACATCGCCAGCATGCATATCGGCCATCTTTTCTTCGAGTGCGCCCTTGGCCTTGGTGGTGTCGGCATCGATGCGGGCAATGCGGGCGGGCTGGCCGTCGGGCCGCTGCACATTGCGCAGCAGGCGCTCGAGCGCCTCTTCCAGCTGCTCGGTGCCCTTGCCCAGCGGCAGAATATCCGGGTTGCCGCAGCTGGGGCAGGCCAGCGGCACGCGCTGGCTGTAGCCGCAGTGGTGGCAGCGCAGCGTGCGGTCTATCTTGTGGAACACCTGGTGCGCGCTGCAGTGCGGGCAATCGCTTTTCCAGCCGCAGTCGCCGCAGAACAGCACCGGCGCAAAGCCGCGCCGGTTCAGCAGCACGAGGGCCTGCTCGCCCCGCTCCACCCGCTGTGTAATCGCCTGCAGCAGCGCGGGTGAGAACAGGGCCTGGCGCGGCTGCTGGCGCATATCGACCAGGCGCAGCCGGGGCATCTGGCCAGCGCCAATGCGGCTGGGCATGGCCAGCCGCAGGTAGCGGCCGCCGGCGTCCTCGCCGCTGGCAGGCCGGCTGGCCCACCAGCTCTCCAGCGAGGGGGTGGCCGAGCCCAGAATCACCTGGGCCTGCAGGTCATGGCCGCGCCAGATGGCCAGGTCGCGCGCCGAGTAGCGCGCCCCTTCCTGCTGCTTGTAGCTGGCGTCATGCTCCTCGTCGACGATCAATAGCCGCAAATGGGGAAGCGAAGCAAACACCGACATGCGTGTGCCCAGCACAATGCGGGCCTGGCCGGTATGGGCAGCCAGCCAGCTCTTGAGGCGCTGGGGCGCCGTCATGCCGCTGTGCATGCTGACGACCGCGCTGTCGCCCAGCCGGGCCGAAAAGCGTGCCTGGAAGCGGGCCTCCAGCTGGGGCGTCAGGTTGATCTCCGGCACCATCACCAGCACCTGGGCCTGGGGATCGCGCTCGAGCAAAGTCTCGGCCTGGTGCAGGTAGACCTCAGTCTTGCCGCTGCCAGTGCTGCCAAAAAGCAGGAATGGGCCCGGATTTTTGTCTATTTGCGCGCAAACTGCCATCTGCTCCTGGCTCAAGGCCAGCGCCTGGTCGGCCGCGATCTCGCTGTCCATCGCCGTTTTTTTGCGCTTGAGGCGCCGGGCCAGTTGCTCGACCGTCAGGTCCCGCAGCGCGGGTGGCAGCGCAGTAATTGCCATCTCGCCCAAGCTGCGCTGGTAGTAACGGGCGGCAAAATGGACCAAACGTAGCCAACTTGCAGGCAATGGCGCAATTGCCTCCAGCACCGCGGTGATCGGTTTGATCTTGGCCGGATCGCCGGCAAATGCGGTATCCGGACCCCAGACGACGCCCAGCACCTCCCGTTTGCCCAGCGGCACGCGCACCAGGCTGCCTGCGGGCAGCGCATGGGGGGCTTGGTAGGTCAGCAGTTCACTGGCCGCGCTGATGGCACTGTAGGCGGGCGTGTGGACGGCGATGGACAGAAAAATCAAGGGGAGGGCGGAAAGAGACGCGAGAGCTTCGAGTGTAGCGACTGGCGCGCCACTGCATGGGGCAAACCCCGCCCCGGTGCCTGAGCCGGCCCGTATGGTGTTTCTCCTGATTGCATCTGGGTCTACTGCAATCTTGTGACAAACCAAAGAACTTATACACAAGGCAAATCTCAAGAAAAATCAATACAGGACTTGGATTTCTGTGGATAACTTTGTTGAAATATCGGCGTTCTGACCTGGATCAGAATTACCACACATTGTCAGTTGGCTTGGAGGATTGGCTGACAAAATTTTTTTATTTATATCTTTCATTGAGTTATGTTTTGTGATCTGGCAATCTTGTCGATAGAGCCAGGATATTGTGCTAGAGGGTCTGCTTTCCACATTGTGTGCATAAGTGCTTGCTCCGGTGCCAGGCGCGGCACCGAGCGGGCGCGGAGGCCATCGCCTCTTATCCACATTTTTTCGTAAATTGGCTGAGTTATCCACCGCAATTCTTTGATGTGATTCAGAAATTGGGGTTTTGGTGGGTGCTTATGCAGTCGATCTATGCAGCTTCGTTCCACCGGCTGCGGACGGGGGCCTTGGCTTCCGATATGATTTAGCGCCAACCACGCCTGCGCCCTGCTGTTTTGCATGGCGTGGGTCGAATTTTTGCAGCAGCCTTTGGCGCACTGTGCGACGCAGCTGCGCTGGTTCGCGGCTCTGGGCTGGGCCCGCTGGCGTTGGCCAGCCAGGGGCCCGGCTTTTTGCGTCCCCCTGCCTTTTCTACTTGATCCATGTCATTGCTCCGATCGATACTGCATACGCTCTTCATGGGCCTGACGGTCATTCCCTACACCCTGACCATCTTGCTGCTGCGGGTTTGTGGTGCCAGCAGCCGCGCCCGCTATGCGGTGGCGCGCCGCTGGCTCAAGCTGTCGGCAGACAGCGCTGGCTGGTTCTGCGGTATCAAAGTCCGAACCCAGGGCATGGAGAATTTGCCGGTCGCCGGCCAGCCCGGCAGTGACAAGGGTGTGGTGCTGCTGTGCAAGCACCAGTCGACCTTCGAGACTTTTTTGATGCCCGCGATCATGCCCACGCCGCTGGCCTATGTGTTCAAGAAGGAACTGCTGAAGATTCCGTTCTTTGGCTGGTCCATTGGCAGCCTGGACATGATCCATATCGACCGCAAGGATGGCAGCCGCGCCTTTCACAAGGTGGTGGAGCAGGGCAAGCGCCTGCTGGGCCAGGGCATCTGGGTGATCATGTTCCCCGAAGGCACACGCATTGCACGTGGTGAGAGCGGCGACTACAAGACCGGCGCGACGCGCCTGGCCATCATGACCGGTGCCCAGGTGGTGCCGATTGCGGTGACTTCGGCCAAATGCTGGCCGCGCAAGGCCTTTGTCAAGACGCCCGGCATTGTCGATGTGTCCGTGGGCAAGCCCATCGACAGCAAGGGCCGCAAGCATGACGAGCTGATGGCCGAGGTCGAGTACTGGATCGAGTCCGAAATGCGCCGCCTGGACCCCGAGGCCTATGTGGGCAAGCCGGCGCTGCAGGCGCCAGCTGTGGCCATGGCAGCAGCATCCGCCGCTGCCGAGCCGGGTAGCGCTACCAAATAAAGGAAAAAGACTGCCGTGTCCGCCGCTGAGCGTGTCTTGTTGACCTACTGCTGCCGCAGAGCGGGGTGCTGCCATGGTTGATGTGCGCCGCCTGGTGCAGATGGCGCTGGACCTGTGGGAGCGCAGCGAGCCAGCTGCCGCTGCGCGGCCACCACCACCGGCTCCTGCGGCGGCGATGGCCGCCGATGCCAAGCCTGTGCTGGCGCCTGCGCCTGCCGCTGCAGCGCCTCCGCGGCCTGTGCCCGTGCCCATGTCGGCGCCGCGGCCCGCACCGGACGCCCGGCCAACCGTTCTTCCCACCCCTGCCGCCACCGCAGCACCAGCCTCCTTGCAGGCCCACCCTGCGGCCAACCGCAGCATTCTGTTGCAGGGCCAGCGGGTGGCCTACTTGCTCCAGCGTGCCAAGCGGCGCAGTATTGGCTTTGTGGTCAGTGAGGAAGGCTTGGTGGTACGCGCGCCGCGCTGGGTGACGCAGCCGGGTATTGACGAGGCGCTGCAGGAGAAAGCAGGTTGGATTGTGCGCAAGATCGCCGAGATGCAGCAGCGCCGCGCCAGCAGCCTGAGCGCCAGCATCCGCTGGGAAGATGGCGCGAGCCTGCCCTTTCTGGGCCAGCCGCTGCAGCTGGTGGTCGATAGCGAGCAGCGCGTGGCGCGCTCCGGGGCCGTCTGGCGGGTCGAGGAAGAGGCGCCGGGCTCGCCCTCGCGCCTCTATCTGGCGCTGCCGCCCAGTGCGGGGCGCACGCAGATCCGCGATCTGGTGCAGGCCTGGTTCATCCAGAGCGCGCGCCAGCATTTTTTGGCGCGGCTGGCGCATTTTGCGCCGCTGCTGGGCGTGCACTACACCAGCTTGCGCCTCTCGAGTGCCGAGACGCGCTGGGGCAGTGCCAAGTCCGATGGCTCGATCCGGCTGAACTGGCGGCTGATGCACTATGCGCCGGCCGTGATCGACTATGTGGTGGCCCATGAGCTGGCCCATTTGCGGGTGATGGACCACAGCCCCCGCTTTTGGGATACCGTGGCCGAGGTGGTGCCTGACCACCGCGCGCTGCGCCAGCAGCTCAAGGACATGCCGGCCCCGCCCTGGGACCGGGCAGCGTAGCGGGGCTGGGTCTGCCCGCTATTTTTTGGAAGAGGTATCTATGAGCTTGACCACAGAACAGCAGACCATTGCGCCTGCCAATGGCTATGCCGGTGATATTGGTGCCCGCCTGGCCTGGCATTGGGTGCAAAACCAGCAGGCCGTGCTGGTCGACGTGCGCACCGATGCCGAACGCGCCTGGGTCGGCCAGGTGCCTGGCGCCGTGGCCATTGCCTGGAAGCAATGGCCGGGCATGGCGATGAACCCGGATTTTGATGCCCAGCTGCTGGCCCTGGCCCAGCGGGCACCCGGCGCCAAGATCGTGCTGCTGTGCCGCAGCGGCGTGCGCTCGGTGGCAGCGGCGCAGCGCGCCAGCCAGCTGGGGCTGGAGGCCTACAACATCTTGCAGGGCTTTGAGGGCGATGCGAATGCCCAGGGGCAGCGTGGCCAGCTTGGTGGCTGGCGTTACCAGGGTTTGCCCTGGTCTCAATGAGCGGTGTAATCGTCGCCGCTTGTAACCGAGCCGCTTCCGAGGCAGTCGGGATAGCGCCGAGCCTGTAAACTTGGCCGCCTCATGATGGATGGAGTCTCACATTGACTGTCGGTGTAGGCAGCGCTGCCTCTGCGCGCGCGTTGGTGGGTAGCGTGCGTGCGCACTGGCCGCTGGTGGTCAAGATGACGCGCCGGGAAGTGAGTGAGCGCTTCAAGGGATCACTCGGCGGGTGGCTGTGGGCGGTGCTGATACCGCTGTGCATGCTGGTCATCTACACCTTTGTGTTCTCGGTGGTGTTCAAGGCACGCTGGGGCGAGGGACCCGAGTCCAAGACCCAGTTTGCGATGGTGCTGTTTGCCGGCCTGATCGTCTACGGCCTGTTCTCCGATGTGCTGAACCGCGCCCCGCACCTGGTACTGGCCAATGTGAACTACGTCAAGCGCGTGGTGTTTCCGCTGGAGATTTTGGTGGTGGTGGC
The DNA here is from genome assembly GCF_037479395.1 of Comamonas sp. MYb21. Taxonomy (NCBI): domain Bacteria; kingdom Pseudomonadati; phylum Pseudomonadota; class Betaproteobacteria; order Burkholderiales; family Comamonadaceae; genus Comamonas; species Comamonas sp. MYb21. The sequence continues at coordinate 71,260 of NZ_JBBGZC010000011.1, read as the reverse complement.
CGTGTGCTCGGCGCTGTTCCAGGCGCTGGCCAGTCTGGTGGTGCTGCTCGTGGCGCTGTTGGTGCTGAACGGCAAGATCCCGCTGACGGCCGTGCTGCTGCCGCTGGTCTGGGCGCCTTTGGTCTTGCTCAGTGTCGGCGTGGGCTGGTTTTTTGCGTCGCTGGGCGTGTTTGCCCGCGATCTCAAGCAGATCACCGGGGTAATGACGACGATGCTGATGTTTATCTCGCCGATTTTCTTTCCCGTGCATGCGCTGCCTGCGAGCTTTCAGACCGCGATGTGGCTCAATCCGCTGACTTTTTTCATTGAACAGACGCGCGCCGTGCTGATCTGGGGCCGCATGCCGGACTGGAGCGGCTGGGCGATCAGCATGCTGGCCTGCAGCCTGGTCGCCTGGCTGGGCTTTGCCTGGTTCCAGAAGACGCGCAAGGGATTTGCCGATGTCCTCTGAATCTCTGGCACTGGAAGTGCAGGGCCTGGGCAAGTGCTTCCATATCTATGACGCGCCCGGTGACCGCCTAAAGCAGTTTGTGATGCCGCGCCTCTCGCGCCTCATGGGGCGCGAGCCCAAACCCTACCACCGCGAGTTCTGGGCGCTGCGCGGGCTGGACCTGCAGGTGGCCAGGGGCGAGACCATTGGCATCATTGGCCGCAATGGCTCGGGCAAGTCCACGTTCTTGCAGATGGTCTGCGGCACCTTGGCGCCCAGCTGCGGCGCGGTCACCACCCATGGGCGCATCGCGGCCCTGCTGGAGCTGGGTGCAGGCTTCAACCCCGAGTTCTCGGGCCGGGACAATGTGGCGATGAATGCGGCGCTGCTCGGGCTGAGCGATGCGCAGATCGCCGAGCGCTTTGACTCGATTGCCGCCTTTGCCGATATTGGCGAGTTCATCGACCAGCCGGTCAAGACCTATTCGAGCGGCATGTATGTGCGGCTGGCCTTTGCGGTGATTGCCCATGTGGACGCCGATATCCTGGTAGTTGACGAGGCGCTGGCCGTGGGCGATGCGGTGTTCACCCAGAAGTGCATGCGCTTTTTGCGCAGCTTCATGGAGCGCGGCACCTTGCTCTTTGTCAGCCACGATACGGCCGCCATCAAGAGCCTGTGCGACCGCGTGGTCTGGATCGACAAGGGCCAGGTGATGCAGATTGGCCCGACCAAGGAGGTCTGCGACCGCTACATGCAGGCCTGCTATGAGGCCGAGCAGGGCAGTGGGCCGGCCGCTGCGGCGCCGGCGGCGCCGGTGTTCGATGCCGGCCTGCCCTGGCATGACCAGCGGCGCGATTTCTTCCGCGCCGAGCCGCTGCGCAACGATATCGAGGTGTTTCGCTTCAACCCCGAGGCGCCTTCGTTTGGCCTGGGTGGGGCGCGCATTACCGGCGCCTGGCTGATGGACACGCAGCAGCGCCCCTTGCACTGGGTGGTCGGGGGCGAGCCGGTGGTCCTGCGCATCCAGGCCCAGTGCCACCAGCCTCTGCAGTCGCCCATCGTCGGCTTTGTGGTCAAGGACCGCACCGGCCAGGCCGTTTTTGGTGACAACAGCTATTTGAGCTACCTGGGCCAGCCCGTGGCCTGCGCCGGCGGCCAGGTTCTGCAGGCCGAGTTCAGTTTTGACATGCCCCGCATGCCGGTGGGCAATTACGCGATCGACGTCGCACTCGCTGATGGCTCGCAGCACGACCATGTGCAGCAGCACTGGATCCAGGATGCGCTGCACTTCAAGTCCGAGTCCACGAACATGGCCACCGGACTGCTGGGCATTCCGATGCGGTCCATCGTGCTGCAGGCCGGCCAGGCGCAACAGGAAACCTCTTCCCCATGAACCGTATGACAGACCTCCCGGGGCAAGCGCGCGCCAGCGATGGCTGGTTGCTGCCCGCCGCGTTGATGGAGCCCTACCATCTGACCCATCCTGCGCCCTGGGCCGGGCATATTCCGTTTGCCGCCTGGCTGATGGCGGTGGCGCAGCCGCGCAGCCTGGTCGAGCTGGGCGCATATTCGGGCATCTCCTACCTGGCTTTTTGCCAGGCGATTGCGGAGCAGGGCTTGCTGACGCGCACCTATGCGGTCGACACCTGGGAGGGCGATGCCCATGCCGGCGCCTACGGCGAGGGCATTTTGGCCAGCCTGCGCCAGGCCCATGACCCGCACTACACCCAGTTCTCGACCCTGATGCGCATGCGTTTTGACGAGGCCTTGCCGAGTTTTGCCGACGGCAGCGTGGATGTGCTGCATATCGATGGCCTGCACACCTACGAGGCGGTGCGCCATGATTTCGAGACCTGGCTGCCCAAGCTGAGCGAGCGCGCTGTGGTGCTGTTCCATGACAGCAATGTGCACCGCGATGACTTTGGCGTGCACCAGCTCTGGGCGGAACTGGAGGCGCGCTACCCCAGCCTGCATTTTCCGCACAGCAATGGCCTGGGCGTGCTGCTGGTGGGCGCGCAGCAGCCTGCATTGCTGCGCCGCCTCTGTGATCGCAGTGATGCGGCCTTTCAACGTGAGGTCTGCCGCGTGTTTGCGACGCTGGGCGCGCGCCTGGAGGCCAAGGCCGAGATGATTGCGCTGCAGCATGCGCTGGGTGACCAGCGCCAGCAGATACAGTCCTTGGAGGCGGCCGGCCAGCAGCGCCACAGCTGGATCGAAAAGCTCGATGCAGATATCCGCAGCCTGGAGCTGGAGCGCGAGCAGCTGCGGGGCCATCTGGAGGGCACCCAGGCCCAGGCCCAGCAAAGCCAGAATGCGCTGGAGCAGGCCCAGACCCAGACCCAATGGCTGACTGCTCAATGGGAGAGTCGCCAGCAGCAGCAGCAGCAGCACATCGCGCAGCAGGACATCCAGCTGGCGGCCTTGCAGCAGGAAGCGTCGCAAAAGCAGTGGCAGATCGAGCAGCAGGCCCAGCAGATGCAGGCGCTGGCGCGCAAGCTCTCGCCGATGTGGCAGATCACTGATTTGCTGCGCAAAGGAAAGCGCGTGGTCTTCCGGCTCAAGCAAAAGCTGGCGCCCTATGAGCCCGCAGGCCTGCGCCGGCTGCGCCATGCGCTGCGCCGCAAGATGCGCCAGGCCCGGGGCGCGCCTATGCCGGCGGTGGCCCTGCTGCCGGGCAGCAACCGGCATTACGGCATTTTGGCCACGGCGCACACGCAGTTTGTCGCCCATGCGCTGGCCCAGGTGCTGCGCAAGGCGGGCTTTGAGGTGAGCCTGCTGCAGGATGTGCCCGCCGAGGGCTTTGGCCTGGACATGTACATCGTGGTCTGCCCGCAGATGTTCAAGCAGCTGCCGCCCGGTGAGAAGCGCATCGTCTTCCAGATGGAGCAAAGCGTCAGCCCGCGCTGGTTCACCGATGACTACCTGGCGATTTTGGAAAACTCGCTGTCCGCCTGGGACTATGCGCCAGCCAACCTGGCCTTTTTGGAGACCAAGGGCATCCGCTATCCCCACACTTTCCTGGTGCCCATTGGCGGCGTGGCCGCGTATTCGCAGCTGCTGCAGGACTGCGGCGAGCCCGCATTGCCGCCTGCCGAGCCGAACTGCGATGTGCTGTTCTACGGCGATGTGAATGCGCCGCGCCGCCAGGAGATGCTGCAGGCCTTGCAGCGCCAGTTCTCGGTGCGCATCGAGGGCAACCTGTTTGGTGATGCCTTGCGCCAGGCCGTGCGCCAGGCGCGGGTGGTTGTCAATATCCACTACTACGAAGGCGCCTTGCTCGAGACCACCCGGGTGTACGAATGCCTGAGCCTGGGCACGCCTGTGGTGACCGAGAGCAGTGCCGATATCCACCAGCATGCGGCCTTGCTGGACAACCCCGCGCTGCGGGTGACGCCGGTGGGCGACGCCCAGGCGATGGTGCAGGCCGTGCAGGAGATGCTGCAGCAGCAAGCGCAGGCGCCTGCACAGCTGCAGCAAGGGTTGGCGCACGAGGTGGCCCGCAGCGGCCAGCAGTTTGAATTCATGGTGCTGCGCGCGCTTTATGCGCTGGGCCGCATCGATGCGGCGCAGTGGGAGGCGCTGACGGTGCAGCAGCCGCTGCCTGGCAGTTGCATGGTGCTGAGCATGCCCGAGACCGTGCGCCGCCGCGCCCATTTCATCGAGCAGACCTTGCCGGGCCTGCAGTCCGAGGTGGCGGTGTTCGATGGCGTGCGCTTCAGCCCCGGCTGGCTGGGCTGCGCGATGAGCTACCAGTACCTGGCACGCAAGGCCTTGCAGACCGGCGCGACGCAGCTGGAGATCATGGAAGACGACGTTGAGATGCCGCCCGACTATGCCCAGCGCCGCGCCCGCGTCGATGGCTGGCTGGCCGCCCATGACGGCCAGTGGGATATCTTTGCCGGTCTGATCGCCAAGATCCACCCGGGCACCCAGGTGCTGGAGGTGCAGGAGCAGGACGGCGAGACCTTTGTGGTGCTGGACCGCATGACCAGCATGGTGCACAACATCTACGCCCGGCCGGCGCTCGAAGCGCTGTCCGAGTGGAACTCTTCCATCCGCGACCCGCACACCAACACCATTGACAGCTACCTGCAGGGCCGTGCCCAGATGCGGGTGGTCACCACCTTGCCGTTCTTGGTGGCCCACACCACCGACATGGACTCCTCGCTCTGGGGCATCAACAACCACGAGTACCTGGCGGTTATCTACAAGGCCGAGCAGGACCTGCGCCAGCTGGTCGAGCGCTTCAAGCAGACGCAGGCCCGTTAACCAGCACACCTGGACAAAAAAAATCCCGCAGCGGCCAGGGCCGTCTGCGGGATTTTTTATCCAAGCTGCTGGGCTGGATTACAGCGCAGGAATGCGCAGCTTCTGGCCGGGGTAGATCTTGTTGGGGTCGCTCAGCATGGGCTTGTTGGCGTCGAAAATCACCATGTACTTGTTGGCATCGCCATACATCTTCTTGGAGATGGCCGACAGCGTGTCACCCGAGACCACATCGTAGTACTTGGCTTCTGGCTCGGGGTTGGTCACGGTCATCTGGTTGTCCACATCGCTGACGCTCGAGACATTGCCGCAGCACAGCGTGACTTTTTCCTTTGCCGACTGGGTGGGAGCCACACCGGTTACCGTGACTTTGCCGGCATCAAAGGCCACCTTCACATCGGACACGCCCAGGTTCTGGGTGCCAATGTATTTTTCGATGGCAGCGCCCGCTGTCGCGTTCAGGTCTTGTGCTGCGGTTGCGGCAGCCGCTTCCTTGCCGCCGAACAATTTCTCACCGGCTTCCTTGATAAAGCTGAACAGTCCCATGGTGACTCCTAGAGGGTTGGTTACAGGAACTGTCCAATATATAGCTATTTGTGAACGCCATGAAGTCAGACGGGGTCGCTTGAAAAAAATTCACAGTGGCGCCAGGAAGACGCGCGGCCCCCGGGATGTTGCACGTGCAACAAGGCGGGCGGCCAAAAAGGCCGATAATGCCGCCCATGCATTTTCTGGCCATCGACGTAGGGAACACGCGCCTCAAGTGGGCGATGTATGACGCAGCACAACCGGGCGCCGCCGTGCTGGCCCATGGCGTGGAGTTTTTGGACAATATCGAACGCCTGGCCGAGGGCAGCTGGGCCGAGCTGCCTGAACCGCAGTACATGCTCGGCTGCGTGGTGGCCGGCGACGTGGTGCGCCGCCGCGTGCAGACGCAGATGGACATCTGGGACCTGGCGCCCAACTGGGTGGTGTCGTCCAATGCGGAGGCGGGCCTGACCAATGGCTATGACCACCCCAGCCGCCTGGGCACGGACCGCTGGGTGGCGATGGTGGGCGCCTGGCACCATGTGCTGGCCCAGGGGCGCCAGCGCCCGGTGGTGGTGGTCATGGTGGGCACGGCGGTGACCGTCGAGGCCATCGATGCCGATGGCAAGTTTCTGGGCGGGCTGATACTGCCGGGCCACGGCATCATGCTCAAGGCGCTGGAGTCGGGCACGGCCGGCCTGCATGTGCCGACCGGCGAGGTGCGGCCATTTCCCACCAACACCAGCGATGCACTGACCAGCGGCGGCACCTATGCAATCGCCGGTGCGGTCGAGCGTATGGTGCAGCATGTGATGGCCCACTGCGGCCAGGAGCCTGCCTGCGTGATGACCGGCGGCGCCGGCTGGAAGATGATGCCCAGCATGACGCGGCCCTTCGAGCTGGTCGAAAACCTGATTTTTGACGGCTTGCTGCATATCGCCCACAGCCGCTTTGGCGCCAAGGGCTGAGCCCCGCCCACATGCGGTTACAGCGATAGCCCCTGGATTGGCCGAGCCAGGGCAGTGCAGCCGAAGGGCAATGCGATAATGGACGGTTATTTGTTGAACTACCTGTACTGACCATGATTCTCGTCACCGGAGGCGCCGGCTTTATCGGCTCGAATTTTGTGTTGGACTGGCTGGCGGGTTCGGATGAACCGGTGGTCAATCTCGACAAGTTGACCTACGCGGGCAATCTGCACAACCTAGAAAGCCTGCAGGGCGACAGCCGCCACCATTTTGTGCACGGCGATATCGGCGACCGCGCGCTGCTCGACCGCCTGCTGGCCGAGCACCAGCCGCGCGCCATCGTGCACTTTGCCGCCGAAAGCCATGTGGACCGCTCGATCCACGGCCCCGAGGACTTTATCCAGACCAATGTGGTCGGTACCTTGCGCCTCTTGGAAGCCGCCCGCGCCTACTGGAGCGGTTTGGAAGGCGAGCGCAAGGGCGGTTTCCGTTTTCTGCATGTATCGACCGATGAGGTCTACGGCAGCCTGGAAAAGGACGATCCGGCCTTTACCGAAACCCATAACTTCGAGCCCAACAGCCCCTACAGCGCAAGCAAGGCAGCGAGCGACCACCTGGTGCGCGCCTGGTTCCACACCTATGGCCTGCCGGTGCTGACCACCAACTGCTCGAACAACTACGGCCCCTACCACTTCCCCGAGAAGCTGATCCCGCTGATGATCGTCAACGCGCTGGCGGGCAAGAACCTGCCGGTGTATGGCGACGGCATGCAGATCCGCGACTGGCTCTACGTCAAGGACCACTGCAGCGCCATCCGCCGTGTGCTGGAGGCGGGCCGTCTGGGCGAGACCTACAACGTGGGCGGCTGGAACGAGATGCCCAATATCGAGATCGTCCAGCATGTCTGCAGCCTGCTTGACGCGCAGCGCCCGCGTGCCGATGGCCGCTCTTATGCCGAGCAGATCAGCTATGTGAAGGACCGCCCCGGCCATGACCGCCGCTATGCGATCGATGCGCGCAAGCTGGAGAAGGAGCTCGGCTGGAAGCCGGCAGAAACCTTTGACAGCGGTATCCGCAAGACCGTGCAGTGGTACCTGGAGCACCAGGATTGGGTGGCCCAGGTGCAGTCGGGTGACTATAAGGACTGGGTCAACAAGCAGTACGCCTGAGGGCGCTAGCGAGGCGGGCTTGGCATCTGCATGCCGGGGCTGCCTGACAGGACGATGCGATGAAAATACTGTTGTTGGGCAAGAACGGCCAGGTCGGCTGGGAGCTGCAGCGCAGCCTGCTGCCGCTGGGCGAAGTGGTTGCACTGGACCGCGCCAGCACCCCGCTGTGCGGCGACCTGCTGCGCCCCGAGGCGCTGGCCGAAACCGTGCGTGCGCTGGCGCCCGATGTGATTGTCAATGCCGCAGCCTACACCGCGGTGGACAAGGCCGAGAGCGAGCCCGAGGCCGCCCGCACGATCAATGCCGACGCCGTGGGCGTGCTGGCACGCGAGGCCCAGGCGCTGGGCGCCTGGCTGGTGCATTACAGCACCGACTATGTCTTCGATGGCGGTGGCGACCAACCCTGGCAAGAGGACCAGGCCACCGGCCCGCTGTCGGTCTATGGCCAGACCAAGCTCGACGGTGAGCGGCAGATTGCGGCCAGCGGTGCCAAGCATTTGATTTTTCGCACCAGCTGGGTCTATGCCGCGCGGGGCGGCAACTTCGCCAAGACCATGCTGCGCCTGGCGCAGGAGCGCGACAAGCTGGCCGTCATCGACGACCAGTGGGGGGCGCCCACCGGTGCCGACCTGATCGCCGATGTGACGGCCCATGCGCTGCGCACGGCGATGGCTTCGGGGGACGACCTGAGCGGTATCTACCACCTGGTGGCCGGTGGCGAGACCACCTGGAACCGCTATGCCCGCTTTGTGCTGGAGACGGCGCGCAAGATCAACCCGGCGCTGAATCTGACGGCGCAGGAGGTACAGGCGGTCGACACTTCGGCCTTCCCGACGCCAGCGCGCCGCCCCCACAATTCCCGTTTGAACACCCACAAATTGCAGCAGTGCTTTGCGCTGGATTTGCCTGACTGGCAAACCGGCGTGCAGCGCATGCTGCAGGAGATTCTCTGAAAATGACAGTCCAAGCACGCAAAGGCATCATCTTGGCGGGCGGCTCCGGCACCCGCCTGCACCCGGCCACCTTGGCGGTCAGCAAGCAGCTGCTGCCGGTGTACGACAAGCCGATGATCTATTACCCGCTGACCACCTTGATGCTGGCGGGCATCAAGGAGATCCTGATCATCAGCACGCCGCAGGACACGCCGCGCTTTGAGCAGTTGCTGGGTGATGGCAGCCAGTGGGGCATCCACTTGGAATACGCGGTGCAACCCAGCCCCGATGGCTTGGCACAGGCCTTTTTGATTGGTGAGAGCTTTCTGGCCGGTGCGCCAAGCGCGCTGGTGCTGGGCGACAACATCTTCTATGGCCATGATTTCCACAAGCTGCTGGCCAGCGCGATGCAGCGCGATACGGGTTCCAGCGTCTTTGCCTACCATGTGACCGACCCCGAGCGCTATGGCGTGGCCGACTTTGACAAGCAGGGCAAGGTGCTGTCGCTGGAAGAAAAGCCAGCCAAGCCCAAGAGCAACTATGCGGTGACCGGCCTGTATTTCTACGACAGCCAGGTGGTGGAGCTGGCCAAGAGCCTCCAGCCATCGCCGCGCGGCGAGCTGGAGATCACCGATCTGAACCGCCTGTACCTGGAAAAAGGTCAGCTGAGCGTGGAAATCATGGGCCGGGGCTATGCCTGGCTCGATACCGGCACGCATGACAGCCTGCTGGATGCCGGCCAGTTCATCGCCACGCTGGAAAGCCGCCAGGGCCTGAAGATTGCCTGCCCGGAAGAGATTGCCTGGCGCAGCGGCTATATCGGCGATGCGCAACTGGCCGCGCTGGCCAAGCCCTTGGCCAAGAACGGTTACGGACAGTACCTGCAGCGCCTGCTGCAGGAGCCCAAGGAGTAAAGGCATGCAAGCCATCGACACGGCGCTGCCCGACGTCAAGATCATCGAGCCCAAGGTATTTGGCGACACGCGCGGCTTTTTCTTTGAGAGCTTCAACCAAAAAGCCTTTGATGCGGCGGTGGGCCAGCACTATGACTTTGTGCAGGACAACCACAGCAAGAGCAGCCGGGGTGTGCTGCGCGGTCTGCACTACCAGCTGGAGCAGGCCCAGGGCAAGCTGGTGCGGGTGGTGCAGGGCCGGGTGCTGGATGTGGCCGTTGACATCCGCAAAAGCTCGCCCAGCTTTGGCCAATGGGTGGCCGTCGAGCTGAGCGAGGACAACCAACGCCAGCTGTGGGTGCCACCGGGCTTTGCCCATGGCTTTGTCGTGTTCAGCGAGACGGCAGAGTTCCTCTACAAAACAACGGACTACTACGCGCCGGCCCACGAGCGCTGCATTATCTGGAATGATGCACAGTTGTCGATCGACTGGCAGTTGAACGGCCTGGAGCCGCAGCTGTCGGCCAAGGACCAGCAGGGCAAGGCCTTTGCCGAGGCCGATGTTTTTGCCTGAGTTTGCTTTTCCTCCCATTTGTCTCCCATGCCTGGCGCCTACACTGGGTGCCCTATAGGCTAAGGGGATGAATACCACGCCTGTCATAGGCTTTTGAGACCATAGACGCATGAGCACCAGCACCATTGACGATTTCAGCGATGCAGCCCTGGCCACAGAGCCCGGGCGCCGCCCCTTGCTGGGCGAGATGCTGGTGCAGGCGGGCAAGCTGTCGCCACGCGATCTGGAGCGTGCGCTGCAGGCCCAGCAGGAGATGGGCAGCCTCATCGGCCAGGTGCTGGTGCAGCTGGGCCTGGTCTCCGAGCTGGATCTGATGCATACGCTGGCGACCCAGCTGCAGATTCCTTTCACCCTGGGCACCGATTTCCCCGCCGAGGCGATCAGCGTGCCGGGCCTGATGCCCGAGTTCCAGCATTCGCAGCATGTCTTCCCCTTGCAACTGCAGGATGGCGTGCTGGATGTGGCGATGGCCTCGCCCCAGGACCCGTTTGTCATCAAGGCGCTGCAGATGTCGACCGGGCTGCAGATTCGCCCGCACCTGGCACTGCAGGCTGATATTGAAAAGGCGCTGCAGGAGCCCGAGCCCGAAGCCGAAGAAGACGACGGCGATGACATGTTTGGCGATGGCTCCGATGTGGGCGACTTTGTCGAGCATCTGAAGGACCTGGCGAGCGAGGCACCCGTGATTCGCCTGGTCAACAGCATCATCGGCAAGGTGACCGATCTGCGCGCCTCCGATATCCACCTGGAGCCTTTTGACGATGGGCTGCATGTGCGCTACCGGGTCGATGGTGTGATCCACCCCGGTGAGCTGGTGCCGCCGCGCCTGTCGGCGGCTGTGGGCTCGCGCGTCAAGCTGATGGCGCATCTGGACATTGCCGAGCGCCGCCTGCCGCAGGACGGCCGCATCAAGACCCGCGTCAAGGGCCGCGAGCTCGACCTGCGTGTCTCGACCGTGCCCACCGTGCATGGCGAGAGCATCGTGATGCGGGTGCTGGACCGCGCCAGCGTGCGGCTGCAGCTCGAAACCATGGGCTTTGCCAAGGACACGCTGTCCAAGTTCAACGACCTGCTGGGCCGCCCGCACGGCATTTTGCTGGTGACGGGGCCCACGGGCTCGGGCAAGACCACGACCTTGTATGCAGCGCTGTCCAAGATTGATGCGCTAGAGAACAAGATCATCACCGTCGAAGACCCGGTCGAGTACCAGCTCGAAGGGATCAACCAGATCCAGGTGCATGCCCAGATCAACCTGACCTTTGCCAATGCGCTGCGCTCCATCCTGCGGCAAGACCCGGACATCATCATGATCGGTGAAATGCGTGATGGCGAAACCGCGCAGATCGCGGTGCAGTCGGCGCTGACGGGTCACTTGGTGCTGTCGACCTTGCACACCAACACCGCCGCCGGTGCCATCACCCGTATGCAGGACATGGGGGTGGAGAGCTACCTGATCACCTCCTCGGTCAATGGGGTGCTGGCCCAGCGCCTGGTGCGTACCTTGTGCGGCAATTGCAAAGAGGCCTACGAGCCGGGCGAAGAGGTGCGCAAGCGCTCCGGCCTGGCGCGCTTTAGCGAAGTAGGCCAGGTGATTTACCGCGCTGTGGGCTGCAATGCCTGCCGCCAGACCGGCTACAAGGGCCGTACCGGCATCCACGAGCTGTTTGTGCTCGACGAGCCGATGCGCAATGCGATCAATGCGGGCAAGGACTCGAACGAGCTGTTCAACCTGGCGGCCAAGTCCGGCATGCTGAGCCTGCACGAGGACGGCCTGCGCAAGGTGGCCGCCGGCATGACCACGTTGGACGAAGTCGCCCGCGTCACCCAGGACCAGATCGATGGCTGATTTTGCCTGGCATGCGATCAATGCCGCGGGCGAGCAGGTTCGCGGCACTTTCCAAGCGCCCAACGCCGCTGCGGTGCAAAAGCACCTGCGCGCGCAAAAGCTCACGCCGGTGCGCATTGTCGATGCGGTGGATGCTGCCGCACTGATGCCGGCAGGCGCCAAGGCCACCGGGGCCAAGCCGGCCGCTGCCAGCGCCATTGGCAAGGCCAAGGCGCCCAAGTCGCAAAAGGGCCCGGCCAAGGCCGCCGATGTGCTGGCGATGACCTCGGAGCTGTCGATCATGCTCAAGGCCGGCCTGGCGCTGGATAACGCGCTGCGCGTGCTGATCGACATGGCCTTCAAGGACAGCATGCGCGAGCTGCTGACCGGCGTGCTCGAAGCGGTCAAGGGCGGGGTGCCGCTGTCCAAGGCGCTGATGGTGCACCAGGAGCTGTTTGGCGATTTCTACATCAACATGGTGCGCTCGGGCGAGGCCAGCGGCCAGATGTCGGCCGTGCTGCAGCGCCTGGTGGAGCATCTGGAGCGCCAGCGCGCGCTCAAGGAAAGCGTGGTCTCGGCCACCATCTACCCGATGATCCTCGTGGCCGTGGCGATTCTGTCGCTGATCGCGATGCTGGGCTTTGTGGTGCCGCAGTTCGAGAAACTGTTCACCGACATGGGCGATGCACTGCCCACGCCCACCAAGATCGTGATGACCATCGGCCAGGTGTTCCGCAAGAACGGTTGGGTGGTATTGCTGGGTGGCGCCGCCGTGGTCTATGTGATGCGCAGCTGGCTGCGTTCGCCCAAGGGCCGGTTGTGGTGGCAGGGCGTGTTGCTGCGCATGCCAATTCTGGGGCGCCTGGCGCTCAAGTACCAGCTGACCCTGTATTCGCGCTCGCTGGGCACCTTGCTGGGCAACGGCGTGCCCTTGCTCACCGCGCTGCATATCGCGACCGATACGGTCAGCAACCGCCTGATCCAGGCCGAGCTGGCGAAGATTCCGCCCATCGTCAAAGAGGGCGGCAAGATGGTGCAGGCGATGAACACCACGACGGTGTTCGAGCCGCTGGCCGTGAACCTGGTGCGCGTCGGTGAAGAGACCGGCCGCCTGGGCTCGATGATGCTGGAGCTGTCGAATATTTTGAACCGTGAGGTGGAAACCGGCATCAAACGCGCCCTGACCATGATCGAGCCGGTGCTGATCCTGGTGCTGGGCATCATGATTGCTTCCATCATTGTGTCTATCTTGATGGGCATTCTGTCCGTCAACGATCTGGCTGCTTAATTTTTAATACTGCAAGGAGAGCCCGCCATGAAGGCCTTTTTCACCCAAAAGACGCCACGCAAGAGCCGTGGTTTTACGCTGATCGAACTGCTGGTGGTGCTGGCCATCCTGACCTTGCTGGCGGGCCTGGTGGGCCCCAAGGTGCTGAGCCAATTGGGCGGCGCCAAATCCAAGACCGCCGGCGTGCAGATTGCCGACTTGCAAAAGGCGCTGGATATTTTCAAGCTCGATACCGGCCGCTACCCGACCACCGAAGAAGGTCTGGACGCGTTGGCCAAGCAGCCGGGCAATGTGCGCGGCTGGAACGGCCCTTATCTGTCGGGTGGCGTGCCCAATGACCCTTGGAACAACCCCTACCGTTACAGCTACAACGGTGGCCGGGTCGACATCCTGTCGCTGGGCGCTGATGGCCAGCCCGGGGGCGAAGGCGAAGCCGCCGATGTGCGCAACGCGCAGTAAACCGGCGCCTGCCATTTTTCCGGTCTGACCAGGAATCCCCGTGCCGACTGCCTTGCCATGGCTGCGCCGACACCCCCGTGCTACGCAGCGCCCAGCAGCCCATCAAGGCTTTACCTTGATCGAGCTGATGGTGGTGTTCGCCATCATGGCCCTGGTGGTGGCGATGGCGCCGGTCGCCTATGACCGGCTGAAGGACGGGGTGCAGTACCGCGATACCGTGCGCACGATGATCAGCCAGCTGCGCTCGGCCCGCTATACCGCCGTCTCGCAAGGCGAGCCGGTGCGCTTTACCGTGGACCTGCAGACCAGGCACTATGGCTATGCGGGCGCGGAAAAGGAGATTCCCGAGACCGTCGATCTGCGCACCACGGTCGCAGACCGCGAGTTTGTGCCCAACAGCTCGGCCTCGATCGTGTTCCTGGCCTCGGGGGGCTCCACCGGCGGCAGCGTGGAGATTCTGCGCAAAAACGGCGCTGGCACGCGCCTGCGGGTGGACTGGCTCTCAGGCCGCGTCACCCAGGAGCCCTTGTTCCAATGAGGGCGCTGTCGTCTCTGTCCCTGCGGCCGCGCCAGCAGCAAGGCATGACCTTGCTGGAGATTTTGGTGGCACTGTCCATCATGGCGATCTCGCTGGGCATGATCTACCGCGCCACGGGCAGCAATGCGCGCAGCGTCGGTGATCTCGATCGCTACCAATACGCGGTGCAACTGGCGCAGTCCATCATGGACTCGCGCGACTCGGTCTACGAAAGCGGCTGGAACGAATCAGGCCAGAGCAATGGCTACCAGTGGAGCGTGCAAAGCGCGCCGTTTAAGACCGGCGTGGACGAGAGCCCGAACATCCCCGTGTTGCATGAGGTGCACATCAGCGTGCACTGGGCCGAGGGCGAGCGCGCGCGCGTATTTGAGCTCACGACCTTGCGTGCGCAGCGCCGGCCACCCGACCCGGCAGAGAATGTGGTGCCACCAGGATGAGCCGCGTTCACCCGCATTTTTTTGTGCGCAGCCTGCATGGCCAGCGCCGCCAGGCCGCCGGCTTTACGCTGGTGGAGATGCTGGTGGCCATGTCCTTGCTGTCGCTGATCGTGCTGGGTTTGGCCGGCGCCATGGGCACCATGGGCCGGACGGAGACCAGCATCGACAACCGGCTCGAGCGCATGGATGAGTCGCGCGCGAGCACCGATTTCTTGCGCGCCGTACTGGGCCGCATCTCCGCCAAACGGGTGCAGGGGCTGCAGCAGCAAGGCATGCTCAGTGCCACGCCCTCGGTGTTTTTCTTTGAAGGCGCAGGCCAGTCGATGACCTGGGTGGGGGTGATGCCTGCACGTTACGGCGTCGGTGGCCGCTACCATTTCCGGCTAGCGATGGGCAGCTACGACGGCGCGCCTGCCGTCATGCTGAGCTACCTGCCCTGGATCGACCAGCAGACCCTGCCCGACTGGGGCGGGGCACAGACCTATCCGTTGCTGCAGCATGCAACAGGCCTGTCTTTCCAGTACCTGGACGGGGCCATTGACCCGCCGCAATGGGGCAGTGACTGGGGCGCGGTGGACCGGCTGCCGCAGGCGGTGCAGGTGGTGATGTCCACCGAGTCGATGGTGCTGGCGCCGGTGGTGGTGCAGTTGCGCGTGATGCCCGCGGGCGATCCCCGAGGAGGCGGCGGCGGCGCGAGCCTGGGAGGCTCGAACGGATGATGCGCATACAGATTCAACGCCGCACGGCCACGGCATCCTCCCAGCAGGGGATGGCCCTGATCGCCGTGCTTTGGCTGGTTGCGGCACTGAGCCTGATGGTCACGGGCGTCAGCGGTGTGGTGCGCCAGGAAGCCAAGATGGTGGGGGTTGCCAAGGACAAGGTGACCGCGCAGGCGGTGGGCGATGCGGCTGTGGTCATGGTGTTGCAGCAGCTGTCGGCCGACCGCACGATCTTGCAGGAAACCACCGAAACCTCGGTCAACTACCAGGGCGCGCAGGTGGCGGTCAGTGTCATGCCGCTCAATGGCCTGATCAATATCAATGGCGCATCGCTGCCGCTGTTGACGGCCCTGATGAGCGTTGGTGGCGGACTGCCCGAATCTGCAGCCCAGGAGCTCGCCGTGGCGATCCTTGATCGCCGTGAACGCGCATCGCTCGATGGCCGCCGCCCTGAGCGTTTTGAGGCGATAGAAGACCTGATGCAGGTGCCCGGAATCGATTACGACCTCTATGCTAGACTCGCGCCCTTGATCACCGCGTCAACCACCGGCTCGGGAGGCGCCACGGTCAATCCGCTGGCAGCCCCCCCGCAAGTTCTGCGGGTGCTGGCCAATGGCGACGAGGGTATTGCAGCCCGCATTGCCGCATCGCGCGGATCCGGCCAGACAGGCCTGGATACCACGGGCCTGGACGCCAACCTGGCGCGACCCGGCGGGGCGCAACGCCGTTACCGGATAACCGCCCAGGTGCCGATGGCCGATGGACGTATTTTTCTCGTAGATCGCAGTGTGTACTTTGGGGCCAGAACGCGGGACGGTCTGCCCTGGTACACGTTTGAGGCGCGCCAGATGCTGCAGCCAGCATCCTGATCGAAGCAAAGAACCCTTATGGCAATTTCAACTGAATCGCGCTTTTTTGGGCTGGATCTGAACCAGCTCAAGGCCGATGTTTTCAAGACATGGCGCAGGGCGCCGCAGTGGCCGCCGCTGTCATGGTTGCGGCCCGAGCAGATGCTGCGCCTGGTGCCTGCCGAAGGCGCGCCCAGCGTGGTGTGGGAGAGCGGCCAGCCGGTGGCCAAGGCCGGGCGGGAGCCTGGGTTTTGGGCGGTGGAGCTGCCCGAGCACATGGTGCTGCGCAAGACGGTGGCCCTGCCAGCCTTGGACCCCCAGGATTGCGCCAGCGCTGCCGAACTGGAAGTGCAGGCGATCAGCCCCTTTGCCGCAGACGACCTGCTCTGGGGTTACACCGAACTGAGCCGCAGCAGCAAGGCGGTCAAATTGCTGGTGGTGCTAGCATCCAGGACCCAGACCGAGCCCTATTTGCAGGCCCGGGTCGCGGAGCAGTTGCACCTGCAAACGCTCAAAGGGCAGACCAAGGCCGAATCCTTGGAGCAGCCCGAGGTATGGGTGTTTGCTCCGGAGCGCACCCCCGTGGTGTTCCAGGGCTTTGGCGAACACGCCCGTTATGCCTGGGGCCGCAAGCGGCTGTGGTGGAATGTGGGTGGCGTGGCACTCGCCTTGCTGCTGTGCGCTGCGATTGCTGCCACCCCTACGGCGCAGCTGCGGCTGCGCGCAATTGAGGCAGTGCATGCCTATGAAGGCATGGCCGCCAAGACCAAGGACGTGGTGGCCAAGCGTGAGACCTTGATGCAAAGTGCCGACAAGGTCGCGGGTCTGTCGGAGTTGCTGGGCGAACGCATTGATGGGGTCCAGGTGCTCAGCATGCTGACGAATGTGCTGCCCGATGATACGGCGCTGCAATCGGCGCGTATCCAGGGCAGCAAGGTGACGATCTCTGGTTTGACCGAGAATGCCTCGGCCTTGATGCAAAAGCTGAGCAACCAAGATGGCGTCAAGGACGTGCGCGCGCCCAGCGCTGCCACGCGCATGGGTGGCGGTAATAAAGAGAGCTTTACCATCGAGTTGGGGCTGGATGCCAAGGTCTTTGGTCCCAAGACGGTGTTGGAGGTAGAGGCTGCTGCCAAGCCTCAGGTGGAGGAGACGGCCAGCGCCTCTACGGCGGATGCTGGTGCAGGCACGCCGCTGGGGACGCCTGGCGCAATGCCTGCTGCACCGCCGCCACCAGGGCCAGCGCCCGCGTCATCGAACGCTGTTACTCCAGCCAGCACTGCGCCCGCAAATGCCGCTGCGCCTGCAGCAGCACCCGGCCAAGCCACACCGCGTCCACCATCCAAGGCCACTTTGGGGGGGAGCGCGCCCCGGGCCACGCTGGGTGGTTCTGTTACCCCTCCCTCTGACGCCGGAGGGAAGAAGCCATGATCGCTACCCGCCCCAATCGTAAAGAGCTGCTGATTCTGGTGGCCACTGCTCTGCTGGTGCTGCTGCCCTTGATCGGTCTTGGCAGCTATGTTGTCAGCAAACATATGTGGGCGCAGGCGCGCCTGTCGGAGCTGGAGCCCCGTTTTGCACGGCTGCGTGGCCTTGATCTGCAGCGCGAGGAGATTGACCAGTCGCTCGAACGTGCCTTGCAGATCCGTGCTGAGTATATTTACCCCGCCAGCCAGGATGTGGCGCAGACCGGCAATGCCGTGCAGCAGAAGGTGCGCAGCCTGTTGACCACGGCAGGGTTGACGGTGGTCAGCAGCCAGGTGCTGCCGGCCAAGGAAGAAAAGGGTTTTGACCGCATTCCGCTGTCGGTACGCGCCGAAGGGGACTTACTGGCGGTAGATAGCGCGCTGGCCGTGCTGAACGAGCAGCTGCCAGTGATGCTGCTGGCCGATGTGGAGGTCAGAAACCAGGGAACCCTGCAGGTGATGAATGAGAAGATGGCGCCTCGGCTGACTCTCCAGATGACCTTGAGCGTATTGAGGGAGCGTCCATGAAGCGCTATACAGGTGTCATTTTGATGGCCGCCAATATGGTGCTGGCCCTGGTATTGGTCTGGATGTGGCTCAGCCCCAGCGGTGGCTTGAAAAATTCCCATTGGACCATGCCCCGAGGGCAGAAATCCAACCTGGACGATATCGTCCCTCGCCTGGGCAAGGCACAGGCGATGGACCATAGCCAGTTTCTGGCGATGCTCGATCGTCCCTTGTTCTCTCCCACCCGGCGCCCGCCACCCCCACCACCGGTGGCGGCCGCTGAACCACCACCACCACCGCCGGACTACCTGGCCGATGCGGTGCTCAGTGGCGTCTATGTCAGTGCGGACGGCAAGACCGGCGGCATCATCATCAAGTTCCAGGGCAAGGACAAATCCCTGCCGCTGCAGGGCTTGCTCGATGGCTGGACCTTGAGCTCGGTCGCGGATAACCGGGTGTATTTCACCCGTGCTGGCGTGACCAAGGAAATTGCCTTGCAAAAGGGCAAGCTGCAGCAGGGTTATGGCCCTGCGACCGAGACCAATGTGCCTGCCAGAGTCCTGCCTGCCCAGATGGGGCAGCCACCGATGGGTGCCGATGGCCAACCACCTCGTCGCCGCGCAAGTATCGGCGGCTCTACCGCTGCCCAGCGCCCTTGAGCGCGGCAATCCCTATATATAAATAGATCCTAGGGTTAGAACCATGAAGTCTCCCGTATTTTTCAAGACTGCACTGGTGGTCGCACTGGGCCAGATGGGCATGCTGCTGCCGCTCCATGCGCAAACCGCTGCACCGCAGTCGTCGGCCCCGCCTGTGGCGCAAACAGGTGCTCAGCCGCCGGTACTGCAAGCGCCTAACATCATGATCAGCCCCAAGATGGGGGGGGATGATGAGGAGGAATCCACCGAGCCTCGTGTCGTGCGCGGTACCGACAAGTTGCTCAATATCGACAAGTCGACCCCCATTGCCGGCGGTGCGCCGGTCAGCTTCCGCTTTGAGGAAGCGCCAGTGGCCGAAGTGGTGCGTACCGTGCTGGGCGATATCCTCAAGATCGACTATGTGATGCACCCGCCGCTGCAAGGCACGGTGACCTTGACGACCCCGAAGCCGATCGACCCGGACAAGGCAGTCTTCCTGCTGGAGGCCGCGCTGCAGGCCAACGGTCTGGCGATGGTGCGCGATGCCCGTGGTACCTACCAGGTGGGCAAGCCCGAGGTGCTGCGCAGTCTGGTGGGCAATGTGCGTATGGCCGGTGCTCCCGGCAGCATGGCCCCGGGTTATGGCGTGATCGTGGTGCCGCTGCAGTACATTGGCGCCACCGAGATGTCCAATATCCTCAAGCCCATCATCCCGGCAGAGGCCCTCATCAAGGTGGATACCGTGCGCAATGTGCTGATCATGCAAGGCACACGTACCCAGTCCGAAGGCTGGATGGAGATGGTCAAGACCTTTGACGTGGACCTGCTCAAGGGCATGTCGGTGGGCATCTATCCGCTCAAGCACGCATCGATTGAAGAAGTCAGTGCGGCGCTGCAAATGGTTAACGGCGGTGGTGGCCAGGCTGGCCAGGGACAAGGTACAGGCGGTACTGCTGGCATTGCGGGTGGTTCTGCGAGCGCTGCCGCTGCACGCCGCCCCGGCCAGGCGACTGGCGCCGCTGCCAGTGGAGGCAATAACCAGCTGAGCGGCAATGCGGCCGCCGCAGCTGCGCTGCTGACTTCGTTGGGCGACTCCAACCCGTTGTTTGGTGCGTTGCGCGTGCTGCCCATCCCGCGCCTCAATGCGCTGATGGTGATCACGCCGCGTGCCTCCTATCTGGATGAAGCCGAGCGCTGGATTCGCCGTCTCGACGTGCCAGGTTACGGCGGCAGCGAGCCCGAGCTCTATGTCTACCGCGTGCAAAACGGCAATGCCAAATATCTGGCCCAAGTGCTCAATGGCATCTTTGGCGGCCAGCAGGGCGCTGGCGGCAACATGACCTCGGGTGTTGCGCCTGGTCTCAATGGCGTCAACAACAATAACAACAACAACCGTATCGGCAGCGGCTTTAACAGCTTTGGCAGCGGTTCGGGCTTTTCCTCGGGCTTTGGCAACAACAATGCCAACCGCTTGGGCACCAGCGGCAACAACCAGCAGCAAGGCGGCACCCCCACCATCACTGCGACTGCCATTGGCGATATCCGTGTCGTGGCTGATGAGTTCAACAACACCATCCTGGTCTGGTCCACCGGCTCCCAGTTCCGCAAGATCGAGTCCTCGCTCAAGCGTTTGGATGTGGCGCCTATCCAGGTGCTGATTGAGGCCAGCATCATCGAAGTGTCGCTCAATGAGAACTTGCAATATGGTGTGGAGTGGTTGTTCCGTAACAGTGGCATCGGAGGGCGCAATTTCTCGGGCACCGGCAGCCTTGGCACTCTGAATAACACGACTCCCGGCACTATTGCTGCCGCAGCGGGCAATTTCACCTATTCGCTATTCAACAGCGGTGGTGATATCGCCGCCCGCTTGAGTGCGGTGGCGGGCCAGGGGCAGGTGAAGATGCTGTCCAGCCCATCTGTGATGGTGATGGACAACCACCCCGCGACCATCTCGGTCGGCGAGCAGATCCCCGTCAAGGTCAGCAGCTACATCACCACCAATAGCTACTTGTCGGACAACTACCAGCTCAAAGACACGGGTGTGATTTTGAATGTCACGCCTTCGGTCAATTCTGGCAATATGGTCAGTTTGCAGATCGACCAGTCCGTCATCGATAGCGCGGGCCTTGACGCCGCATCGCAACAGACCAAGTTCTCCAACCGCCAACTGACGAGCAAGCTGGCGGTGCGTTCTGGTGAGTCGATCGTCATGGGTGGCTTGATCAAAGATCAGAATGAAGATACCAACTCGGGTATTCCTTTGCTGAAGGACATTCCTATCATTGGTAAAGCTTTCAGCAGCACTACCAGAAGTTCCAAGCGGACGGAACTTCTGCTGGTGATGACGCCTCGAGTGGTACGCACCGACGTCGATGTGCGCGAAGTCAGTGAAGAGCTGCGTGACCGCCTGCGTGGCTTGAATGACGATGATCTGTTGATTCGTTCGAACGCCTCTACGCGTCCGGCGTCGCAGGTCGCCCCTGTGCAGCCTGTGCAGGCACAGTAATAAGCTATGTTGTAAAGATATTGAAAAATGACTTCAAATTTGATGATTCAATCCGCGAAAGCTTTGTTTGCAATGGGGGCCGCAGCCTCGTTGGTGGCTTGTGCCAGCTTTCAGCCAGACCCGCCTGAGCAAGCGGTTGCCAAGCGTGCCCAAGGCTATTGGGATGCACGCCTCAAGGGTGATGCGGAAAAAACCCGCAGCTATATGAATGAGGCCTTCCGCATGGCGGTCGATGACAAGCGCTTTGCCAAGAACTACATGGCTACCTTTGCGGTAGGTGCCGAGGTGAAGAAGGTGACTTGCGAGCCCGAAAAGTGCGAGGCTGGTGTGAATTTGAAGGTCAATCCCCCGATTCCTGGCCGAAAAATGGGTACCATTGACATGTATTCGACGCAAACTTGGTTGCTCGAAGACGGTCGGTGGAATCTCTACCAGGTACCTTGATGCTGACAGGCATGCGTGCAAGCTTATCTGTATGCGGCTGGCTGTTGTAAATACTCAACAGGCTGCTAAAAAAAACAGGCTGCTTGCTTTGCATACCCCGTGAGCGCTATGCTATTATTTCTTAGCGTAAACAATCGTGGTAGTTGCGCTGACTAACTTTTTTTAACTGGAGTGTGTTTATGAAGAAAAATGTTCTGGCACTGAGCATTGCTGCCATGATTGGCGGTTTTGCAGGCGCTGCCTCTGCCCAAACGTTCCCTAATACGACGATGACGGCACCTACCGCTACTGATCTGGTTCAGAGCGAAGGCGGTGCAGGTCACATCCTGGTGGTGCCATACTTCACCTCGCAAAACGACAACATGTCCGTGTTCCACGTTGTGAACACCGACACCGTCAACGGCAAGGCTCTGAAGGTTCGTTTCCGCGGCGCTGCTAACTCTGACGATATTCTGGACTTTACCGTGTTCCTGTCGCCTGGCGACGTGTGGACCGGTTCGGTGCAAGGCAACGAACAAGGTTCGTACTTCCTGACCAACGACAAGAGCTGCACGCTGCCTGACATCCGTGGTCAGCAAGTTCAGTTCGTGACCGATCGTCTGATGCCTAACGCTACCGCTGCTCAGACCAAGGAAGGTTACATCGAAATCCTGAACATGGCTGACATCACCGGTGCTAGCACCGATGTGTACAAGGCTACCAAGCACGTCAATGGCGTGGCGCCTTGCACCAGCTCCGTTCTGGACGCAACGCTGAACATCAATCCTCTGGATGCTGCCAGCGTGACCGCCGCCAAGACTTCGGGCTTCGAAACCCCATCGGGCAAGCTGACCGCTGACTGGTACATCCTGAACGTGAACCAAACCACCACGTTCTCCGGTGCTGCTACCGCTATCGCTGCTACCGGTGGCAATGGCCGCGGTAACTTCGTGCTGTTCCCACAAGACGGCCTGAACACCGCAGCTTCCGCTGCTAACGTGGCCAGCCTGACCGCTGACCCACTGCTGCAACAGAACATCGTCAAGGCTGTGAACTTCGACTTCCCAGACCTGTCGACGCCTTACCTGGCTGCTACGGCTACCCCAGAAGCACAAGCTTCGGCTCTGACCCAAGCGGTGGCTAACACCGGCGTGTCGAACCAGTTTGCTCTGGACACCGGTATCAACGCGAAGACCGACTGGGTGTTGTCCATGCCTACCCGTCGTTACAGCGTTGGCGCTGACTACACCAAGGACGTGACCGCCTCCGACTACCGCGTGTTCAACGCCGGCGTGTTGGGTGCTAACAGCCAACCAGTGTTCACCTCGACCAACACCTACGTGGCTGCTAGCGGTCTGATCTGCGCGACCACCAGCTCCTACACCTTCTGGGATCGCGAAGAGCAATCCAAGAAGAACGGTGCTGTGATCTCGCCTAGCAACCTGAAGGGTCTGGACTTCTGCGGCGAAGTGAACGTGCTGTCGTTTAACGACACCGGTACCTCGGTGCTGGGTGCGACTGTTGGCCGCACCAACGTGCAAGTGGACTACCAAAACGGTTGGGGCGCTATCAGCTACGCTAACGCTCTGCCAGTGGTGGGTTCCTCCTTCATCAAGCTGTCCAACAGCGGCGGCCTGTCGAACGGCTTCAGCGGTACCTACGGTATCACCTGGCCTCACCGTTTCGCTAAGTAATCTCTCATAAGCCCTTCGGGGCTTAGGAGCTAGATTTCTAGTGAGTCCATAAAAGGACAGAGAGCAATCTCTGTCCTTTTTTCTTTTTCCGCGTTGTTGTCGGGATGCCCGTGCTTTCCGCTGGGGTTCAGCAGGTCTCTGGTTTGCGCAGCTTTTGCTATGCTGCATCTTTTGAGCTGAGGAATGCTAGATGCGTAGTTGGTTGACTTCCCTGGGCGTAGTGACAGTATTGGCTGCCAGCAGTGCGGCCGTGATGGCGCAAGCAGCAGATCCGGTGTTGATTGAAGGCAATGGCGTGGCTGTGCGTGAGAGCGATATCCTGAGCGATGCCAAGCGACTGCCTCCCGAAATGCGGGCGGCCTTCTTGGCGCGCAAGGAAAGCGTGGCCCAGATGGCTGATGCCATCTATATTCGCCGTGTCCTGGCGCAGCGTGCCAAGGAAGCCCAGCTGGACAAGCAGCCTGAGACCGCAGCAGCGGAAAGGATCGCCAGCGACAAGGTGCTGTCCGATGCTTATTGGGCAAAAATTGACAAAGAACACCTGCCTGACCAGAAGCTGGTGGATGCCCAAGTCAAGGCGGCTTACCAGGCCAACAAGGACAAATACCAGGCCCCTGAGCAGGCGCATGTCGCGCACATCCTGATTGCCAACAAGGACGAAGCCAAGGCCAAGCAGCAGATCGAGAAGCTGCGCCAAGAGGCGGCTTCTGGCGCGGACTTTGCCAAGCTGGCCAAGGACAATTCTTCAGATTCCAACTCCGCACTCAAAGGCGGTGACCTGGGGCCTATCCCTCGTGGTCAAACCGCCCCTGAATTCGAAGCCGCTGCGTTTGCGCTGAACAAGCCAGGTGAGCTGAGCCCGGTAATCAAGACGCAGTTCGGCTACCACATCATCAAGCTGATCGAGAAGAAGCCCGCGCGCACCATGTCGCTCGAAGAGGTGAAGCCGCAACTGGAAAAGCAATTCCTTCAGGAGGCGTCCCAGAAGGCACGCAGGGCAGAGGTGGAAAATATCAATGAGAATACAAAGACCGAGCCGGCCAACCTGGAAGCCTTGTCTGCCAAGTTTGCTGCACAGAAATAAGCGCCTGTCTTAGGACAGTCATCAAAAGAGGAGGCCCTGCCTCCTCGACTTGTTTATGCCATGCTGCTAGGCTTGGCACGCCCATTGATAAGCCCCCTGTTTATGCTGGATTCCCTGATAAAAAATGCCCGCGAGTTGGTCGCCAGTCGCGCCTTGGTCGGCGTGATGACGCGCCGCGAGGTGGCGGCACGCCATGCCGGCACCGCGCTGGGCGTCATCTGGCCCTATCTGCAGCCTCTGCTATCTGTCGCAGCCTATTACCTGGTGTTCGACATCGTGTTTGCGATGCGGCTGGGAGAGGGTGCATCCAGCCATGCAGTGGGCACCTTTCTAATTGTGGGCGCGCTGCCCTGGATGGCGTTTTGTGATGCGGTCTCGCGCGGCATGGGTAGCTTGCTGGAGGCGGGCTCCATCTTGCAGAAGAACCCGCTGTCGCCGGTGCTGTTTCCGGTGCGATCGGTGCTGGCCAGCTCCTGGATCTTTGGCCCCTTGATGCTGCTGCTGGCGCTGTGCTATATCCCCGTGCACCATCTGCAGTGGGGGGTGCTTGCCTTGCTGCCGCTGATGGCCATGCAACTGCTGATGACCTTGCTGCTGTCCTATGCGCTGGCGATTTTTGCCGCCGCCCTGCGCGACACCGTGCAGCTGGTGGGCTTTGCGTTGTCGGTGGGCATTTACCTGACACCGATTCTGTTTCCGATCACGATGTTTCCGCAGGGCTGGCGCTGGCTGCTGTGGTTGAACCCGATGGCGTCCTATGTGATGGGCTACCAGTCGGCACTGCTGCAAGGCCAGTGGCCGGAGCTGCAGGTCTGGGTGGTGAGCGCGGTGTGGATTGCAGTGCTTGCCGTGGTGGTGAATGTGCTGGTGCGGCGCAGCCGCGACCAGCTGGTGGACTGGCTATGACGGGCGTGCAGATGGCAAAGACGCAAGAGGCTGCCGCGGTGCTGGTGGTCAAGAACCTGGGCAAGGAATACAAGCTCTATGATTCGCCGCGCCAGAGGGTCAAGGCGCTGCTGACCGGCCGCGCCATGCACCGCAGCCACTGGGCGCTGCGCGATGTCAGCTTCAGCCTGGGACGCGGCCAGTGCATCGGTGTGGTGGGCGACAACGGGGCTGGCAAAAGCTCGCTGCTCAAGCTCTTGGCCGGCACCATGCAGCCGTCCGCAGGCTCGATTGAGCGCTCGGGCCGCATTACTGCGATTCTGGAGCTGGGCGCTGGTTTTCACCCTGATTTCAGCGGCCGCGACAACCTGTATTTTGCCGGCAGCCTGATCGGCATCAGCCAGGAGGAGATGCGCAAGCTCGAGTCCGAGATCATTGCCTTCTCCGAGCTGCAGGACGCGATCGACCGGCCGGTGAAAACCTATTCTTCGGGTATGAATGTGCGCCTGGCCTTTGCGCTGGTGACGGCCGTGCAGCCCGATGTGCTGATCGTCGATGAGGCACTGGCCGTGGGTGACCAGAGTTTTCAGAAGAAGTGCATCGAGCGCATTCTGGACTTTCGCCAAAAGGGCTGCACCATCCTCTTTTGCTCGCACAGCCCCTACCATATCCGCCATCTCTGCGACGCCGCACTGTGGCTGGAGCAGGGGCAGGTGCAGATGTTTGGCGAGACCGAGGCGGTGCTGGCGGCATACGATGTGCGCACCCGCCAAAAGCGGGATGAAAAGGACCAGCTGCAGTGGGGCGATGATGCGGCAGGCTTAACGCCCGGTGCATTGGCCGATGTGGCCGCAGCGGCGATCGCCACCGAGCCTGCCGATCCGCTGGACACACCGTATGCCGTGCAGCCACCGGACCTGCCCCCATCTGAAGACGCTGGCAATGCCTGCATTCTGTCGGTCGATATTGCCAACCTGGGCCCGGGCGATCCACCGGTGCTGCAAGGCCAGAATCTGGTCGTCACCATCAAGGCACGCGGCAATGGCGCCGAGCGGCCCAATATCGGCTTCATGATCGAGCAGAACAAGGGTGTGGGCATTGCCTGCCTGGCGACGCACGAGGAAGGCGCTGTGCCCGTGCAATTGGCCGACGGCAGCTGGCAATCGGTGCTGACTTTCCCCGATCTGCCGCTGCACAGCGGTGACTATGTGGTCAGCGCTTTTCTGTTCGATGGCTCGGGCCTGGCCGTTTACGACCAATGGTTCCAGTACAGCGTCTTCCGTTTTATCTACCCCAAGCCGCTGCCTGGGCTGGTACGATTGCCCCACCATTGGGGTTGAGGCTTTGCGCAACAGTGCGTGCGGCTTGAGCACCCGGAAACGAACGCGCCAGTATCCGCACTGGCGCGCTCATCGCCACCAGATTTATGACCACGAATTCTCCCTCTGCGACAAGCCAGGGCCAGCAGCTGCTGGCCGATGCCCAGCTGATGCTGGCACATGGCAATTTTGAAGCGGCCTCGGGCCTCTTGCTGCGTGCCCGGGCCGAAAAGGACGTGATGCTGGCAGCGCATGCGCTGATCGAGCAGCACAGTCTGACCGGCTCATTCCGCAACATCTTCGGCCTGGACTGCACGATTTCCTCGGCCGATGATATTTTTGGCTTCTTTGCCGGCCACGCCAGCAGCAATAACCCGCTGCGCGATTACCTGGCCGATGGCTGGCGCACCTTGGCCGAGCTGATGACGGTGATGGAGCGGGTGGGCCAGCCGCTGGTGCAGAGCCAGCATTTTCTGGAGTTTGCCAGCGGCCATGGCCGCTTTACCCGCCATCTGGCCCATCTGCTGGGGCCGGACAAGGTGACGGTGTCCGATGTGGTGCCCGATGCGGTGGATTTTGCGCAGCGTACCTTTGGCGTGCAGGGCTTTGTCTCTGCCAGCGTGCCCGAGCAGCTGGTGGCGCCGCGCCAGTACGATACGGTTTTTGTGCTGTCGCTGTTCAGCCACCTGCCGCGCAGCACCTGGGGCCGCTGGCTGCAGGTGTTGTACAGCGTGGTGGCGCCGGGAGGCATTCTGGTGTTCAGCACGCACGGTATCAAGGCGGCGCGGTTTGACAGCGTGCCGCTCGACGACGAGGGATTTTTCTTTGCACCGTCGAGCGAGTCGAACGCAATCGACCCGAACGAGTACGGCACGGCTTTTACGACCGAAGCCTTTGTGCGCGCCCGCATTGCCGAGACCGCGGGCGCCGACAAGCTCGAATATTTCTCACCCGTGCAGTTCTGGAACCACCAGGACGTGTACGTTCTGCGAAAGCCATCATGAACCGCGGAAGCCGTATGCGCCGCCTGGCGCAATTGCGTGAAAAGTTGCTGGGCCTGCCTGGCTTTGACGACAGCCGGATCAGCGACGAATGGTTCCGCTCCCACTTCCACTATGCATCCGATGTGGTGGCGCAGTGGCTCAGCCCAGTGATGGATGTAAGTACCGCCCGGCTGCTGCAGTTTGGCTGCGGCGATGGCATCACCGATCTGGCCCTGGTGCTGCGCCATGGCGCGGGGGCCATCCACGGCATCGATGTGCGCCAGGAATACGCCAAGCTGCCCCGCATTGCGCAGGAGCAACTGGGCATGAAGCGCATTCCGGCGGCGCTGAGTTTTCAGACCATCACGCCCAGCGCGCCGCTGGCGGGCCAGGCGCCGCTCTATGACGGCATCATGAGCTGGTCGACCTTTGAGCATGTGCAGCGCGACCAGCTGCTGCCCATCCTGAAAGACCTGCTGGCCTGCCTCAAGCCCGGCGGGCATTTCTTCTTGCAGATCGAGCCGCTGTTCTACTCGGCCTTTGGCTCGCACCTACGCCGTTATGACGATGTGGCTTGGCACCACCTGCTGGTAGACGAGGATGCGCTCTGGAAGGTGATTGAAGGCTATGACGGCGAACTCAGCCCGGATGAGGTGGACTTTGGCTTTGCCGATTTTGGGCCGGAGGGCTACAAGCGCTTTGTGTTCAAGGAATACCAGGAGCTCAACCGCCTGACCGCCGATGAGCTGGTAGCGCTGGCCAAGAAAGCCGGCTTTACGGTGGCGCGCGAGGAGCGCCGCCACTATGAACCGGGGCCCGTGCCCGAGGCCTTGCTGGCGCAGTACCCGCGTGAGGTGTTGACCAACAACGAGATCTTTTTGCTGCTGCAGCGCCCCGTTTGACCGCTGGCCGGCAGCCCGCTCTGGGCCCCGGCCAGTTTTCCGTCAGGCGGCGGGTTGGGTGCCTGCCGCAGCTGCTGCCGGCTGCAGCGGCACCGAGACGCTGGCGCTGTAACTCAGGCGCTGCATGCGCTGGCCCAGGCCGCTGCGGCTAAAGAGCCGGCGGTTGATCGAGGGCTGGCAGTGCAGCGGCGTGCGCACCAGCCAGCAGGTATGGCGCACTTCAAATGCGGGGTGGAAGTACGGGTCGCCCTGGTCCAGAAAATCGCGCCAGCGGCTGGCGAACAGCGCCGAGTCCTCGGGGTGCGGGTCATAGCCTTCGGCCTTGCCCCGGGTGATCGACTCATGGTGCACCAAGGTGGCCTGCGGGCAGTACAGCACGCGCCAGCCCAGCTGCAGGGTGCGCAGGCACAGGTCCACATCGCCAAAGCCCACGGCCAGCTTTTCGTCATAGCCGTCGATGGCATCAAAGGTTTCCTTGCGCATCAACAGGCAGGCAGCGGTCACGGCCGATACCTCGTGCGTGCTCACCAAACGGCCCATGAAGGCGATGTCGACGCGGTCGGGCGGCAGCTTCAGGAACTTGCCATAGTGCTCGGCGATGCCAAAGGCGCCCACGCAGACACCGGCGTGCTGGATCGAGGTGCGGTCAGGGTAGAGCAGCTGCGCGCCCACCATGCCCACGCTCGGGTCTTGGCACTGCGACAGCATGTGCTCCAGCCAGCCGCTCTCCAGCGCCTCGATGTCGTTGTTGCAGAACAGGTAGTGGCTGTAGGGGCGGGTCAGCTGGCGCACGGCCCAGTTGTTGATGGCCGAGAAGTTGAAGGGCCCCTGGTAGCGCAGCACGGTGGCGGTTCCTTCTTGCTCCAGTTGTGCAAAGTAGTCGAGGCTGGCCTGCTCGGTCGATGCATGGTCGATCACGATCAGGTCGTAGGCGGCATGCTGCACGGTGGCGCGGATGCTGTCCACGCACTGGCGCACGAGGCTGCCGTAGTTCTTGGTCGGGATGATGATGGCCACGCGCTGGCCATCGGCGATCTGGTGCTGCGTTTCAAAGAAGTTGAACGACACCCCGGGGGCCGAGCGCGCCGCCACGCCGCTGCGGTCCAGGTGGCGCTGCAGTACGGCGGTCGATGTGCTCATCACCTGGGCCATCTTGTCGTGGCCGGCCGAGCCGGTGTGGGTGCGCCATTGGTAGAGCAGCTCGGGCAGATGCACGATGCGGCTGGCCGCTTCGCTGACCCGCAGGATCAGGTCGTAATCCTGCGAAATTCCCAGGGCCTCGTCAAAGCCACCCAGGCTGCGCAGCAGCGCGGTGCGAAAACCCACCATGTGCACGATATAGGGGTGGCTGCGCAGGTATTCGGGTGAGAAGGCCGGGCGGTGGAAGTACTGCAGCACCTCTTTGCCATCGGGGCTGACCAGCACTTCGTCCGAATACAGCATGTCCGGGTCATCGGCCATGACGCTTTGCGCGACGCGGTAGATGGCCTGGGGCTGGAGCAGGTCGTCATGGTCGAGTAGTACGACAAAGGGGGAGGTGGCCAAGGCCAGCGCCCGGTTGCTGGCATGCGATACGCCATGGTTGCTCTCACCCAGATGCAGCTTGATGCGCGGCTCCTGCGCCGCCAGCTCCTGCAGCATCTGGCGCACATGGGGCTTGGGCGATGCATCGTCGGCAATGCACAGCTCCCAATGCGGGTAGATCTGGGCGCGTACCGAGTCGACCATCGCGGTGAGCATGGCCGGATCGGTGTTGTAGGTGGGCACCAGGATGGAGATGCGGACGGGCTGCTTTAACGCGGCAATCTCGGCGCGCAGCACGGGCAGCACTTCGCTGGCCAGGCGCTGCTGGTAGTCCTGCCAGGCATCGGTAGGGGCGACGGGCACCGTCGGTGCATCGGGGTGGCCCAAGGACAGTAGCTGGTGCTTGAGCATCTGGGTGCCGCCCGTGCGCCAGGCGCGCCAGAGCCTGCGGCTGTTGCTGCCCAACTGGCGTGGATCGGCGGCCAGCAGGTACAGGCTGCGGCCCAGCTGGCGCAGCTTGTGGGGCAGCTTGCGCAAGGTAGAGAGAGTGGATGACAAGGAGTGGCTCTTTGTTTTTTGTAGCGGTGGGTGCTTGATTTGCAAGCACTATTGGCCCATTTTATTTAATTGGCAGACTGGCGCAGGCCCGTCAGGTAATCGTGCCCGTAGCTCCAGGGCTGCAGGTACTGGGCCTTCCGCTCGACCGCAGCCGCTGGCGCCGGCAGCGGTGGCTGGCCTTCCACGTACTGGTGCTGGCGGATGTCCTGCATCAGCGCCAGCCATTCATCGGCCGAGGTGCTCCAGGGGCGCAGCCAGGTCCAGGGACGGCCTGCCAGGCGCTCGGGGAAGGCGCCGATATCGGGCGCGATCACCGGCACCCCCGCCTGCAGGCAGGCGCTCAAGGTGTAGCTATAGGTCTCGGGCCACAGCGCCGGGAACCAGACCACATCGGGCTGCAGGCGCGCCATCAGCGCGGGCAGGTCGGCATCGTCATAGGGGCCATGGATGGTCAGGCTGGCATGGGGCTGGGTGCGCATGCGGCGGTGCGGGTAGCCCAGCAGGTGCAGCTCGACAGGCGCCTGGCTCTGGGCGGCGGCCAGCGCTACGGCTTCCATCACATCGCCCCCCTTGGCCAGGCTGACGCCGCCGAGGATAAAGACGCGCAGATGGGCATGGGGCGCCAGCGGCTGGCCCTTGGGCACAGGCAGCGAGGCGGCATCGGGGATGTCATGGTGCGTGACATAGCGCACTGGCGCATCGGGGAAGTACTGGTGCATGCGCAGCGCCGCATCCTTGCTCGGGGCCAGCACATAGCGCGCCTGGTTCAGGAACAAACGGTGGCGCATGCGCCAGGCATCGATGTACTCACCAGTCGGCGCGGGCTCGGCGCCCGAGCACTGCGGGCACTGTGGCACACCCAAGGCCGCATAGCGCGGGTTGTGGGTGGGCTCCATCAGGTTGATCTGCGGGCAGATCGCGTAGTAGTCATGGGCGGTGAAGTCATAGCGCACGCCCAGCAGCTCGGGCAGGCGCATCACTTCCAGGTTCAGCCCCATCAGGTGGTGGAAGTGGACATGGCTCACGCCCAGCTCGCGCAGCAGTGCCACCAGCGCTTCAGACTGCGTGGGCCAGTGGAACTCCTCGTCATAGCCTTCGGCGGCATCGAGCCACTGCAGGCGGATGTAGTTGTCTTCCAGCGGGGTCAGGGCCAGCGATACCGCGCGGTCGCGCAGGCTGTGGGCCAGCTCCTTGACATGGCGCAGCGTGCCGCCGCCCGCGTTGTGCAGCACCATCAGCACGCGCGGCAGCGGGTGCTGGCGCAGGCGCGCCTTGTCGATGGCATTGCGCGCAGCCTGGGCCGGGTTGGCCTTGAGGTGC
Organism: Comamonas sp. MYb21; assembly: GCF_037479395.1. NCBI lineage: Bacteria > Pseudomonadati > Pseudomonadota > Betaproteobacteria > Burkholderiales > Comamonadaceae > Comamonas > Comamonas sp. MYb21. The sequence goes on along the minus strand of NZ_JBBGZC010000011.1, from coordinate 39,577 downwards.
GCTTGCACCAGGCTGTCGTAGCGGGGGTGCAGCTGCAGCAGGGTCTGGTAGGCGGCCTGCTCGCGCGGCGTCTTGCTGTCGCCAAAGCTGACGCCGCCGGTGTGCAGCACCACGCTGTCCAGCGCCAGCAGATGGCGCCAGCCCAGGTCATGGGCGCGCATGCAAAAGTCGTTCTCTTCGCCGTAGCCTTTGCCGAAATGCGCCACATCGAACAGGCCGGTCTGCGCCAGGCAGTCGCGGCGGATGTACATGCAAAAGCCCACGCCGGTGGGCACCTCGACCGTCTGCCCGGCATTGGCGTTGGCGGCCAGGTGGTTCAGGCGCAGCAGATCGGCGTCGGGGGGCAGCGCATTCTTTTCGCAAAAGCGCGGGTAGCTGCAGATCGTTGCGTTGTTGGACAGCGGCGTGACGCTGCCCACGTCGGTGGCGCTGTAGGCCGCCCGGTGCAGGCGGTCCATCCATTCGTGCGACACCTCCGTGTCGCTGTTGAGCAGCAGCACATCGTGGCTGGGGTTGAGCGCCATGCCGCGGTTGACGGTGGCCACAAAGCCCAGGTTGCTGTCGTTCTCCAGCAGCTGCACACGGCTGTCCTGCTGGGCCAGCTCGCGCAGCCAGGCGGTCAATTCCGGCTCGGGGCTGGCGTCATTGATCACCACCAGCTGGCTATTGGTTTGCGTCGCCGCCTGCAGCACCGATTGCAGGCAACGCTGCGTATCGCCCAGGCCCCGGTACACCGGGACGATGATGTCGACCATGGCCGCGGGCTGGGCTGCTGCCAGCGGGCGCACCGGCTCGGCCAGGGTGTCAGCGGGCGCTGCTTCCTCGACCACGACGGCGAGCAGGGTCTCATCCTGCACCTCAGCCATCATCTCCGCTGCATCGACTGCTTGCACTGCATCCTGCACAGGCTCTGGCTCGGGCACATGCACGACGGCCGGGGCGGGCGCAGGCCGGCCGCGCAACCGGGCCTTGGCGCTGGCCAGTTTCTGGCCCACGCGGTAGGCCTCTGAGGCCTCGATATTGCCCAGATGGGTTTGCAGGTTGCCGATATGGGTCTGCTGGCCCTGGATATGCTCTTGCTGCTGGGCAATGGCCGCTTCCAGGTTGTCTTTCTGCGCCTGCATATGGGCCTGCAGCAGGCGCAGTTGGGTGTGGGCATCGGCCTGGGCCTGCTGGGCGCGCAGCACCTCGGTGTCGGCATGGCGGATGCGGGCCTGCAGCTCCTGGGCGCTATCGGCCAGCGCGGCGTAGTCGGCCGACATGGGCCAGCCCAGGCTCACTTCCAGCACGGCGCCCTCGGTCTGCAGGCAGTCCTGCAGCAGCGCCGGGTCAATCGGCAGGTGCAGGTGCGGGTCATCGCCGGTCAGCAACAGCAGGGTGCTGCCCGGCGCGGTGGCGGGGGCCGGCTGCCAGCTGATCTGGCTGTGCGGCACCTGGGCCAGCGCTTCGGGCTGGTCGGCGTCCCAGCGCCAGCGCAGCGCGCCGCTGGCGTCATAGAGGCGCATCGCATGCAGGTGCAAAAAACCAGGGCGGTCGGCCGGGTCCCAGCGCAATGTGGGCTGGGCGCCTTCAAAGCGAGGCAGCGCAAAGCGAATGCTCTGCTGCAGGGCGCCAATCTGGCCCTTGGCAATCAGCTTGTGCGATTCGCTGAACTGGCCGGCATCGGCCCAGTACAGGTTGGTGGTGAAGCTGGCATGCGCCGTGTTGGCCTCGCTCTCGATCGCCAGCAGCGCATGGGCCTGGGCGGCAGCGGCATCGCTGCTGGGCCGGATGCTGCAGATGAACTGGTAGGCCAGCGCGTCGGGCTGGGCCAGCAGGTAGCGCATCACGGCGGGCGGCAGGCTGTCGGCGGTGGTGCGGGCAAATTCGGATTCGTCGAGCGGGCGGTCGATGGTCTCGATCGACTGCACGCTCCACTGGCCCGCTTGCATCAGCCGCAGCAGCGACTGGCGGGTGAAAAAGCGCAGGTGGGTGGCGTCGAGCAGGCCTTCTTCGCGGTAGCGCAGCTCGCCCTGCATCAGCTCCATCACCAGGCCGCAGTAGCCGGCGTTGGGGATCGAGACCAGGATTTCGCCGTTTTCTGCCAGCAGATCGCGGCAGTCGGCCAGCAGTTGCTCGGGCTGGCGCAGGTGCTCCAGAACATCGGCGCAGACGATATAGTCATACTGACGCCGCGTAAAAGCCTCCGCCAGGTTGATCTGTTCCAGATCGGCCACGGCCAGATCGCGATAATACGGCCTGGCGAGCGCGGCCTCCTCGGCGCTGAACGTCACACCATCGAGGGTGCAGGCCTTGTGCTCGTGCAGGTACTGGCCCAGCACGCCGGGGCCGCAGCCCAGATCGAGCACACGGGCGCCCGGCGGTATCTTGTTCGCCAGCACGGACAGCGAGCTGCGCTGCTGGAGATCGATGTGGCGGGTGTAGACGTGGTGTTCGCGGGTCATGGATATGGGAATGGGTAGGAATTCTGCCGAGATAGGCCTGCAGATGCAGGTGAAAGATGAATGACTGACAAGCAAAATCGTGTGGCAATTCTATTGTCTACATACAACGGCGAGCGGTTTCTGCCTGCGCAGCTCGATTCCCTGCTGGCGCAAAGCCATGCGGGTTGCGATATCTGGGTGCGCGATGACGGCTCCAGCGACCAGAGCCTGGCCATTGTCCGGCGCTATGCCAGCATCCATCCCAACATCCACATCCAGGCCGGCGAGAACTTTGGTTTTGTAGCTAGTTTTTACGAATTATTGCAAAACGTGGGGGCGGGCTATGGCTTCTATTTCTTCTGTGACCAGGATGACGTCTGGCTGCCCAGCAAGGTGAGCCGCGCGCTGGCGCTGCTGGAAGGCGAGCAGGGCGCCGCGCTCTACTGCTCGCGCACCCAGTATGTGGACCGCGATCTGCAGCCTATTGGCCCTTCGCCCGATTACGACCGCCGCTGCATTGGCTGGGGCAATGCGCTGGTGCAGAACATTGCGACCGGTTGCACGGTGGCGCTCAACCGCGCGGCGCGCGAGCGCCTGCTGGCGCAGCGCCCCGGCTTTTGCCTGGCGCATGACTGGTGGGCCTACCTGGTGGTGTCGGCCTTTGGCCAGGTGGTGTTCGACAGCGAGAGCCATATCCTCTACCGCCAGCATGGCAGCAACACCATCGGCATGCAAAAGCAGGGACTGGCCGGCCAGTGGGCGCGTGTGCAGCGCTTTTGGCGCCGGCTGCGCCAGGCGGGCCCCGGCTGGATCGACCAGCTGAGCGAGTTCGACCGGCTCCATGGCGCAGACCTGGCCGATGCCCAGCGCCGCCAGCTGCGCATGCTGATCCGCTCGCGCAGCAGCTGGACGACGGCGCTGCGTGCGTCAGTCCAGCGCTATTACTGGCGCATGAGCAAGGTCGACACCTTGATCTTGCGTGTGCTGCTGGCGCTGCGCCTGTACTGAGGCGCTGTTACAACTGACGCGCTGGGCTGATTTCAGCGCGGGCCGCTGATGGATAATGCCCGCTGATGTCCGCCAGCCCCACCTCCTTGCCTCCGTCCATTCCCGCTATTGCCCTGTCTGTCGTCAGCCATGGCCATGGGGCGATGGTGCAGCAGCTGCTCGATGCCTTGGCGCTGCACGGCGCTGGCGGCAACGGTGTCAGCCGCGTGGTGCTGACCTTGAACCTGCCCGAGCCTGCGCCCCTGGCACCTGCAGGCGGCTGGCCTTTTGTGCTGGAGCTGCGCCACAACAGCGTGCCGCAAGGCTTTTCGGCCAACCATAATGCCGCCTTGGCGGGCGCGACGGAGCCGCTGGTCTGCGTGCTGAATCCGGATGTGGACCTGCGCGGCGGCAACCCCTTCCCCGCGCTGGTGCGCGCGCTGCAGCGCCAGGGCGTGGGCCTGGCCTACCCGATGCAGGTGGATGAAAACGGCCATCTGCAGGACAGCGAGCGGGAGCTGCCCACCCCTTGGTCCCTGCTGCGCCGCTATGCGGTCAAACGGCGCGAGACCCGGGCCGAATGGGTCAATGGTGCGATGTGGCTGCTGCCCACCCCCGTCTGGCAGGGCATTGGCGGGCTCAATACCGCGTACTTCATGTACTGTGAGGATGTGGATCTGTGCCTGCGCCTGCGCCTGGCGGGCTGGACCTTGGCGCGTGCTGATTGCGTGATAGGCCATGCCGGCCAGCGCGCCAGCCACCGCCGGGCCCGCCATGCTTTGTGGCATATTCGCAGCTTGCTGCGGCTGTGGGCCTCGGCAGTTTTTTGGCGCGCCCGGGCCTTGCTCCGGCGCACCCCCACGGCAGCACTCACGATGACTGAATAATGATTTTCCTGGCAGTGGTCGCTTTTCTCTGTACGCTCATTGGCGCGGGTTTCATCGTGCGCCGCATGCGCGGCCATGCCAAACGCTATGGCAAGGATTTGCCCCAGCGCTTCCATATGGGCAACATCCCCCGGTTGGGCGGTCTGGCCATGTTTGTCAGCCTGGTGCTGACGGTGGGCGTGGCGGGCCTGCAGAACTGGTGGGGCTACTACGGCAATGCACTGCACTGGAACCAGTGGGTGCTGTATTTCTTCATGGCGATGCTGCCTGCGGTGGCTGGCGGTATTGCCGAGGACATGACCCAGCGCATGACGGTGCGCTACCGCCTGGTGCTGACCCTGCTGACCGGCTTGCTGGCCGTCTACCTGCTGGGCATGACCGTGCCGCGCATGGGCCTGGTCTGGCTCGATACGGCGCTGAGCGCCGCGCCCTGGCTGGGCATGGCGCTGGCCGTGCTGGCCATTGCCGGCCTGCCCCATGCCTTCAACATCATCGATGGCTACAACGGCCTGGCCGGCATGGTGGCGGTCATCATCTGCGCGGCGCTCACCCATGTGGCGCTGCAGCTGGGCGACCGCGAGCTGGCGGCGATCCTGGTGATCACCGCAGCCGCCACCCTGGGCTTCATGTTCTGGAACTACCCGATGGGCCAGCTCTTTGCCGGCGATGGTGGCGCCTATGTCTGGGGCATCGTGATCGCCTTTTGCAGCATCACCCTGGTGCAGCGCCACCCCATCGTCTCGCCCTGGTTCCCGATGCTGCTGCTCATCTATCCGGTCTGGGAGACCATGTTTTCCATCTACCGCAAGCTCGCGCGCGGCGACTCGCCGGGCATGGCCGACGCGCTGCACCTGCACCAGCTGATCTATCGCCGCATCGTGCGCAGCGTGCTCGATGAAAACGCCGCACGCCGCATGCTGCGCCGCAATAACCGGACCGCGCCGTATTTGTGGGCGTTCACTTTGCTCACCGTCGTGCCGGCGGTCCTGTTCTGGCGCAACACCTATATCCTCATCGGTTTTTGTGCGCTGTTCTGTGTCTCCTATGTCGCTGCCTATCTGGTGATCGTGCGCTTCAAGCTACCAGGCTGGATTCGCTGATCAGCAGGCAGGCGGCACTTTGGGGCACAATGCGCGTTTTGCATCTTCTCCGCTGCTGTAAAGGCCTGCAACCATGACGACTCCTTCTCTCTCCATTGCCCCGCGCGACAAGGCTGAAATTCTGGCGCAGGCACTGCCCTACATCCGCAAGTTCCATGGCAAGACCATGGTCATCAAGTACGGCGGCAACGCCATGACCGACCCCGAGCTGCAGGCCGACTTTGCCGAAGACGTGGTGCTGCTCAAGCTGGTGGGCATCAACCCGGTGGTGGTGCACGGCGGTGGCCCGCAGATCGAGAACGCCTTGAAGCGCTTGGGCAAGGAAGGCAAGTTCGTGCAGGGCATGCGCGTGACTGACTCCGAAACCATGGAAGTGGTCGAATGGGTGCTGGCCGGCGAAGTGCAGCAGGACATCGTGGGCCTGATCAACCAGGCCGGCGGCAAAGCCGTGGGCCTGACCGGCCGTGATGGCGGCCTGATCCGCGCCCAAAAGCTCAAGTTGAAGGACAACAAGGATCCGTCGGTCGAGCACGATGTCGGCCAGGTCGGCGACATCCTGTCCATCGACCCCAGCGTGGTCAAGGCGCTGCAGGATGACGCCTTCATCCCCGTGGTGAGCCCGATTGGCTTTGGCGAGAACAACGAGAGCTACAACATCAATGCCGATGTGGTGGCCAGCAAGTTGGCCACCGTGCTGCAGGCCGAAAAGCTGATGCTGTTGACCAACATCCCCGGTGTGCTGGACAAGCAAGGCCAGCTGCTGACCGAATTGACCTCGCGCCAGATCGATGACCTCATTGAGGACGGCACCATCTCGGGTGGTATGCTGCCTAAATTGGCCGGCGCCATCGATGCCGCCAAGAGCGGTGTCAATGCCGTGCATATTGTCGATGGCCGCGTGCCACACGCGATGCTGCTCGAAATTCTGACCGACACGGCCTACGGAACAATGATTCGTAGTTATTGATACATTTGATTGCGTAATTGATTTGTGCATCTAGCAATGCACATGATTTTTATCATTTTTCTGCAGTTCTTTTGCAGTAAGATGTTACAGAGGGCCCAAGGTTGCGCTAGCAACCTGTGAGGCGAGTGCCATACTTTTATCAATAAAAAATACCTGGCGGTGTTGGGAGACTGCGTCGGGTGCAGCCTCATATTCAACGCATGTCTGATCAAGAATCTTCTTTCGCCGCCGACCTCGTCGATGCGCCGCTAGAAGCCGCTAACCCGGCACCTACCCGTAAACGTCCAAAACCCGGAGAGCGTCGAATCCAGATTCTGCAGACGCTGGCAGCCATGCTGGAGCAGCCAGGCGCAGACCGCATCACCACGGCGGCACTGGCCGCGCAAATGTCGATCAGCGAGGCGGCCCTCTACCGCCACTTTGCCAGCAAGGCCCAGATGTACGAAGGCCTGATCGAGTTCATCGAGCAGTCCGTCTACAGCCTGGCCGTGCAGATCACCGGCCGCGATGTGCCCGACCCCGCCAAGACCGTGGAGCAGGGCATTGCCCAGGCCCACCGGGTGGTGGCCATGGTGCTGCAGTTTGGTGAGCGCAACCCCGGCATGGTGCGCGTGATGCTGGGCGATGCGCTGCAGTCCGAAAACCCCCGCCTGCAGCAGCGCATGCAGCAGTTCTTCGAGCGCATCGAGACCACCTTGCGCCAGTGCCTGCGCGTGGTGCCCGGCGGCGATGCATCGGCTACGCCCACCGTGGATGCCAATGTGCGCTCCAGCGTGCTGATGTCCTTCCTGATTGGCCGCCTGCAGCGCTTTGCGCGTTCGGATTTCCGCCGCCTGCCTACCGAGCAGCTCGACGCCTGCCTGTCCTTGATGGCGCACTGACGCCAGCCCACCCCATCGCAAAAGCTGCTGAGCCTGACAAGGCCAGCAGCTTTTTTCATGCGGGGCACGGCCGTTGCCGTGGTTTACCCTTGCTTTGCACACCAGCGGTTGGCAGCACACTGGGTTTGTGCAAGAATCAAAAAAAGAACGACCGTGCTATTTTTTGATTTATGACCAAACCCCTTGCTTCCACCCCAGGCCCTGCCGAGATCGCCAAGCTGGCCAAAGGCGCCCAAACGCGTGCTGCGATTGTGGATGCCGCCCTGTCCCTGGCCGCGCAAGAGGGGCTCGATGGCCTGTCGCTGGGCATGGTGGCCCTGGCCATGGGCATGAGCAAGTCCGGCGTGTTTGCCCATTTTGGCTCACGCGAGGAGCTGCAGTGCTCGGTGGTGCGCGAATACCACGAGCGCTTTGAGCGCGAGATCTTTGTGCCAGCGCTGCAGGTGCCGCGCGGGCTCGCCCGCTTGCTGCACATGGCCACCGGCTGGATGGGCAGCACCGCCCAGCCCAACGATGCCAGCCGCCTCTATGGCAGCCTCTACATCAGCGGTGCGGTGGAGTTTGATGACCGGCCCGGCGATGTGCGCGATGCGCTGTCCGAGTCGGTGCGCATCTGGATGGATGCGATGCGCCGCGCAATTGTGCAGTCCCAGACCGAAGGCCAGCTGCGCAGCGATGTCGCGCCCGACCAGGTGCTGTTCGAGCTGCACGGCATCATCTTGTCGCTGCACTATGAAACCCGCTTTCTCCATGGCCCGCAGGCGCTGCGCCATGCCGCTACCGGCCTGCGCGGCATCTTGCTGCGCCATGCGGTAAACCCCGAGCGCGAGGCGGCCTTGATCGATGCCGCGCTGGCCCCTTGCCTGGCGCAGCTGCCTGATACGGCCGCGCCCGCCTCCGTTTCTGTTTTGACCTCGTAATTTTTTCCAAAGGACTTTCCATGCCTCAGTACACCCCACCGCTGCGCGACATGCAGTTCCTCATGCAAGAAGTGCTGGGCCTGCCCGCCCGTTTTGCACAGCTGCCCGCCTATGCCGATGTTGACACCGGCACCATGGATGCGATTTTGGAAGAGGCCGGCAAGTTTGCGGTCGAGGTCGTGCAGCCGCTCAATCTGCCTGGTGATGCCGAAGGCTGTACACGCAACCCGGCCGATTCGAGCGTGACCACACCCAAGGGCTTCAAGGAGGCCTATGCCAAGTATGTGGAAGGCGGCTGGGCAGCCCTGTCGTGCGACAGCGCTTATGGCGGCCAGGGTCTGCCTTTTGTGCTGAACCAGTGTCTGTATGAGATGCTCAACAGCGCCAACCAGGCCTGGGCCATGTACCCCGGTCTGTCGCACGGCGCCTATGAGGCACTCCATGTGTATGGCTCGGACGAGCAGAAAAAGCTTTACCTGCCCAAGCTCACCAGCGGCGAATGGACCGGCACCATGTGCCTGACCGAGCCCCATTGCGGAACTGACTTGGGCATGCTGCGCACCAAGGCCGAGCCGCAGGCCGATGGCAGCTACAAGATCACCGGCAACAAGATCTTCATCAGCGCCGGTGAGCACGACATGACCGACAACATCGTGCACCTGGTGCTGGCACGCCTGCCCGATGCGCCCAAGGGCAGCAAGGGCATCAGCCTGTTCCTGGTGCCCAAGTTTCTGGTCAATGCCGATGGCTCGCTGGGTGCGCGCAACCCCATCAGCTGCTCGGGACTGGAGCACAAGATGGGCATCCATGGCAATGCCACCGCGCAGATCGCCATCGATGGCGCCGTGGGCAGCCTGGTCGGCCAGGCCAACAAGGGCTTGCAGGCCATGTTTGTGATGATGAATGCCGCGCGCCTGGGTGTGGCCAACCAGTCGCTGGGCCTGATGGCCGTGGCCTATGAAAACGCGCTGGCCTATGCCAAGGACCGGTTGCAGATGCGCAGCCTCTCGGGCACCAAGGCCAAGGACCTGCCGGCCGACCCCATCATCGTCCACCCCGATGTGCGCCGCATGCTGCTGACCGCCAAGGCCTACAGCGAAGGTGGCCGCGCGATGATGATCGCCACTTCCGCCCTGGTTGACGAAGAGCTGAACCACCCCGACGAAGCCCTGCGCAAGGCCCATGCCGCGCAGGTCGCCTTGCTCACCCCCATCCTCAAGGCCTTTTTGACCGACAAGGGTTTTGAAGTGACCGTGCTGTGCCAGCAGGTGTTTGGCGGCCATGGCTACATCCATGAAACCGGCATGGAGCAGTTTGTGCGCGATGCGCGCATCAACATGATCTACGAAGGCACCAATGGCATCCAGGCGCTGGACCTGCTGGGCCGCAAGGTGCTGGGTGACCAGGGTGCGGCGCTCAAGGCGCTGGGCAAGCTGGTGCAGGGTCTGGTCGAGGAAGAGGGCGTCAACGAACGCATGGCCGATTTCATCAACCCGCTGGCGCAGCTGGCCGGCCAGATGACCGGCATCACCACCGAGCTGGGCCTCAAGGCACTGCAGAACCCTGACGAAGTGGGTGCTGCCGCGACCGACTACCTCTGCGTGATGGGTCACCTGCTGATGGGCTACTGGTGGGCACGCATGGCCCAGACCGCGCTGCGCGCACTGGCCGAAGGCGATGTGACGGGCAAGACCTTCTACGAAGCCAAGCTGCAGACGGCGCGCTTTTACTTTGCGCGCCTCTTCCCCGAGGCGGGCCTGCGCGTGCGCACCATGCGCACCGGCAGCAAGCTCTTGATGAACACCGACGCCGCGCTGGCTTGACCGCCTGCAGTGCTGCCGAAAAACACCGAAGGAGTCCCTGATGCAAACCTTGCTGAAACCTGTGCTGATGGTGGCTGGCAGCTTGGCGGTGGCACTGCCAGCGCTGGCTGCCGAGATGTCGCCGGTGGGCCTGTGGCGCACCTTTGACGAGAAAAGCGGTGAGCCCAAGTCCGAGGTGCGCATCAGCGACAGCGGCGGGGTGCTCAGCGGCAAGGTGGAAAAGCTGCTGCGCAAGGGCGCCGATCCGCAGGCCGTCTGCGACCGTTGCAGCGATGACCGCAAGGGCCAGCCGCTCGTCGGCCTGGAGATCATCCGGGGTGCCAAGCAGGCGCAGGGCAAGGCGGTCTGGGAAGACGGCAAGATCCTCGACCCCGAAAACGGCAGCAGCTACAGCTTGAAGCTCACGCCTGCCGACAACGGCAACAAGCTCGATGTGCGCGGATCGATCGGCCCCTTTGGCCGCACGCAGACCTGGTCGCGCGTCGAATAGGTTTTGAATACAACGGCTTGTCAGCGCCTCTCTGTCGGAGGCTGACAGCCATGAAAAGTGGAGTAACCATGTCCCGATTTGTGGTGAAAAAAGTGGCGGTGCTTGGCGCCGGCGTGATGGGCGCGCAGATTGCGGCCCACCTCGTCAATGTGCGCGTGCCAGTGGTGCTGTTTGACCTGCCGGCCAAGGAAGGCCCCAAAAGCGCGATTGCCCAAAAGGCGATTGCCAACCTGAAAAAGCTCAAGCCCTCGCCCCTGGGTGTGGCGGCGGAAGCCGATCTGATCACGCCCGCCAACTACGAAGAACACCTGGCGCAGCTCAAGGACTGCGACCTGGTGATCGAGGCGATTGCCGAGCGCATGGACTGGAAGCGCGACCTCTACCACCAGATCGCGCCCTTTGTTGCACCCCATGCGATCCTGGCCTCCAACACCTCGGGCCTGTCGATCACGGCCTTGTCGGAAGCCTTGCCCGAGCAGCTGCGCCACCGCTTCTGCGGCATCCACTTCTTCAACCCACCGCGCTATATGCAGCTGGTGGAGCTGATCCCGACCGCAGCGACCGAGCCCCAGGTGCTGGACCAGCTTGAAAGCTTTGCGACCAGCCAACTGGGTAAGGGCGTCGTCCGCGCCAAGGACACGCCCAACTTTGTTGCCAACCGCGTCGGCGTGGCTGGCATGCTGTCCACCATTGCCGAGGCCGAGCGCTTTGGCCTGAGCTACGACGTGGTCGACGACCTGACCGGCAAGAAGCTGGGGCGCGCCAGCTCGGGCACCTTCCGCACTGCCGATGTGGTGGGCCTGGACACCTTGGCCCATGTCATCGCCACCATGCAGACCCAGCTGACGGCGCAGAGCGACTCGTTCTACGCCAGCTACACGACGCCAGCGGTATTGACTCAGCTGATCGCCAACGGCGCGCTGGGCCAGAAGACCAAGGCAGGTTTTTACCGCAAGACCAAGCTGGGCATCGAGCGCTTTGACCCCGAGCACCAGGCCTATGTGCCTTCGGGCGAAAAGGGCAATGACGTCTACACCCGCATGCTGAAAAAGCCGGCCGGCGAGCGCCTGCAGCTGCTGCGCAATAGTGAAGGCGCACAAGGCCAGTTCCTCTGGGCCATCTTGCGCAACAGCTTCCACTACGCCGCCGTGCATCTGAAGGACATTGCCGACAATGCCCGCGATGTGGATCTGGCCATGCGCTGGGGCTTTGGCATGCAGCAAGGCCCGTTCGAGCTGTGGCAAGAGGCCGGCTGGCTGCAGGTGGCCAAGATGGTGCAGGAAGACATTGACGCAGGCAAGGCGCTCAGCACCGAGCCGCTGCCGCAGTGGGTGTTTGAAGGCCCCGTGGCGGACGCCGGCGGTGTGCACACGGCGCAGGGCTCCTGGAGCGCTGCCGAGAGCCGCTTTGTCCCGCGCCGCGATCTGCCGGTCTATGCGCGCCAGCTCTTCCCCGAGCGCGTGCTGGGTGAGGCGAGCGCGCCCGCACAGGACTGGCGCACGGCAGGCCGCACGCTGGCCGAGAGCAAGGCCTCGCGCAGCTGGACCCTGGATGACCAGGTGCTGGTCTTCAGCATCAAGACCAAGATGCATGCGATCAGCCCCGATGTGATGGAAGACCTGCAGGCCGCGCTGGCGCTGGCCGAAAAGGACTTTGATGCGATGGTCGTCTGGTCGGGCGATGCACCTTTCAGCGTGGGCGCCGATCTGCAGGCGATGATGCCGGCCTTTGCATTGCAAGGCCCGATGGCCATCGACCAGATCGAGCAGGTGATGCAGCAGCTCTTCCTGTCGGTGCGCTATGCGCAGATCCCGGTGGTGGGCGCGGTGCATGGCATGGCGCTGGGCGGCGGCTGCGAGCTGCTGCTGCACTGCGCACGCCGCGTGGCGCATATGGAGAGCTATATCGGCCTGGTGGAGATGGGCGTGGGCCTGGTGCCCGGCGCCGGCGGCCTCACCAATGTGGCCTACCAGGCGGCACGCCATGCGCAGTATTCCACCGGCACGGATCTGCTGCCCTTCCTGGCCAATGGCTTTACGGCCGCCGCCAAGGCCACCGTCGGCACCAGCGCGCTGGAGTCGCAGGCGATTGGCTACCTGCAGTCCGATGATGTCATCGTGCCGCACCGCGACGAGCTGCTGTTTGTGGCGCTGACCCAGGCCAAGGCCATGGCGCAATCGGGCTGGCACCCACCGCAGCGCAAGCCTTTTCCGGTCGCTGGCCGCAGTGTCGCAGCCACCTTGCGCAGCACCCTGGTCAATATGCGCGAAGGCGGCTTCATCACCGAGCACGACATGCTGATTGCCAGCCATATGGCCGATGTGGTCTGCGGCGGCGATGTGGATGCCGGCACCCTCGTGAACGAGGAGTACCTGATGGCGCTGGAGCGCAAGGCCTTCACCGACCTGATCGTGAAGGAAAAAACCCAGGAGCGCATTCTGGGCATGCTGAACACCGGCAAGCCCGTCCGTAACTGAGGCCCACCGTGGAAAAGCAACCCTTGTCCCCCAACTCCCTCTCCCGCTCGCGGGAGAGGGCAGGGGTGAGGGCGGATGTCAGTGTGCAACAAGCCCGCGCCTTGCGCCATGCCTCCACCACTGCAGAGCAACTGCTATGGCGCCACCTGCGCAACCGCCAACTGGCGGGCGCCAAGTTCCGCAGACAGCATCCGCTGGGGCCCTACATCCTGGATTTTGTTTGTCTGGAGCAGGGCCTGGTGATTGAGCTCGATGGCGGCCAGCATGCAGATCTGCAGGCGCAAGCCTATGACCAGCAGCGCTCTGCCTGGTTGCAGCAGCAAGGATTGCGGGTGCTGCGGTTTTGGAACCATGAGGTTGTACAACAAACGAATGAGGTGCTTGCACGTGTGCTGCAGGCCCTCACCCCGGCCCTCTCCCGCGCGCGGGAGAGGGAGGTGAATACCGAGGACTAGTCATCATGAGTAAACAAGTTCAAGACGCCTACATCGTTGCGGCGACGCGCACGCCGATTGGCAAGTCGCACAAAGGCTATCTGCGCAATATGCGCCCTGACGATCTGCTGGCCACGGTGATGAAGGCCGTGCTGGCGCAGGCGCCGGGGCTGGACCCGCAGGCGATTGAGGATGTGGTCTGCGGCTGCGCGATCCCCGAAGCCCAGCAGGGCCTGAATGTGGCACGCATCAGCGCGGTGCTGGCAGGGCTGCCGGTAGGAGTGGGCGGGGTGACCGTCAACCGCTTTTGCGCATCGGGCCTGACGGCCTTGCAAATGGCGGCCGACCGCATCCGCGTGGGTGAGGCCGATGTGATGATCGCTGCCGGTGTCGAGAGCATGAGCATGGTGCCGATGATGGGCAACTCGCCGTCGCTATCGCCCTCCATATTCGAGCGCGAAGGCGATGTCGGCATTGCCTACGGCATGGGCCTGACGGCCGAGAAAGTCGCGCAGCGCTGGAAGGTGAGCCGCGATGCGCAGGATGCCTTTGCACTGCAGTCGCACCAGCGCGCGCTGGCGGCGCAGCAGGCGGGGGATTTTGCCGCCGAGATCACGCCGATCACCGTGACCGACCGGGGCGTGGACATCGCCCGGGGCGAGGCGGTCAGCCGCTCGCGCACGGTGGAGCTCGATGAAGGCCCGCGCCCGGACACCTCGATCGAAGGCCTGGCCAAGCTGCGCACCGTGTTTGCGGCGCGCGGCTCGGTCACTGCCGGCAACAGCTCGCAGACCAGCGATGGCGCCGGTGCGCTGCTGGTGGTGAGCGAGGCGGCGCTCAAGCGCTTCAACCTGACGCCGCTGGCGCGCTTTGTCAGCTACGCCAGCAAGGGCGTGCCGCCCGAGATCATGGGCATCGGCCCGATCGAGGCGATCCCGGTGGCGCTGCGCCATGCCGGCCTGTCCTTGCAGGATATCGACTGGATCGAGCTGAACGAGGCCTTTGCCGCGCAGTCGCTGGCCGTCATGCAGCAGCTGGGTATGGACCCGGCCAAGGTCAACCCCATGGGCGGCGCGATTGCGCTGGGCCACCCGCTGGGCGCGACGGGCGCCATCCGCGCGGCCACCGTCGTGCATGCGCTGCAGCGCAACAAGCTCAAATACGGCATGGTGACCATGTGCGTGGGCATGGGGCAGGGCGCGGCGGGCATTCTGGAGCGCGTCTAAGCCGGCGCTGGCCACGGTATCTGTCGCCCACTGGGCTGCAACAGATGCCGTTGGCTGCTAATGTCGGGTGGCAGAAAATGCAACTGCAAGACAGGTCTTGAAAGGCTTGGTACGGGCACATGGCGTTTTCAGCGGATTCGAAAATTTCTGCGAAAGATGTCCGAATGAGTGAACTCTCCACCCCCAGCGAACGCCATGCCTTTGACCGTGCCATGGCCATGGAAGCGACCGGCCAGAACCAGTACGCGGCGCAGGCCAGCCAGGACTACTGGAACATGGTCGGGCCCTATGGCGGCATAACAGCAGCCCAAGTGGCCCAGGCCGTGCTGCAGCACCCGCAGCGCCTGGGGGACCTGGTGGCGGTCACCGTGAACTACGCCGGTGCCGTGGGCGAGCAGCCTTATGTGATCGAAGCCATCCCGGCCCGCACCAACCGCAGCACCCAGCACTGGATCATCACCTTGCGCGAGCAAGACGCCGAGGGCCAGTGGTCCACCACGACCACCGCGACCGCGATGACCGCAGTGGCGCGCGATACCTGGTCGGATGACGAGTACGCGATGCCCGAGGTGCCGCCTTCCAGCACGGTGGAGCGCTACACCACCGATTTCCGCGTGGAATGGCTGAACCGCTACAACATCCGTCCGCTGCTGGGCGGCTATCCGACGGCGTGGGACGGCGCGAGCAGCCCGAGTCTGACTCGCATGTGGGTCAGTGACGAGCCCCCGCGCCCGCTCGATGTGCCGGCGCTCACCTCGCTGTGCGATGTCTTCTTTCCCCGCATCTGGCTGCGCCGTGCCAAGCGCGTGCCGGTGGGCACCGTGTCCTTGACGGTCTATGTGCATGCCAGTGCCGAGCAACTGGCCGCAGTCGGCAGCCAGCCAGTGCTGGCCCAGGCCCAGGGCCAGGGCTTTCGGGATGGTTTTTTTGACCAGACCGCGCAGATCTGGTCGCCCCAGGGCGTTTTGCTGGCCACCAGCCACCAGCTGGTCTACTACAAGGAATAAGGCGCGCCAAATCCGGTTAGCATGCCAGCGTCTTCGGTGTTCGCCGTGGCCTGGGCCCGGCACCGACCCCTTTTTTGAGAGACTGTTATGACGATCCAATCCTCCTGCGACGATATCCGGGTGCTGGCCGAAGCGGGCATCTGCACCATCACCTTCAACCGGGTGGCCAAGAAGAACTCGTTGACCGGTGCCATGTACCTGGCCCTGGCAGAGATCTTGCAGCAGGCCGCCAGCAGCGCCGAGGTGCGCGTGGTGCTGTTCCAGGGTGATGCCTCGGTGTTCACCGCCGGCAACGACCTGGGCGACTTCCTCCATGGCCCCAAGCCCGATGACAATGCGCCGCCGTTCCAGTTCCTGCAGGCGTTGGCGGCCTTCCCCAAGCCCATCGTCGCGGCCGTCTGCGGCCCGGCCGTGGGCATTGGCACGACGATGCTGCTGCACTGCGACCTGGTCTATGCCGGTGACAACGCGATGTTCTCGCTGCCCTTCGTCAACCTGGGCTTCTGCCCTGAAGGCGCATCCAGCCTGCTGCTGCCGCAGCTGATGGGCCACCAGCGCGCCTGCGAAGCCTTGCTGCTGGGCGACCCCTTCATGGCCGAGGCGGCACTGGAAGTGGGCCTGGTCAACCGCGTGGTGCCACCGACCGAATGCAACACCATTGCCCAGGCGCAAGCCGCCAAGCTGGCCGCCAAGCCGCTGGCCTCGCTGATGGCCAGCAAGCGCCTGCTCAAGAGCGGCCAGATGGCGGCCGTTCAGTCGCGCATCGCCGAAGAAGGCCGTGTGTTTGCCGATCTGCTGCAGCAGCCCGCTGCCAAAGAGGCGATGCAGGCCTTTATGGAAAAGCGCAAGCCCAACTTCAGCGGTCTGTGATCGCTGCTTGGGCGCCCTTGCCAGGGGCCAGCTTGCCAATGCGGCAGCCCTGCGCTGCCAGCAGCGCGCCAAACGCAGCCGAGCGCAGATAGGCCCATTCCACCGGCCGCTGCTGGCCAATGGCGTCGTCTGGCATCGGCGTTTGCGCTGGGTGGCACATCAACAAGCTGCCGTCTTGGCATTCGGCCAGCCATTGCGCCATCAGGCCGCCATAGGCGTCTTGCGTCGGCGCATCAAAACCATAGACGCCCGCAAAGCCCCGGTTCGTCGCCCAGTGCTGGCGCTGCAGCTGGTGGCTGAGGCGCCAGCCGCCCAGAAGCGCAATCGTGGCCGATTTGGCCTGCCAGCGCAAAGCGCCTGCAGGGGCCGTGGAGCGGATCCAGATCTGCCGCGCCGCTGCGCCATAGCGCGCTTCAAGTTCAGCCAGCATCGCTTTGCGCACGCCGGGCAGCTGGTGCACATGCTGGTGGCCATCCACATAGACGGGCGGCATGCCCAACGCATCCTCAAAGGCATCGAGCTGGCGGCGCCAGGCATCGCGCAGCGCAGCGGCAGACAGCCGGGCGGTATAGGCCTGGCTGAGAATGCGCGTGATGGGGGTATCGGGCGCTAGGCCATGGCCTTCGGTCAGGTTGAAATGCAGGCCCAGGTCCAGCTGGCCGCGCACAGCCGGCAAGGCGCGCGCCGCGTTGCGCCAGCCCGGCGCCGTGGTCATGCAGCTGGTGGCCGAGAGGCGGCCCAGCGCCGCCAGCTCCAGCACGGCGGCGTCGACAGCCGGGTGCAGCGCAAAATCGTCGGCGCAGAGGGTGATGTGTTTCATGGTGCTCAGTGCGGCGCAGCGTGGGCAAAGGCCCAGCATTTGGCCGCGGCAAAGGTGAATACCGCCACGACGACCAGCACCGCGACCAGGCTCCAGGCATAGTGCCAGTGCAGCTGGTGCAGTGCCAGGTAGTACAGCAGTTCATTGAGGGCGAAGGAGCTGCAGGCGACCAGAAAGAAGCGCGGCAGCGCCTGGGCATGCGGCGCCTTTTTATCGGCAAAGGTCAGCCAGGCGTGGCCGCTGTAGCTGACCACAAAGGCGACCAGAAAAGCCAGTACATTGGCCAGCAGCGGCGCCATGCCTGTGCTGCCCACCAAGAGCAGCACCACCAGCAAATGCGTGGCTGCTGCCGAGCCGCCCACGGCAATAAACTGCAGGCCCTGGGGCATCCTGCGCAGGCGCTCGAGCGCAGCAGCGATCCGCAAGCTCAGGACTCCGGTGGCATCGGCGCGACCGGTGCTGGCGCGGTGGCGGATGCGGGCACATGCGGCGGGGCAGCGGGCTCGCTGCTCACGGGGCTGCGGTCGTCGTTGTTCGCCACGATGTACAAAGGCCGGCGCTTGACCTCGTCATAGATGCGGCCGATGTACTCGCCCAGCATGCCGATGGACATCAGCTGCACGCCGGAGAACAGCATCAGGCCGGCGGCCAAGGTCGGCCAGCCGTCGATGGGGTTGTCCAGCACGATGGTCTCGATGGTGATGTAGATGCCGTAGATGATGGCCATCACCGAGATGCAAAAGCCCACCAGGCTCCAGATGCGCAGCGGCAAGGTGGTGAACGAGGTCAGCCCCTGGAAGGCCAGCGCGAAGAGCCGGTGAAAATTGAAGCTGGACTGGCCGCTGCGCCGGCTGTCGGGCACAAAGGGCAGCGCCACGCTCTTGAAGCCGACCCAGGCGTACAGGCCCTTCATGAAACGGTTGCGCTCGGGCAGCTGGCGCAGCGCATCAACCACCTTGCGGTCCATGAGCCGGAAGTCACCCGCGTTCTCGGGGATATGCACGGCGTTGTCGCGGTTCATCAGGTAGTAGAACAGCCAGGTGCCCCAGCGCTTGGCCTTGGCCTCGCCGGCACGGTCGGCAATCACGCCATAGACCATGTCATAGCCGCTCTGCCAGAGCTGCACCATCTCGGCAATCAGCGGCAGCGGGTGCTGAAAGTCCGCATCGATCAACAGCACCGCATTGCCGCGTGCATAGTCGAGCCCGGCCGTCATCGCCGCTTCCTTGCCAAAATTGCGCGCCAGCTGGATGTAGTGCAGCGGCAGCTGCTGGCCCAGGCGCTGGGCCACCTCGTCGGTCGCATCCTTGCTGCCATCGTTGACCAGCACGATCTCGCAATCGACGGACAGCGCACGCACCGTCTCGTACAAGGAGGGCAGAAAGGCTTCCAGGTTGCTGGCTTCGTTATAGGCGGGCACCACGCAGCTCAGGCGCAAGGGCGGCCGGGGCGCCGTGCGGGCGGTGGGCGGAGCGGGGGGCAGGGTGTCAGGCATAGATGGGCTGTATTTGCGCGCAGTCTAGCGCATGGCGCAGTGGCATCCCAGCAGAATCTGCGATTGCCGTGCCGGGCGCTTGACTGCATACTGCGGTGGATGAGCACCGCCACCTTGCCCACCCCGCACCTCGAAGCACCAGCCTATGTCTCTATGCAGGGCCTGGATAACGCCTATGTCGAAGGCCTGCGCGACATTTTTGAAGAGCGCATCGTCTTCAACAAGCTCCTGGGGCTCAAGCTCCAGAACGTGCAGGACGACGCGGTCTGGGCCAGCCTGGAGATGCGCAATGAACTGATCGGCCACTTTGGTCTGCAGCGCGTGCATGGCGGCGTTATCAGTGCCAGCTTGGATGCGCTGGGCGGCATCGCGGTGATGGCGGCCTCCGGCGCCAAGCATGTGGGTGAGCCGGTGATGCAGCGCCTGATGCGCTTTGCCAAGCTGGGCACCATTGATTTGCGGGTCGACTACCTGCGCCCTGGAACCCATGGCCCCTTTGGGCTGCAGGCCCGGGTGCTGCGCTTGGGCTCACGCGTGGCGACGACGCGGTCTGACTTTTGCGACAGCAGCGGCCAGGTGCTGGCCACGGCCACGGCGGCCTATATCGTGTCCTGATGCGGGCTGGCGGCACTGTTGCGATGTTGGGAAATGTGAGATTTGTCCGACCGATGAAAATATTGATAGGAAAGGCCGCCATAGTTGCCGCCTGTTACGACTAGTGTCAAATTTTGTGAACACCCTAGCTATAAATTGAATAGCATGTAGAAGCTTTTCACAAGGAGAACCGATGGCTGTACAAAACCCTTTTTTCGGCGGACGCCGTGACAATGACTCTTCCGCCTCCAAGTTCATGGGAGGCAATGCCTCCAGTACATCGGGCAGCACCTTGCCCAGCACCGCAGCGGGCTCTGCCAGCTCCGTGCTCGGCGGCAACCTGAGCGGCCACAAGGCCGATGAGCCCAGCAACCCTTCTCCTACCTCCTCCTATACCAGCACTGTGACCACTGATACCACCGCCGGCACCGGCAGCAAACTGACTGTTGGCCCCAATATCAAGCTCAAGGGCGTTGAGATCACCGATTGCGACACCTTGGTGGTGGAAGGCACGGTCGAGGCCACGATGGATTCGCGCGTGATCCAGATCACTGCAGAAGGCGCCTTCCGTGGCTCGGCGGAAATCGACATTGCCGAGATCCATGGTGAATTCGAAGGCAACCTGACCGTGCGCGACAAGCTGGTGATTTTTGGCAGCGGCCGTGTGCATGGCAAGATCCGCTACGGCAAGGTCATCATCGAAGAAGGCGGCCAACTGACCGGCGAGATCGAGTGCTCCAACAGCACGCGCAAGCCCGTGGCCGCCAGCACCACCGCTACCAAGACGGAAAAGCCGGCCGAAAGCCTGGCTTGATCGCTGAGGCCCCGGCCTCCCGCTTGTGAAAAAGCCGCTGCAGCGCAGGTTTGCGTTGCAGCGGCTTTGGTGTTTTTAGGCCGGTCGCTGGCCCGTGGCCGGTCAGACCGGCAGCGGAGGCACGGTGCGGGGGTGGCCTTCGTCGTCGATGGCGACATAGGTCAAGGTCGCCTCGGTCACCTTGAAGAACTGGCCTTGCTTGGACAGGCGCTCGGCAAACACCTCGACCTGGACCGTCATCGACGTCGTGCCCACGCGCACCAGCTTGGCGTAGAACGACAGGATATCGCCCACGCGCACGGGCTGCTTGAAGATGAATTCATTGACCGCCACGGTGACGGTGCGGCCGCGCGAGTGGCGTAGCGGCAGCACCGAGCCGCCCAGGTCCACCTGCGACATGACCCAGCCGCCAAAGATATCGCCGTTGGCATTGCAGTCGGCAGGCATGGGAACCACGCGCAAAACCAGCTCTTTGTCCTGGGGAAGCGCGTTGGATGCGGTGCGTGGGGTATTCATGGTCACAATGGAGGTCTATAACAAACCCACCATTGTCTCCGATGCGACGTTATGCCGAGGCGCCCGCCGCCACAAGCCCTACCCCTAGTGATGGAAAAAATCTGACCGCTGGCGACGGCCGTACCTTGAAGCGGCTCCTGCCCTATCTCTGGACCTACAAGTGGCGCGTGCTGGCTGCCCTGGTGCTGATGGTGGGGGCCAAGGTGGCCAATGTCGGGGTGCCGGTGCTGCTCAAGCATGTGGTCGATGCGCTCGATATCCGGCCCGGCCAGCCCCAGGCCTTGCTGGTGGTGCCGGTGGGCCTGCTGCTGGCCTATGGGGGCCTGCGGCTTTTGACGTCGGTATTTGGCGAGCTGCGCGAGCTGGTGTTCTCCAAGGCCACGCAGGGCGCCGCGCGCGCAATTGCGCTGCAGACCTTTGAGCACCTGCATGCGATGAGCCTGCGCTTTCACCTCGAGCGCCAGACCGGCGGCATGACGCGCGACATCGAGCGCGGCGTCAAAGGCGTCGAGTCGCTCATCTCGTACTCGCTCTACAGCATCGTACCCACCTTGATCGAGCTGGCGCTGGTGCTGGGCATCCTGGCCGTGCAGTTCGATATCTGGTTTGCCATCATCACCATCGTGGCGCTCACGGTCTACATCACGTTCACCGTCGTGGTCACCCAGTGGCGCACGCATTTTCGGCGCGAGGCCAACCTGATCGACTCCTCGGCGCACAGCAAGGCCATTGACTCGCTGCTGAACTACGAGACCGTGAAGTACTTCAACAACGAGGCCTTCGAAGCCCAGCGCTATGACGGCGATCTGGAAAAACTGCGCCGCTCGCGCCTCAAGAGCCAAAGCAGCCTGAGCCTGCTCAACAGCGGCCAGCAGCTGATCATTGCCGTGGCCTTGGTGGCCATGCTGTGGCGCGCCACCCAGGGCGTCGTCGATGGCAGGCTGAGTCTGGGCGATCTGGTGATGATCAATGCCTTCATGATCCAGCTGTACATTCCGCTCAATTTTCTGGGCACCCTGTACCGCGAGATCAAGCAAAGCCTGACCGACCTGGACCGCATGTTTGTGCTGATGGACCAGCAGCGCGAAGTGGCCGATGCCCCGACCGCCCAGCCGCTGACGCTGCAGGCCGAGCCCGAGCTGCGTTTTGACGACGTGTATTTTGCCTACCACCCCGGCCGCCCCATTTTGCAGGGCCTGAGCTTTGTCGTGCCTGCCGGCAAGACCGTCGCCGTGGTGGGCCCCTCGGGCGCTGGCAAATCCACCTTGGCGCGGCTGATCTTTCGTTTTTACGATGTGCAGTCGGGCGCCATCCGCATCGCCGGCCAGGACATCCGCGATCTGACGCAGGACAGCCTGCGCCGCGCCATCGGCATCGTGCCGCAGGACACCGTGCTGTTCAACGACACCGTCGCCTACAACATCGCCTATGGCCGGCCCTGCGCCTCGCAAGAGGAGGTCGTGCAGGCCGCGCAGGCCGCGCGTATCCACACGATGATCGCCGCCTCACCCGAAGGCTATGCCACCCGGGTGGGCGAGCGTGGGCTCAAACTGTCAGGCGGCGAAAAGCAGCGCGTGGCCATTGCCCGCACCTTGCTGAAGAACCCGCCGATCCTCATCTTTGACGAGGCCACCTCGGCGCTGGACTCGGCCAACGAGCGCGCCATCCAGCAGGAGCTGCAAAAGGCCGCACAGGGCAAGACCACCTTGGTGATTGCCCACCGCCTGTCCACCGTGGTGGATGCGCATGAGATTTTGGTGATGGACGCCGGCCGCATTGTGGAGCGCGGCACCCATGCACAGCTGCTGGCGCTGGGCGCGCGCTATGCGGGCATGTGGGCACTGCAGCGCAACCAGGCGCAGCAATAGGTGAGAAGCCGGTTTAGCGCTTGCTGCGCGAGAGCCGCTTGGCGTTGCTCACCGCCTTGGCGTGGACGGGTGTGATGCCGGCATTGAGCACATCGGTGACGGCCCGTACCTGCTGCGTGACCATGCGCGAAGTGGCCTTGCCCACGCCAAAGGCTGCGAGCGGGTTGCTGCTGCTGGGGGTGAGCAGCCCGGGGGCCGTGTACAGGCTGGCGGCGGTCTGCCAGTAGGCCGTGCAGGCCTGGGTCCACATGCCGATCCAGGATTCGTAGAAGGCGGCGACCTTCTCGTTGCCCATGCGGTAGAACTCCTGCTGGTCGCGGGCCGAGGGCTGGGAGCCCGCGAGCATCATGCGGCCGACGCGCTGTGCGACCACCTGGGGAGCAGCCAAGCTGAGCTCCAGGCTTTTGGTGGCCAGATTCTGGACCTTGGCTTGGGTAGTGTGTTGGGCAGTCATGGCTTCCACTGTGGGGTTGGTAGAGTGGAAATTGTAGAGAGCTTGCAAGAATGCTGCATTGCAACAATTTCACCAGTCTGCATCCATGGTTATTAATTAAGTTATTGAATAAAAAAGAATATTTCTATTTTGCACCATGGTTGTGCAGTAGGCGCAACGCTTGCCATGGCCTAGCACTGCGCATTGTTTGCAATGCCTTGTGCGTCCTGTTGCTGCAGTGCCGCCAACTCCTCGTCGCTGAAGACGCGCGAGCGCGTATGGAAGGCCTTGCCTTCGGGCCCTTCGAGCGAGAAGGTGCCGCCGCCATGGGTGTCGATCACATCGATGATCAGCTGGGTGTGCTTCCAGTACGCATACTGGGAGGTGCTCATGTAAAACGGGCAACCGCCTATATCGCCCAGATAGACATCGCCCTGGCCAATGGTCAGCTCGCCGAGCAAATAGCAGTTGGCCGCGCTGTTGTCGCAGCAGCCGCCCGATTGGTGAAACATCAGGCCGGGGCCATGCTTGTCTTTGAGCAAGGCAATCAGCGCTTGCGCGGCCGGCGTGGCCACCACTTTTTCCACAACCATGTTGCTGTCTCCGGTGATGGCAGGCAAGGCATGGGCCATGCCTGCCGGTAGGGGGGGATTTGCACAGACCGGTGTGCGTGGCCCCAGCCCAAAGCACCATGGCACCCTGGGCCGGGCACACCGCCCAGCACACCGTTCTATTAGAAGAAGCCCAGCTTGTTTTCGGAGTAGGACACCAACAGATTCTTGGTCTGCTGGTAGTGGTTGAGCATCATCTTGTGGTTCTCACGGCCGATGCCGGACTCTTTGTAGCCGCCAAAGGCAGCATGGGCGGGGTAGTGGTGGTAGCAGTTGGTCCAGACGCGGCCGGCCTTGATCGCGCGGCCCATGCGGTAGGCCAGGTTGCCATTGCGCGTCCACACACCTGCGCCCAGGCCGTACAAGGTGTCGTTGGCCAGCTCCAGCGCTTCTTCTTCGGTCTTGAAGGTGGTGACAGCCAGCACCGGGCCAAAGATCTCTTCCTGGAAGATGCGCATCTTGTTGTGGCCCTTGAACACCGTGGGCTGCACATAGTAGCCGCCGTCCAGATCGCCGCCGAGCTTGGCTTCGGCGCCGCCGATCAGCACCTCGGCGCCTTCCTGGCGGCCCAGGTCCAGGTAGCTGCTGATCTTGATCAGCTGCTCCTTGCTGGCCTGCGCACCCATCATGCTGTCGGTGTCCAGCGGGTTGCCGTGCTTGATGGCGGCAATGCGCTTGAGCACCTTTTCCATGAAGCGGTCATAGATGGACTCATGGATCAGCGCGCGGCTGGGGCAGGTGCAGACCTCGCCCTGGTTGAAGGCGAACAGCACCAGGCCTTCGATCGCCTTGTCGAGGAAGGCGTCGTCCTGGTCCATCACATCAGCAAAGAACACATTGGGCGACTTGCCGCCCAGCTCGAGCGTTGCGGGGATCAGGTTGTTGGCAGCAGCCTGGGCGATGACGCGGCCGGTGCTGGTCGAGCCGGTAAAGGCAATCTTGGCGATGCGCTTGCTGTTGGCCAGCGGCATGCCGGCCTCACGGCCATAGCCGTTGACCACGTTGAGCACGCCGGCGGGCAGCAGGTCTTCGATCAACTCGATGAGGATCAGCAGGCTGATGGGGGTGGATTC
This sequence comes from Comamonas sp. MYb21, assembly GCF_037479395.1. NCBI lineage: Bacteria > Pseudomonadati > Pseudomonadota > Betaproteobacteria > Burkholderiales > Comamonadaceae > Comamonas > Comamonas sp. MYb21. Next base: position 14,861 of record NZ_JBBGZC010000011.1, on the reverse strand, counting down.
TGCGGGCTTGAGCACCACGCAGTTGCCCGCAGCAATGGCGGGGGCCAGCTTCCAGGCAGCCATCAGGATGGGGAAGTTCCAGGGAATGATCTGGCCGACGACGCCCAGCGGCTCGTGGTAGTGGTAGGCCACCGTCGTGTTGTCGATCTCGCTGATGCCGCCTTCCTGCGCCCGCAGCGCGCCGGCAAAGTAGCGGAAGTGGTCGGCCGACAGCGGAATGTCGGCATTGAGCGTCTCGCGGATCGCCTTGCCGTTGTCCACGGTCTCGGCGTAGGCCAGCAGTTCGGTATTCGCGTCGATGCGGTCGGCAATCTGCAGCAGCACATTGGAGCGCTCGGTCGCCGACTTCTTGCCCCAGGCGTCGGCCGCGGCATGGGCGGCATCCAGTGCCAGCTCCACATCTTCGGCGGTCGAGCGTGCGGCCTGTGTGTAGACCTGGCCGTTGATCGGCGAGATCACATCAAAGTACTGGCCTTTGACGGGCGCCTTCCACTGGCCACCAATGAAGTTGTTGTACTGCTTTTTGTAGCTGATCTTGGCGCCCGATTGGCCGGGAAATACGTATTGCATGGTGTGTCTCCTTGGAAATGGATATCGCAAGCTGATTCGTGCCGGATGCAAGCAGGAAAAGGCACGAGTCACACCAGATATATCAAGATGCATGCCAGGCCTGATTTCGTGCCAAGTGGTTGATTTGTTTGAGCTTGCTGTGAAGCCCGGACAGCGGATGGAACAGCGCTGGACAAGGCAGGTGTTCCAATCTGGAACAGTCGGACAGCGGCATGGCTATTCACGGCGACCCCACGCGGCCGCTTTCCTATACTGTCCCCATGGGCCTGCGCAGACAGGCTTGCAAGGAGACAACATGGATCCCCAGATCACCTCCCAGGTGCTGCGCCAGGCACGGGTGCATTTGTTGGCACATGGTGAATGCCCGCCCGGGGCCGTGCAGGCGCGCATTGCCAGCTCCTGGCAGCGCAGCCTGCGCGCGGGGGTGCAGCCGGTCGGCCGGGGGTCTGGCGGTGACCCGCTCACCGGCTCCGAAATGCGCCAGGTGCTCACGCGCAGCGAAGACCTGCTCGCCATTGCCCGGCCGGTGATGGACTATGTGTTCGAGCAGATCCAGGACAGCCACAGCATGGTCATCCTGGCCAACGCCCAAAGCACCTTGCTGCACACCTTGGGCGATGCCCCTTTCCTGAACAAGGCCGAGCGCGTGGCGCTGCGCAGTGGCGCGATCTGGACCGAAGAGGCGCGCGGCACGAATGCGATTGGCACGGCGCTGGTGGAAGCCACGCCGCTGCGCGTCGAAGGCGCGGAGCACTTTCTGGAGGCCAACAGTTTTTTGAACTGCGCAGCCTCGCCCATCTTCAGCGCCCAGGGCCAGCTGCTGGGCGTGCTCGATATCTCCGGCGACCAGCGCCTGGCCCAGGCCCATACCTTGGGGCTGGCCACCACCGCTGCCCGCATGATCGAAAACCGCTGGCTGCTGGCACGCCACCAGCGCGATTGGCGCATGCATTTCCACACCCAGGCCGAAGGGGTGGGCACAGCCGGTGAAGGCATTCTGGCGCTGGCGCCCGATGGCTTGCTGCTGGGCGGCAACCGCACCGCCATGCAAAGCCTCAAGATCGCTGCCGCCGACTGGGGCCATCTGCACTGGGACGATATCAGCGCGATGCCGCTGCGCGACTGGCTGGCCCGGGGCCCCACCCAGACCGAGCGCCTGCATCTGGCGGCCTTGCACACCGGCCGCAGCGTGTTTGCGCGCCTGGTGCTGCCCCAGGCGGCACAGACCGCGCCGGTGGCCACTGTACCGCGTGCGCTGCCAGGCGATCGGCCGGGCCGGGCGCCGCTCGTGGCCGTGCCCCAGCCGTCAGCGCCTGATGCGCTGGCCCAGCTGGACACTGGCGACCCGGGCTGGCGCGCAGCCGCAGAGCGCGGCCGGCGCACCTGGGGCAAGGGCATTGCCTTGCTGGTGCAGGGCGAATCGGGCGTGGGCAAGGAGCTGTTTGCCCGCGCGCTGCACGACAGCAGCGCGCGCCATGCCGCGCCTTTTGTCGCCATCAACTGCGCGGCGATTCCGGAGCATTTGATCGAGGCCGAGCTGTTTGGCTATGAGTCAGGTGCCTTTACCGGCGCCCGGCGCGATGGCCAGCTGGGCCGCCTGCGCGAGGCCCAGGGCGGCACGCTGTTTCTCGATGAAATCGGCGATATGCCGCTGGCGCTGCAAACCCGTTTGCTGCGTGTGCTGCAGGAGCGCAGCATCACCCCGCTGGGGGGCGGCAAGGCCCAGCAGCTCGATTTTGCGCTGGTCTGCGCCACCCACCACCAGCTGCGCGAAGCGGTGGCGCAGGGGCGCTTTCGGGCCGATCTGTTCTACCGCATCAATGGCCTGGCCTTGCAGTTGCCCGCGCTGCGCGAGCGCAGCGACCGCGAGGCCATCACCCGCCGTTTGCTGGAGCAGTTCAACCCCGGCCAGACGGTGCGCTTGCACCCCGATCTGGCCTTTGCGATGGCGCACTACCCCTGGCCCGGCAATCTGCGCGAATACGCCAATGCGCTGCAGACCGCATCGGCGCTGCTGCTGCCCGGCGAGGACACCATTGGCTGGTCGCAGCTCTCCGATGACCTGGCGCAGGAGCTGCTGCGCTACCGCGAAGGCGCGCCGATGGCGGTGGCCGCTTTGGCCGCGCAAGCGCAGCCGCCCAGCCTGCCGGCCACCGATCTGAAAACCCTCTCCCACACCGCCATCGCGCAGATGCTGCAGCAATGCCGGGGCAATGTGTCGCAGGCGGCCAGGCTGCTGGGCATCAGCCGGCAGACCTTGTACCGCCGGCTCAAGACGGCTTAGGTTGAGCTGCATGGCCTAAGATAGCTGCTGCGCCGGCACATGGTGTGCCGCCTGTTTGTTGGAATGCCCATGCCCGCCTCTGAAAACCCTGCTGTCGCCACCTGGTCCTCGCGCTGGTGGGCAGATATCAGCACGCGCGAATTTGCCCAGGCGCAGACCAGCGGCCTGGCGGCCAGCACGGTGGCAGTGCTGCCCGTTGGTGCGGTGGAGCAACATGGCCCACATTTGCCGGTGTCCGTCGATGCCACTTTGCTGGAAGGTATTGTGGCGGCGGCCCTGCCGCTGCTGCCGGCCAATGTGCCGGTGCTGGTGCTGCCGGCGCAGAACGTGGGCCTGAGCACCGAGCACCTGAACTTTCCCGGCACCCTGAGCCTGCCGCCCAAGCTCATCATCGACCTGTGGACGGCGCTGGGCCAGGCGGTGGCGCGTGCGGGCATCCGCAAGCTGCTGATGTTCAACACCCATGGTGGGCAGGTCGCGGTGATGGATATCGTCGCGCGCGAGCTGCGCATCGCCCATGGCATGCTGGTCTACAGCAGCAGCTGGGGCGGCCTGCCGCTGCCGGCCGAAGTCACAGGCCTGTTCAGCGCCGAGGAGCACCGCTTTGGCATCCATGGCGGCGAAGTGGAAACCTCGATGATGCTGCACCTTGCACCCGCGCAGGTGGACATGGCGCTGGCGGGTTGCTTCCATTCCACGTCGCAGGACCGGGCGCGGCGCTTTGCGATTGTGGGCAATGGCAAGAGCGCCAAGATGGGCTGGGCGATGGAGGACTACAACCCCTGCGGTGCCGTTGGCAATGCCGCAGGCGCCACGGCAGACAAAGGCCGGGCGGTGGTCGAGGCAGCGGCCCAGCAACTGGCCTTGCTGCTGCAGGAGATCCACCAGCTGGCGTGGACGGTGCCGCCGCGCTGATGCCTTACAGGCGCAGAATCAGCCGGCCAGCACCTGGCTGAACACGGCCGCATCCACATTGCCGCCGGTCAGTGCCAGGCCAATGGTCTGGCCGGCGATCAGCTCGCGCTCCTGCAGCGCGGCTGCCAGTGCAGCGGCACCGGCGCCTTCGGCCACATTGTGGGTGTCGGTGAACAGGTAGCGCATCGCTGCGCGCACCTCGTCGTCGCTGACGGCCACCAGGTGGTCCAGGTGCTGGCGCAGCACGGGCAGGGCGAGCGGGTCGGCGCGGCGCACGGCCATGCCATCGGCAATCTCGGTGCTGACCACCGCCTCGACCACTTCACCGGCAGCGATGGAGTCGCGGTAGGTGGTGGCGCCGGTGCTGATCACGCCGACAATGCGCACCGGGTGCTGCAGGGCCAGCTTGGCGGCCACCGCAGCGCAGGCGCCCGAACCCAGGCCAATGGGCACATAGACGGTCTGCAAATGCGGCACGGCGCGTAAAAACTCCCACCAGTAGGTGCTGACGCCACTGACCAGGTCCGGGTGGTAGCTGGGCACCATGTGGGCACCGCTGTGCTCGGCCAGCGCCATCGCATGCTCGCGGGCGGATTGGAAGTCGTCGCCGTGCTCGATCAACTCCGCGCCTAGCGAGCGCATCGCCATGTTCTTCTCGACCGAATTGCCATGGGGCACGACGATGGTGCAGCGCACGCTATGGCTGCGCGCGGCCCAGGCAATGCTCTGGCCATGGTTGCCACGCGTGGCGCTGATCACCTGCGCGGGCAAGGTGCCGCGCGCTGCCATCTGCGCAAAGTAAGACAGACCGCCCCGGATCTTGAAGGCACCGACGGGCGTGTGGTTCTCGTGCTTGAGCCAGCACTCGACCCCCAGGCGTTCGCCCAGCAACTGCCAGCGGTACTGCGGCGTGGCCTGGAACTCACGGTAGACGATGCGGGAGGCGGCCTCGATCTCGGCGAGGCTGGGCAGGGAGATGGCTTGCATAGGTCAAAAAGAGGGGTGCGTTGAAGGGCGGGTCAGAGAGGGCTGCGCAGCTGCACCTGCCCTTTGGGCGTGTGCAAATGTGCGACCAGCGCCGGCGTGGCGGCATGGTCCACCTGCAAGGCCGGGTGGCTGCCCAGGCCCAGGGCGTGCAGTGCTGTGTGCAGGGCTGGGGCATCGGGGTGCAGCAGTTGCAGCTGCTGCAGTGCAACGCCCTTGTCCGCCATGCTGGCTTCCGGGTGCTGCTCCCCCCATTCAATCAAGGTGGGCAGCAGGCCTTGGAGCAGGCGCTGGCCATCGGGGCGCAGCCCAATCTGCCAGGCCAGCAGGCCCCGGGGTGTTTGCCGGCTGGCGGCCTGGGGCGTGCCAGCGGCATGGCCGAGCGCGCGCAAGGCCTCGGTGGCCTGGCCGATGCCGTTGACGCGCGCGACCCAGTGGGTCAGTTGCGGGCCCTGGCGGCGCACCTGGGCCTGCAGCGCGGCATCGTCCATGTCAAACCAGCGGCGGTGGCCGCTAGGCGCCTGGCCTTGCGGGTCGATCGCGATGATCTCCAGGTAGCTGGCGGCAAAGGCCGGGCTGCTGATGCGCAGCAGGCGGTTGTGGGTGCCCATGAAGGCATGCTGGCCACCCGCATCGGGCGTCACGCCCAAGCTCGCCTCGCACCAGGCCAGGCCTTCGTCCAGGCTGGCCGCCATGACGACGAGGTGGTCCAGTCCGGCCTGGCTCACAGCAGCACCTCGCCGCGGATACCGGCCGACACATGGCCGCCCACCCAGACCTGGCCCGCCGCATCCTGCGCGATGTTGACGATGCCGCTGCGGTCCAGGTTGATGCCCTGACTGGCGACATAGGGGGCCTGCAGATGGTCCTCGGCCAGCAGCCACTGGGCCAGGCTGGCATTGAGGCTGCCGGTGATCGGGTCTTCGCTGAGGCTGGTGCCGGTGTTGAACCAGACGCGCACCTCGATATCGGCCTCCGGTGGGCGGCTGGCCTGGCCTGTGGCGCCGTCAAAGGCTCGCGCCTCGCGGCTGGCGCGGCCGATCAGCGCCTTGCCCGCTTGCGGGTACAGCGCGGCCACGGCCAATTCCATGCCCAGGCCATGCAGCGCCGTCAGGTCGGGCTGGATCGCAAGCACGGTGTCGGGGTCATCCAGCAGCAGGGCCCAGAAAACGGGGCCGTTGTTGAGTTTTTGGCTGGCCAGCACCTGGTCTGCCTGCAGCCCGATGGACTGCAGCACCGGGGCCAGCTCGGCAGCGCTGATGGCACTGCGGCTGAGCGAGGGTGCGGCAAAGGCCAGCCGGCCATTGCGCGCGTCTTGCTGCAAGGGCACCAGGCCCTTGGCGCATTCCTGCACCACGCGGCCGGCCTGCTGCGGCTGGCCGCCGGCTGCCAGCCAGGCGTGGCAGCTGCCCAAGGTGGGGTGGCCGGCAAAAGGCAGCTCGCCGCCGGGGGTGAAGATGCGCACCCGGTAGTCCGCACCCTGGGCGCGGCCCTGGGTTGTGGGCGGCAGCAAAAAGGTGGTTTCGGACAGGTTGGTCCAGCGGGCAAAGGCCTGCATGGCCTCGTCGCTCAGGCCTTCGCCATCGAGCACCACGGCCAGCGGGTTGCCTCGGTAGGCGGTTTCGGAAAACACATCGACCTGCATAAAGGCACGTGTACGCATAAGAGCTTCCTTTCTTCGGTATTCAGAGAACGACTTGGCCGGTGACCACGCTGTGTACCCGCCCCTGCACCCAGATCTGGCCCTGCGCATCGGCCGTCAGGCGCATGCGGCCGGCGCGGCCGATGGCCGCCCCTTGCTGCACGCAGTAGGGCAGAGCGATATGGCCGGCCGCGCTGAGCCACTGGGCCAGGCTGGCATTGAGGCTGCCGGTGGCCGGGTCTTCGGCAATGCCGTGGGCGGTCAAGGTGATGCCACGCACTTCCAGCACAGGTTCTGCCGCCATCGCGCCGCTGCTGGGTGTTTGGATGGCGCAGAGGCCGGCCTTGACGCCCAGCGCCCGCAGCGCGGCCGCGTTGGGCTGGGCGCGTGGCAGCACCGCCGTATCGCGCAGCAGCACACCCATCCAGCGCGATCCATTGTCCAGCCACTGCGCGGCGACCAGATCATTGGCCTTCAGGGCCAATGCGGCCAGCACCTGCGCCTGCACACCGGCAGGTACCTCGCTGCGCTGCAGCGGTGGCGCGGCAAAAGCCAAGCCTTCCAGGCCTTCCCGGTCGATGCTGCTCGCAGAGGGCGAGCGCTGGATGCTGACCAGGCCCTTGGCGCATTCCTGCACCACCCGCTGCGCCTGGCGTGGCCTGCCGCCGGCGTTGAGCCAGGCCTGGCAACTGCCCAAGGTTGGGTGGCCGGCAAAGGCCAGCTCGCCTGCCGGGGTGAAGATGCGCAAGCGGTAATCGGCGCCAGCGGCGGCCCCCTCGGCCGTGGGCGGCAGCACAAAGGTGGTTTCGGACAGATTGGTCCAGCGCGCAAAGTCCAGCATCGCCGCGTCGCTGAGGCCCTCGCCATCAAGCACCACGGCCAGCGCATTGCCCTGCAGGGCATGGTCGGCAAATACATCGAGCTGGGCAAAGCGGCGTGGCTGCATGGTGGTTGGGTCTTGCTGGGCAAAAAAGAGCATGGCGCGCCGTTGTGGCGCGCTGCGGGGAGCGGGCTGGGCGGCGCTTATTCGATCGTGATATCCAGCACGCCCCGGCTGGCCGGGCGGGCCAGCATCGCGGCAAACCAGCGCTCCACATGCGGGTAGTGGGGCCGCTGGTAGGCGGCGGCGGGCAGGTTCCACCAGCGGTGCACTTCGCAGGCGATGGGGATATCGGCCATGCCGAACTGCGCGCCTTGCAAGTAGGGGTGGCTGGCCAGATGGCGGTCCAGCAGTTGCAGCAAGGGCTCCATCGCGGCGATGGAGGCGGCAATCTTTTGCGCATCGCGCTGCGCGGGGGCGGTGCGGATCAGCTGGATAAAGGCATCGCGCCCGGCGGGGTTCATCGTCGTTTGCTGCCAGTCCATCCAGCGCTCGGCGTCAAAGCGCTGGGCCAGCGCTGCCGGGTAGAGCACGCCGGGCGAGTAGCGGGCGCAGAGGTAGCGCACGATCACATTGGACTCGAACAGGGTCAGCTGCATGGCGCCTTCGCCGTCTTCGATGGCCGGTACCATGGCATTGGGGTTGCGGGCCAGGTACTCCGGCGTCTGCGTGCCGCCGAACTTGCCGCCGGTGTCTATGCGCTCAAAGGCAACGCCCACTTCCTGCGCGGCCCAGACGGCCTTGCGCACATTGATCGAGCTGATGCGGCCCCAGATTTTCAGCATGTCTCTTCCTTGGTATTGGCGCGCGGCCCGCGCACAGGCGGGCTGCGTGGTGGTGTGGCCAGAGTGCCTGCCATGCGGACCGGCGCTCTGGCGATCAGGCCAGCTGGCTTATCGCGCGGCCAAGCTGGCACGCACGGTATCGGCCAGCGCCTGGATGGCGATATGGATCTGCTCTTCCGAGGCCGTCACATAGGACAGGCGCATCGTGCGGTTGTCGGGCTGGCTGGCATAGAAGGCGCTGCCGGGCACATAGGCCACATTGCGCTCGACGGCGGCGGGCAGCATGGCGACCGTATCAATGCCTTCGGGCATGCGCAGCCAGAGGAACATGCCGCCGGTCGGCGTGGTCCACTGCACATCCAGGTCCGCGAAATGCTCAGCCAGCGCGGCCAGCATCGCATCGCGCTGCTTTTTGTAGAGCGCGCGGATGGTGGGCACATGCTGGTCCAGAAAGCCGCTTTGCACCACCTCGGCCACCATGCGCTGGTTGAAGGTGGGCGTGTGCAGATCGGCCGCCTGCTTGGCCTGCAGCAGCTTGGTGTAGACGGCCTTGGGCGCCACCACATAACCCAGGCGCAGGCCGGGTGCCAGCACCTTGGAGAAGGAGCCCAGGTACACGCCGCCCTCGGGGTTGCGGGCGGTCAGCGGGGCAGGGGGCGCCTGGTCGTACCAGAGGTCGCCGTAGGGGTTATCTTCCAGAAACGGAATACCCAAGCTGGCCAGGCGGTCCACCACGGCCTGGCGGCGGGCGTCGTCCATGCTGCGGCCGGTCGGGTTCTGGAAGTTGGGCAGCAGGTAGACCATGCGCGCCTTGTCCGCGCCTTCTCCGGCTTTGCGCACCAGGTCATCGGGGATCACGCCCTGGTCATCGCTGTCCACGCCCACCACCTGGGGTTGCTGGGGGGAAAAGGCCTGCAGGGCGCCCAGATAGGTGGGGGTCTCCACCAGCAGGCGGCTGCCCTCGTCGAGCAGGATCTTGCCCATCAAATCCAGGCCCTGCTGGGAGCCGGTGGTGATCAGCACCTGGTCGGGGCTGACGTCCCAAGGCAGCTGTTTGGCCACAAACTCGCGCAACGGCGCATAGCCTTCGCTGGCGGCGTATTGCAGCGCGGAGGCGCCGTCTTGCAGCAGCACCTTGTCCGCCGCTTCCTTGAAGGCCGCGATCGGGAAGGTCTTGGGCGATGGCAAGCCACCGGCCAGGCTGATGATGCCGGGCTTCTCAGTCACTTTCAGGATCTCGCGGATCACCGAGGGGTTCATGCTGGCGGCGCGTTTGGCCAGGGTCCAGTTCGTCATCATTTCCTCATCTCATTGCAGGTGGCCGGGGCGACAGCGCCCTGGCCGGGGTGGATGCAGCGCAGCGCCACCGTAGGTTGGAGTATGGGCAGGGGCCGGGCGTCTGGGATGGCACACGGCGGGCGGCCTCTGCCGGCAGGCTTTTGGCCTGCATGATTCTTTGCGGGGCAGGCCTTATCTCGGGCCTGCCAGAGAGGCTTTCATTGTCTGATGGGTAGAGGGCTTGCGGGCATCGGCACAGACTTTGTTACCTGCAGGCTCAGGCCTTGACCATCCATGCCGCCGTCAGCACCAGGATCAGCGCCATGGCCCGGTTGAACCAGAGCAGACGCTGGCCCTGGGCCAGCCACCTGCGCAGCAGCGCACCGACCGAGGCATAGAGAAAGTTGCTGGCAAAGGCGTAAAACAGCATCACCGGCAGCACAATGGCCAGGCGCATCAGCGCATCCTGAAAGCCGACAATCCAACCCGCGACAATGGCCAACGCCAACAGCCAGGCCTTGACGTTGACGAACTGCAAGCCCACGGCCTGCCAAAAACCGAGCAGATGGCCGTTTTGGGCCTCAGCCAACCGGCCGCTGCGGCTGAGCTTGTAGGCCAGCCAGACCAGGTACACAATGCCGACCGCCTTGATAGCACCTTTGAGGGCGGGCGCTGCCATCACCAGCGCGCCCACGCCGCTGGCGCAAAGCAGCAGCAGGGCGCCCCAGCCAAGGGGCACGCCCCAGACAAAGCGCATCGCGGGTTTGAGCCCCCAGTTGGCGCCCATGGCTGCGGCCATCGTGGTGTTGGGCCCGGGGGTAAAGCTCATGGCCGTGGCCAGTACCAGAAATGCGCTGAACTCTACGGCGGTCATGGTCGTTGTCATGGTGATCGTATCTACGGCCCTTGGGGGATCCCATCATGCCCTGCCGCTGCGGCATTCCGGTGGCGCGAAGGCGCGGGCCGGTTGCGGCGGGGACAGTCTGGTCCTCTGGGCCAGGCTGGCCAAAAAATAATGTAGCGTTGATAGCAATACAGTTACAGTACAGACAGAAAATCAATACCATGAACTGTATTGGTGCCAAAACCAGTACATCTCAGTCTTTTGCCATGCTGACCCGCGATACCACCCATACCCTGACCGAGCAACTGGCGGCGCGCTTTGCCGAACGCATCCGCTCGCGCCTGTTACCGGCCGGCGCGCGCCTGCCGTCGGTGCGGGCCTGCGCTGCCCAGCAAAGCGTGAGCCCCTATACCGTGGTGGCGGCCTATGACTTGCTGCAGGCCCAGGGCTTGGTGGAGGCGCGCCGCCAGCGCGGCTTTTATGTGCGCGACTATGTCGCCAAGGCCGTGGTCACCGCACCTGCGGTGCCGCCGGTGGCCAAGGACAAGACCTTGAAGGATGCGGTGTCGCTGTCGCTACCAGCGGCCTCTGCGCGCATCAATGCCACCTCGCTGATCCGGGGCATGATGCACAAGGCCACGCACCCGCAGCCGGGGGCGGGCATGTTCCCGCCCGAATGGCTGCAGAACCAGTTTTTGCAATCGGCGCTGCGCAAGGTCGTGGGCTCGGACGCACTGCATGCCATGCACTGGAGCTACGGCGCGCCCATGGGCGATGAGCTGCTGCGCGCGCTGCTGACGGATCGCCTCAAGGCGCTGGGCTTGCCGGTGGGGGTGGAGCAGGTGATGACCACGATGGGCGCGACCCAGGGCCTGGATATTGTCAGCCGCACCTTGCTGAAGGCGGGCGATGCGGTGATGGTGGAGGAGCCTGGTTGGTCGGTGGAGTTTGCCCGGCTGGCAGCGCTGGGCATGCAGGTGCTGCCGGTGCCGCGCGGGCCCGATGGCCCGGATCTGGCCGTCATGCGCCATTACTGTGAGACCCATGCGCCCAAGCTCTATGTCAGCGTCAGCGTGCTGCACAACCCCACCAGCTACAGCCTGCATCCGGCAGCCGCCCACCAGGTGCTGCAGCTGGCGCAGGCCTTCAATTTCTATATCGTCGAGGACGACACCTACAGCCATATCGCGCCCGAACATGCCACGCGGCTCAGCGTGCTCGATGGCTTGAAGCGCAGCATCTATGTGAGTGGCTTTGCCAAGATATTGGCGCCCAACTGGCGCGTGGGCTATATGGTGGCGCCGCCCGATCTGGTGGACCGCATGCTGGACACCAAGCTGCTGTCGACCTTGACCAGCCCGGCGCTGATGGAGCGCGCGATGGCGCTGTGCATGGAAAACGGCCAGCTGCGCCGCCATATCGAGCGCATGCGCAGCCATCTGGTGCAGGCCCGCAAGCACAGCGTGCCGCTGGCGCTGGAGTCCGGTTGCCGCTTTGTCACCGAGCCCGCGGGCATGTTCGGCTGGGTGGATACCGGCATGGATACCGAGGTGCTGGCCCAGCGCATGCTCGATGAAAACTACCTGATTGCGCCGGGCAGCCTCTTTCATGCCAGCCGCCAGCCGTCCACCCTGATGCGCATCAACTATGCCTGTACGCAGGACCCGAGCTTCTGGCGTGTCTACCAGCGGGTGCGTGCCGAGTTTGCGCAGGCCGAACCCATGCCGCGCTGAGCCGCTGAGGGAGCAGCGCAGCGCGGCGCCGGATCAGCTGGCCAGCTCTTCCCAGCGCATCAAGGCTTCGAGCAGCTGCTCTTCGAGGGCCGCATCGCGCTGCTGCAACTGCATCGCCTGGCCGTAGTCCTTGGTGTAGAGGCTGCCATCGGCCAGCTTGGCCTGGATGTCCTTTTGCTCGGCTTCCAGCTCGGCAATGCGGGCCGGCAAGGTATCCAAGTCGCGCTGGTCCTTGTAGCTCAGCTTGCGCTTGGGCTGTGCGCTGGGTACGGCTGCCGCAGCGGGCGCCGGCGCGGGGGCGGGGGCGGCTGCAGCGGCCTTGGTTTCTTTGGCCTTCTTGCTGGCTTGCGCAGCATCGCGCTGCTCGGCAATCTCACGCGAGCGGCGCGACTGGATCAGCCAGTCCTGCACCGAGCCTTCGTACTCGCGCCAATGGCCATCGCCTTCGGCGGCGATGATGCTGGTGACGACATTGTCCAAAAAGGTCCGGTCATGGCTGACCAGGAAGACAGTGCCGTCGTACTGCTGCAGCAGGTCTTCCAGCAGGTCCAGGGTGTCGATGTCCAGGTCATTGGTGGGTTCATCGAGCACCAGCACATTGGCGGGGCGGGCAAACAAGCGGGCCAGCAGCAAGCGGTTGCGCTCGCCACCAGAGAGGGAGCGCACTGGCGAGTGCGCGCGTGCAGGCGAGAACAGGAAATCGCTCAGGTAGCTTTTCACATGCTTGCGCTGGTTGCCAATCTCGATCCATTCGCTGCCCGGGCTGATGAAGTCTTCCAGGGTCGCATCCAGATTGATGGCATCGCGCATCTGGTCAAAATAGGCCACCTGCAGATTGGCGCCCTGGCGGATCGTGCCGCTGTCTGCGGCCAGCTCGCCCAGAATCATCTTCAGCAAGGTGGTTTTGCCCGCACCATTGGGGCCGAGCAGACCGATCTTGTCGCCGCGCAGCACCGTGGTGCTGAAGTTGCGCACAATGGTCCGGTCGCCAAAACGCTTGCTGACATCGGTCAGCTCGGCAACGATCTTGCCCTGGTAGGCACTGCCCGTGCCCGAGGCAATGTCCATCTTCACACTGCCCTGGGCGGTGCGGCGTGCGGCATGCTCGTTGCGCATCACCTTGAGCCGCTCGATCCGGCTCTGGCTGCGCGTGCGGCGGGCTTCGACGCCCTTGCGGATCCAGATCTCTTCCTGGGCCAACAGCTTGTCGGCCTTGGCATTGATCACCGACTCTTGCGCCAACTGCTCCTGCTTTTGCACGACGTACTGCGCAAAGTTGCCGGGGTAGCTGCGCAACTGGCCACGGTCCAGCTCGACAATGCGGGTCGCAATCGCATCCAGAAAGGAGCGATCGTGGGTAATAGTAATGATGCTGCCCTTGAACTCCTTGAGCAGGTCTTCCAGCCAAGCGATGGAGTCCAGATCCAGGTGGTTGGTTGGTTCATCGAGAAACAGCACATCGGGGCGCAGCACCAGCGCCTGGGCCAGGGCCACGCGCTTTTTCACACCGCCTGAGAGGTTGCCGACGACCGCTTGTGGGTCCAGGTGCAGGCGCTGCAGGGTTTCTTCCACGCGCTGCTCCCAGTTCCAGGCATCAAAGGCCTCGATTTGGGACTGCAGTGCATCCAGGTCCTCGCCGTCTTCGGCGGCAAAGTAGCGGTCACGGATGGCGGTCACTTCCGCCAGGCCGTCCGAGGCCGCTTCAAAGACCGTGTGCTCCAGGTTCAGGTTGGGTTCCTGGGCCACATAGGCGATGCGCAAGCCGTTCTGCAATTGCAGATTGCCGTCATCGGCCTTCTCCATGCCCGCCAGAATCTTCAGCAGCGAAGACTTGCCTGCGCCATTGCGGCCAATGAGGCCAACCCGCTCCTGGGACTCCAGGGCGAAGTCTGCGTGGTCCAGTAAGGCAACGTGGCCAAAGGCCAGTTGCGCGTCTAATAAGGTAATCAATGCCATGTTGGCGCCATTATCGGGTGCGCGCCAACGGCGGCCCGGTTGCAGGGGGATCGGCGCTGGCAGGCGCTGAATCTGCTGCTGCCCCAGCTTCGCACCGTCATCGGTAGGTCATGCAGATGCTGTCCAATCAGAAATTTTCGCCAACTGCGTGACGCCTCGGGAAAACGCCTATACAATAGCGTCTATCGACAGCACGATGCCTTGCAAAGCTGCCAGACTCGAAAGAGGGCGGTTCGCAAGGTTTGTTTTTTTGAGGTGCTGACAAGGGGGCTGGCGGAAACGCTGAAAACTTTGTCAAACAGTTCAAAAAGCTGTGCTACAATACAAGGCTTCGCTGATCGCGGCGGAGTAGATCTAGGGGCTCAGGCTCTTGGGTTAGGTCTTTAAAAATTAACAGCCGATAAGCGTGGGCGTTTGGTGGCGATTGCCATATGTTCTTCGGAGCAAAACAAGCGCTCACAAAAACAGTAATGAGGAAGATTTATCTTCTTGATTCCGTCAAGTGAGTGAGTAGTCGAGAGACTTTAAATTCAAGATCGAACTATAGAGTTTGATCCTGGCTCAGATTGAACGCTGGCGGCATGCTTTACACATGCAAGTCGAACGGTAACAGGTCTTCGGATGCTGACGAGTGGCGAACGGGTGAGTAACACATCGGAACGTGCCTAGTAGTGGGGGATAACTACTCGAAAGAGTAGCTAATACCGCATGAGATCTAAGGATGAAAGCAGGGGACCTTCGGGCCTTGCGCTACTAGAGCGGCTGATGGCAGATTAGGTAGTTGGTGGGATAAAAGCTTACCAAGCCGACGATCTGTAGCTGGTCTGAGAGGACGACCAGCCACACTGGGACTGAGACACGGCCCAGACTCCTACGGGAGGCAGCAGTGGGGAATTTTGGACAATGGGCGAAAGCCTGATCCAGCAATGCCGCGTGTAGGATGAAGGCCCTCGGGTTGTAAACTACTTTTGTACGGAACGAAAAGACTCT
>NZ_JBBGZC010000010.1:0-300076 GCF_037479395.1 Comamonas sp. MYb21 | reverse complement strand
GTGGCGGAACCGGGGCGGGCGGCGGCGGTGCCACGGGCGGGGGAGGTGGGGGCGGCGTCAGCGGCGCAGGCGCGGCCTGCTCATTGGTGGGCGCCCAGAGCTCGGCCTCGACCGAGGGCTGGTCGCTGTCGCGCGGGTTGCGCACCGTCCACAGCAGGGCGACGACCACCAGCAAGTGGGCCGCAGCCGCCACGGTCCAGGACTTGGTCCGCGACGGAGGTTTGGGAGGGGCAAGCTGATCGCGCTCTTGACGAGGAGACATGGACACTCTTCTTACTGGCTGCCACCAGCCACTTGCAGGGCGACACGTTTGACACCGGCCTTCTGCAAGGTCGACATGGCATCGATCACCTTCTGGTAGGCCAGGTCCTTGTCCGCCACGATGAGCATGGCGCTGTCCTCAGGCGGGTTGTCCGCTTGCCAGGCCTTGGCCCGGTCGGCCAGGTCGCCCGCGGCCACGGCCTGCGTGACATTGCCGGTCTTGAGCTGGATCGAGCCGTCCTTGTCCAGCAGCACATGGGCGATGTTCTTGGTGGGCGGGCGCTCGCTCTTGCCTGCCTTGGGCAGGTTGATGGCGCCCGGCGTGAGCATAGGGGCGGTGACCATGAAGATGATCAGCAGCACCAGCATCACGTCGATGAAGGGCACCATATTGATCTCGTTGACGGTGCGGCGGTTGCGTTTTCCGCGAGAGGCGACGGCCGGCATGGCTGTTTCCTTTGTATTTAGTGCGCAGCGTGCAGCGGCTGGGCACCCAGGTTGCGCTGCAAGATGTTGGAGAACTCTTCGATGAAGGTTTCTTGCTGGCTGGCGATGCGGTCAATGCCGCTGGAGAAGCGGTTGTAGGCGGTGACGGCGGGAATCGCCGCGAACAGGCCCATGGCGGTGGCCACCAGCGCTTCGGCAATGCCGGGCGCGACGGTGGCCAGGGTGATCTGCTCCATGCTGGCAAAGCCGGTGAAGGCGTGCATCACGCCCCAGACCGTGCCGAACAGACCGACATACGGTGAGACCGAGCCGATGGTGCCCAGCAGCGACAGGCCCGATTCGATCTCGTCCATCTCGCGCTGGAAGCTCGCGCGCATCGCGCGGCGCGTGCCGTCGAGCAGGGTGTCGGGGTTGGTGATGTGGCGCTCGCGCAGTTTCTGGTACTCGCGCATGCCGCTGGCAAAGATGCGTTCCATCGGGCCGCAGGCTTTGACGTTGTGCATCGCGTTCTGGTAGAGCTCGTTGAGGCTGGAGCCGGACCAGAAGTCGCTCTCGAAGCTCTCATTCTTGTTCTTGATGGCTTTGAGCATGCCGACCTTGCGCAGGATCGTGGCCCAGCAGGCGACCGAGGCGGCCACCAGGATCAGCATCACGAGTTGCACCACCCAGCTGGCGTGCAAGACCAGGCTGGCAATGGACATTTCTTGGGAATTCATGAGATGGTTTGGATCAGGGATTGAGGAATTCTTGCCGGGCGCATGCTGAGGGCATCGACCCAGCCGATACGGATTGTGCCCTCACACAGCAGCTGAGGTGTATCTGTTGGTTGCTTCTGTTTTAAGAGCACGCGCTGCGCGATCTGCATCGAAGCGCGCCCCGCTTCTTGGAGCTCTGCCGTCACGATGAGTTCATCGTCCAGACGTGCAGGTTGTAAATATTTGATATGGGCTTCGCTGACCACAAACATGCCGCCCACCTGCTCGCGCAGGTGCTGCTGCTCCAGCCCGAGCGAGCGCAGCCATTCGGTGCGGCCCCGCTCCATGAACTTGAGGTAGTTCGCGTAGAACACGATGCCGCCGGCATCGGTGTCCTCCCAGTAAATGCGGATTGGGAACTCAAAGGCCATGGCTATCGCCTTTCAATGGGGCTTTATAGCGTGGCTGAAGGGTGGCGCTGCGCAGCACCCCTTGCAGAGGGGCTGGCAGTGGACAAGGCGCAGCGGTCTGCATCATCAGGCCAGCAGCTTGCGCAGCCGGGCAATGGCCTCTTGCAGCTGCTCCATCGAGTTGGCGGTCGAAAAGCGTACAAAGCGGCCGGTGTCATGGCTGCCAAAGTCGCGCCCCGGCGTGATGGCCAGGTGGGCCCGCTCCATCACCGCATAGGCAAAGTCCCAGGAGCCTTCAACGCCCAGCTTCTTGGCCGCCTGCGTGCAATCGGCCCAGGCGTAGAAGGCGCCATCGGGTGCGACCGGCACGGGCAGGCCCAGCGCTTCGAGCGCGGGGATGAAGTAATCGCGCCGGGCCTTGAACTCGGCGCGGCGGCGCTCGTACTCGGCAATGCTCTCAGGCGCAAAACAGGCCAGCGCGGCGTGTTGCGCAATCGTGCTGGCGCAGATGAACAGGTTCTGCGCCACGCGCTCGATCACCGGCACCAGGGCCTCGGGCACCACGGCCCAGCCCAGGCGCCAGCCGGTCATGTTGAAGTACTTGCTGAAGCTGTTGATCGAGATGATGTTGTCATCGATCGCCAGCGCAGTCTGGCCAAAGGCCTCGTCATAGGACAGGCCCAGGTAGATTTCGTCGATGATGGTCAGGCCGTCGCGGGCCTTGACCACCTCGTGGATGCGGCGCAGCTCCTGCGGCGCAATCGAGCTGCCCGTGGGGTTGGAGGGCGAGGCCAGCAGCACGCCACGGGTCTTGTCGCTCCAGGCAGCCTGCACCTTGTCGGCGCTCAGCTGAAAGCGCTCCTCGGCTGTCGTGGGCAGCAGCACGGCCTGGCCTTCTGCTGCGCTGACAAAGTGGCGGTTGCAGGGGTAGCTGGGGTCGGGCATCAGGATCTCGTCGCCGGCATCGATCAGCGACAGGCACACGAGTTGCAGGGCAGCCGATGCGCCGGCGGTGATGACGATGCGGCGCGCCGGCACATCGATGCCAAAGCGCTGCTGATACCAGTCAGACAGCGCCTGGCGCAGGGGCTCGATGCCCAGTGCCGGGGTGTACTGCGTGCGGCCTTCGCGGATGGCGCGGTCGGCGGCCTGCTGCACCAGCGGTGGTGCGGTGAAATCCGGCTCGCCGATGTTCAGGAAGATCATCGGCTCCGCGCTGCCCGCCACCTGGGCCGCCAGTGCCTGGGCGGCCTTGGCGACCTCCATCACATAAAACGGCTCAATGCGCTCGGCTCGGGTGGCGATTTTCATGGTCTTCAGCTTGGATCAGAGGACTCCCACAGCGTTGGCGGCATATGGGCAAGCACGGAGTGTGCTATCAAAAGTATAACTGGCAGCGGCTAAGCCCTTAGAAAAAACCGATGCCAGCGCGCAGGCATGGGCATCGGTTGTCAGGGCGATCAGGCCGCGTTGTTGCGGTCAGCAGCCACTTCGACGGCGCGCAAGCTCGGGGCCAGCGCGTTGAGCACGGCGTTCACATACTTGTAGCCGTCGGTGCCGCCAAATTCCTTGGCCAGCTCGATGCTCTCGTTGATGACCACGCGCCATGGGACATCCAGGCAGTGCTGGAACTCATAGACGCCAATCCACATGCAGGCATGCTCGATGGGCGAGATCTCTTCCATCTTGCGGTCCAGATGGGGGAGGATCTGCGCATTGAGCTGCTCGGCCGCCTCGATGCAGCCGTGCAGCAGGGCGTCGTAGTGGGCGGCATCGGCCTTGTGAAAGCCCGCCAGGTCGCGCGTGAACAGGTCGATCTCGGTGGCGCTGTTGCCGCTCAGGATGTACTGGTAGAGCGCCTGCAGTGCGAACTCGCGTGAGCGGCTGCGGGTGGACTTGGAGGCGGCCTTGCGCGCGCCGGTGGAGGTCAGACCCTTGCGGGCCTGGCGCGGAGGGCGCTGGCTGGAGGAGGAGTCGCTCTGGTCGTTTTCGTTCATAGTGTTTTCAGCAGATTGGCCATCTCGACAGCGACGATGGCGGCATCGCGCCCCTTGTCGGTCTGGCGGGCAATGGCCTGGGCTTCGTTTTCAGTGGTGAGGATGGCGTTGGCCACGGGGATCTGGAAATCCAGGCCGATGCGGGTGACGCCAGCGCCCGATTCGTTGGCCACCAGTTCAAAGTGGTAGGTTTCGCCGCGGATGATGCAGCCCAGCGCAATCAGCGCGTCGAACTCTTCGGATTCGGCCATGGCCTGCAGTGCCACGGGCACTTCGAGTGCGCCGGGTACTTTGACATGGCGGATGTTCTCGGCTTGCACGCCAATGGCGGCCAGCTCCTGCAGGCAGGCCTGGGCCAGGCTGTCGGTGATGCTTTCGTTGAACCGGGCCTGCACAATGCCGATGGCGAGCGCGCTGCCGTCCAGGTTGATGGCACTGCCTTTTTCTGCTCCAAACATGCTGCTTATTCCTTGTTGATGTATCCGGTGATCTCAAGCCCGTAGCCGGCCATGCTGGGCAGGCGGCGGGGCGCGCCCAGCAGGCGCATCTTCTGCACGCCGCAGTCGCGCAGGATCTGGGCGCCGATGCCGTAGGTGCGCAGGTCCATGCGGCCCCGCTCGGGTGCTTGCGCAGCGCGCGCCTTGCCGTCGAACTGGCGGATCAGCTGCGAGGCGCTTTCATTGCAGTTGAGCAGCACGGCCACGCCGCAGCTTTGCTGCTGCAAATAGGCCAGGCTCGCGTCCAAGGTCCAGCTGTGCATCGCGCGGCCGGTCTCGAGCAGGTCCATCACCGACAGCGGCTCATGCACGCGCACGGGCACATCGCTGTCCGTCTGCACGCTGCCCTTGACCAGGGCCATGTGCACCGCGTGGCTGGCATGGTCCTGGTAGAGGTGGGCGGTGAATTCGCCATGCGCCGTTTGCAGCGGGCGGCTGCTGATGCGCTCGACTAGCGATTCGTGGCGGCTGCGGTATTCGATCAGGTCGGCAATGGTGCCGATCTTGATGCCGTGCTCGGCGCAGAACAGCTGCAGATCGGGCAGGCGGGCCATGGTGCCATCGTCCTTCATCACTTCGCAGATGACGGAAGAGGGCGAGCAGCCCGCCAGGCGCGCCAGGTCGCAACCGGCTTCGGTATGGCCGGCACGCATCAGCACGCCGCCGTCCACCGCCTGCAGCGGGAAGATATGGCCGGGCTGCACCAGATCGCTGGCCTGGGCATTGGCGGCCACAGCGGCCTGCACGGTGCGGGCGCGGTCTGCGGCAGAGATGCCGGTGGTCACGCCTTCGGCCGCCTCGATGGAGACGGTGAACGCGGTGGACAGCGGAGCGCCATTGTTGGCGGTCATCTGGCGCAGCTGCAGGCGCTCGCAGCGCTCGCGGGTCAGGGTCAGGCAGATGAGGCCCCGGCCCCACTTGGCCATGAAGTTGATGGCTTCCGGGGTGACATGGTCGGAGGCCAGCACCAGGTCACCTTCGTTCTCGCGGTCGGCTTCATCGACCAGAACGACCATGCGGCCAGCGCGCATCTCGGCAACAATGTCCTCCACCGGAGAGATCGGCGCAGGGGTCAGGGGGCTGCTCATGGAATGCCTTTAAAGAACTTGTGTCGTGTCTGCGCGCAGATCTGCGGCGCGTGAGACAGTAAAACCCCAATTTTAGACCAGCTGCTCCCCGGCTGGGCGGCTTTGGCGCTTCTGGGGACTGGCGCAGCGGGTCAATACTCGCCACGCATCAGCACCACATTGCCATCCGGATAGGCCACGCAGGGCAGGATGCAGCCCGCTTCCTTGTCCTCGGCGCTGAGCCCGGGCCATTCAATCTCGTAGTGCACACTGCCCGATTTCAGGCGGCCCACACAGGTGCGGCAGGTGCCATTGCGGCAGGAGCTGGGCCAGTCCACGCCGCCTTCTTCCAGCGACTGCAGCAGCGGCGTGTCCGCCCAGGCATCGACCTGGATATCTTCGTTGTCGATCTGGGCGTTGTAGAGCTCGGGGGTGATGGGCATGGGGTAGGGATCCTGAAGGCCATATCAAAACCATAGCTGCCCAGCCAAGTGTGGTAAGCACTGCTGCCAGGTAGCAAAGATGAGGCCAGTTTTGCTGAAATTGCGGGCAATGTAACACGCGGCTAATAAAAACATGGGCTTAGCGGGTTAAATGGCCCGCGATGCGCAGTTATCCACATGGTTGTTCAGCCATTTTCGGGATAACCCTAGCGCGGCGCTGGCCGCAGCCCTGCATTGTCGCCCCCGCGTCTGTCGCCCAAGCGGCGCGCAAAGCAAATGTGAACACGTACAGTGCGAATGCATCCGGGGCTGCAAGCCTCTTCCAACATTGGGCGGCACAAGCGCCCGCATGGTGTAAAGGTGCGAACGTATGGGTTTGGATTTCAGCGACAAGGTAGCGATTGTGACGGGGGCCGGCGGCGGGCTGGGGCGTGAACATGCGTTGGCGCTGGCCCGGCGCGGGGCCAAGGTGCTGGTCAATGACCCGGGCGGCGCGGTGGACGGGCAGGGCAACTCGTCAGCGGCCGAGAAGGTGGTGCGCGAGATCGAGGCGCTGGGCGGCGTTGCCATGGCCAGCCATGCCTCGGTGACCGACTGGCCGGCGGTGCAGGCCATGGTGGCCCAGGTGGTCGAGCGCTGGGGCCAGGTCGATGTGCTGGTCAACAATGCCGGCACCTTGCGCGACAAGAGCTTTGCCAAGATGGAGATGGACGACTTCCGCGCCGTGCTGGAAGTGCATCTGATGGGCAGCGTGCATTGCTGCAAGGCCGTGTGGCCCTTCATGCAGGCAGCGCACTACGGCCGCATTCTGGTGACGACCTCGTCATCGGGCCTGTTTGGCAACTTTGGCCAGAGCAACTATGCCGCCGCCAAGATGGCACTGGTGGGCCTGATGCAGACCCTGGCGCTGGAAGGGGCCAAGTACAACATCCATGTGAATGCGCTCGCGCCCACGGCCGCCACACGCATGACCGATGGCCTGCTGGCGCCCGAGATGCTGCGCGCACTGCGGCCCGAGCTGGTGAGCCCGGCCATGCTGGCGCTGGTGCATGAGAGCGCGCCGACACGGGCCATCGTCTGTGCAGGCGCTGGCAGCTTCGAGGCCTCGCACATCACGATGACGCGCGGGCTGCACCTGAGCGCCGACAGCGTACCGGTCGACGAGATGGATGCCCACCTGGCCCAGCAATGGGCCGAGCTGACCGACCGCCAGGGCGATATCGTGCCGGACAACGGTTTTGTGCAGGGTGACCTGGAAATCCGCAAGGCCCAGCAAAAACTGCACTAAGGCGCTGGCCCGCGCTGGGTGTTGGGCCTGGTCCCCCGGTGCCCTGGTGCCGGGCTTTTTTTGCGGTGCAGAAAACAACAGCGCGGGCGATCGCTACACGTTCTTACCAAGGCGTGCTGCGGAGATCGGGCTAAATCCCGAAGCCCGGTCAGGCTGAGCGTGCAATACTCTGCCAGTCGCCGGGCAACCTGCTATCGTGCAGCCCGGCTTAGACAAGAACAACGCAGATGAACCATATCCAAGAACGCATTGATGCCATCGGCACCCAGCGCCTGCTGGGCATTGGGCGAGGCATCGAGAAAGAAGGCTTGCGCGTGACCGACGAGGGGGCGCTGGCGCTCACGCCGCATCCGGCCGCTTTGGGCTCGGCGCTGACGCACAGCAGCATCACGACCGATTTCAGCGAGTCGCAGATCGAGATCATCACTGGCGTGCACCAGGGCGTGCAGGCCTGCCTCGATGAGCTCTCCGAGGTGCACCAGTACGTCTACCAGGTTCTGCAAGCCAATGACGAGCGGCTGTGGATCTCGAGCATGCCTTGCTCGCTGCCTTCGGACGAGACCATTCCGCTGGGGCGCTATGGCACCTCGCACATTGGCCGCTCCAAAAGCATCTACCGCATGGGCCTGGGCCACCGCTATGGCCGCCGCATGCAGACCATCTCGGGCATCCACTACAACTGGTCGATGCCAGGCGTGAGCAGCGAGGCCTATTTTGGTCTGATCCGCAATTTCCGCCGCGAAGCCTTTTTGCTGCTTTATCTCTTTGGTGCGTCGCCCGTGCTCTGTCCTTGCTTTGTGCAGGGCCGCCCGCACCAGCTGCAGCCGCTGGGCGATGGTCAGGGTGCCCTGCACCTGCCCCATGCAACCTCGCTGCGCATGGGGCGCCTGGGCTACCAAAGCGATGCCCAGGCCTCGATCAGCGTCAGCTACAACGACCTCAAGGGCTATGCCGATTCGCTCTATGGCGCCTTGACCCAGCCCTATCCAGCCTATGAAAAAGTGGGTGTGATCAACCCGGGCGGTGAGTACAACCAGCTGGGCACCAGCCTGCTGCAGATCGAAAACGAGTTCTATGGCACCATCCGCCCCAAGCGCACGGTGCAGCGCGGCGAGCGCCCGCTGCATGCGCTGCGCGAGCGCGGTGTCGAGTATGTCGAAGTGCGCTTGATGGACATCAATCCGTTTGACTGCATGGGCATCTCGGCCCCGACGATGCGCTTGCTCGATGTCTTCTTGCTGCACTGCCTGCTGAGCGACAGCCCACCCGATTCGCCCGCTGAAATCGCCGAGATGAAGCACAACCAGCACATGGTGGCCGAGCGCGGCCGCGAGCCGGGCCTGAACTTGCAGCGCCAGGGCAAGGAAGTGCTGCTGACCGACTGGGCCCAAGAAGTGCTGCAAGCCTGCCAGCCCATTGCGGCGGCGCTGGACCAGGCCCATGGCACGCAGGACTACAGCCAGGCGCTCCAGCAATCCCAGCGTCTGCTGGCCCACCCGGAACAAACACCATCGGCCCAGGTGCTGGCGGTGGTCAGCGAGCAGTTTGGCACCTCGTTCAAGGCCTTTGGCGCCGCCCAGTCGCAATGGGCCCGCGAGCAGACCCTCGCCCGCCCCTGGAGCGATGCGCTGACGGCCAAGTACCAGCAGCGTGCGGCCGAGTCGATCAAGGCGCAAAAGGACATGGAAGCGGCGGACACGGTGCCCTTTGAAGAATGGCGCCAGTGCTATATGTCTCCCGAACACCTGGTCGTGTCTTGATAGACCTCGTGCCCTAGAGCCCGCTGCTGCGGGCTTTTTTGTTGCTGGCACGCTGCAGCGGTCGGGGGCAGAATGCAAGCGTTTGCAAGAAGCTTTGCGCTTCTGTTTTGATAGCTGCCCGCGTTGGCTATCATTTGTCCGACATCTTTGGGTGTTGATTTCTCGTATTGTTCTGCCATGGCGCACTTCTCTTCCGACCGCAGCTGGCGCACGTTCAAGCGTGGCCTGCTCAACCACTATGTGCTCAACGGGCTGGAAGTGGCGCTGGGCCTCTTTCTGGTAACCACGCTGGTGCAACTGATCTGGGGCACGCAGCATGCGGCGGCGGCCTCGGTCGGGGTCATCGTCACCATCGTGGTCGACAACCCGGCGCCGCGCCGGGGCAAGTTCTGGCGCATGCTGCCTGCGCCCTTGCTGGGGGCACCGCTGTTTTTCATGGTGCAGCTGATGCACCAGCACCTCGTGCTGCTGGGCCTGGTGGCCGTGCTGTCGACCTTTCTGGGCTTTTTGTGGATGGCCTGGGGCAAGCGCGGCGCGCCGATTGCCATTGCGGTGGTGCTGGCCATGGTGCTGGGCATGTCGGTGCCCAAACCGGCCGAGGGGCAGCTGCTGGCCGCAGCGGCGGAGTCGACGATGTTCTTCAGCATTGGCGCGGGCATGTTCCTGGTGTATGCGGTCATCGCCAACACCTTGCTCAATTTCCGCTACCGCGTGCAGTTCATCGCCGATACCGTGCTGTCGCTCGCTGCCCTGATGCTGGAGCAGGCACGCATGGTGCTGCCCGAGGCGGCCCGCCATGTGGGGCTGGAAGGGGAGTCGGTCGATGGCGAGGCCTATGGCGACAACCTGGCCGACCGCAATTTTGGCAAGTTCTCGCGTGGCGGCGCACCCCAGCAGCACATGGGCCAGCTGATGGCCCGGCACGCAGCCTTTGCCGACCAGCTGCAGGCGGCCCGCGACATTGTGCTGGAGAGCCCGCGCACGCCGCGCCGCCAGCGCCTGGCCGGCATGCTGATGCAGATGCTGGAGATCCGCGACCACCTGCTCGCCTGCGAGCTGGACCTGGAGCATTTGCGCAAGTCGCCCGAGCAGGCGCCGATGCTGCTGGCCCAGCAGGCCATGCTGCGCGCCCTGGCGATGGAGGTGGTGCACCTGGCCGACAGCCTGCTGCTGGGCCGCAAGCCCCGCGCGATGAGCAACCTGGACGCCTTGCTGCGCCCCATGCAGATGGCCAGCAAGCTGCCCGCGCAGCGGCTCGAAGAATCGCTGCCCGACCACTACGACACGGACGTCTCGCCCCAGGCGCTGTCACGCGAGCTGAGCGAGCGCATTGTGCGCATCCATGAAGAGGTCAACCGCTTGATCGGCCTGGGCCGCGACGAGGTCGAGCCCGATCTGGCCGTGGTGCGCGCCAGCTGGCAGATGTTTGTCAGCCCGACTGCCTGGTCCTGGACGCCGTTCAAGGGCCTGATGAGCTGGGATGCGCCTCCGCTGCGCCATGCGATCCGCGCGGCGCTGGCCATTGCGGTGGGCTACCTGGTGGTGCAGGTGCTGCCCTGGAATGCCCATGCCTACTGGGTGCTGCTGACGATTGTGGTGGTGCTGCGCGGCAGCCTGGCGCAGACCCTGGAGCGGCGCACGGTGCGGGTGCTGGGCACCTTGCTGGGCTGCGTGGCGGCGCTGGCGATTTTGTCGGCGCATCTGTCGCCGCTGGGTTTGATTCTGTGCCTGACCCTGGCCCAGGGCGTCTCGCACGGCTTTGCGCTGCGCCGCTACCTGTTCACCGCGATGGGCGCGACGGTGCTGGGCCTGGTGCAGGCGCATATGCTGCATGCCGGGGGCAGCACCACCTTCCATATGTTCGAGCGCGTGGTCGATACCTTGATCGGCACCGGCATTGCCTGGGCCTTTGCCTATGTGCTGCCGTCCTGGGAGCGCTCGCAGCTGCCGGCGCTGGTGCAGCGGGTGCTCAAGGCCCAGGCCGCGCATGCCAGCACGTCGCTGGCGGTGGACCAGTTGCAGGCCGTGGACAATGCGCCCGAGCTGGCCTGGCGCCTGGCTCGGCGCGAGGCCTATGACAGCCTGTCGGCGTTGGTGCAGGCCGTTGACCGCTCGCTCAAGGAGCCGCGTGCCGTGCAGCCGCCGCTGCAGGCGCTGGAGCTGTTCCAGGCCCATTGCTACCAGCTGCTGGGCCAGATGTCTTCGGTCAAGATCATGCTGATGATGCGCCGGGGCCAGACGCCGTCGCCGTTTGCGGTGCAGCAGCTCCAGGATACCGCTGCCACCATCGATGCCTGCCTGCTGCAGGCGCCGCCGTTGCCGGCTGCGGGCGATGCCGAGGCCCAGCGCCCCGCCAAGATGCCGGCGCCCGAGCGCGTGCCCGGCCCGGAAGACCGCGACCAACTCATTCCCTGGCTGATGCGGCGCCTGGCCACGGCGCGCATTCTGGCCGGCCAGCTGCAGCAGGATGCGGTGCAGATCCGCCAGCTGCTGGCGCGCGAGGAGACCTTGCCGCCTGTGCAGGCAGAACCGACTCAGGCGCAGTCCACATGAGCGTGAAAAAAGACGGAGGGCTTAGGACTGCAGCGCCTCCAGCGCGCATTCCTGCCAGTACATCGCCGCGGCAAAAAAACCTTCCCAGACGCAGCCATTGCAGCCCCGGCCGCAGCAGGTCGTCGGCGCAGCCGGGGGCTCGCGCAGGCTGATCTGCCGGGCGCTGGCGCTGGCCTGCAGCGCGGCAAAGCACTGGCGTGCCTCGCGCAGGCTGCCCAGCGGCTGGACGCTGAGGGCGGCAGCGTTCACTGCTCGGGCCGGGGCGGCACGGCCTTGCGGCGCAGGCCAAAGCGCAGCACAAAAGCCGCGCCCAATACCAGGGAAAACCAACCCACTGCCGGGGCCTTGGCGAAAACTCCCTGCACAATATCGCCCTGAGCGACATAGGGCGAGACTACGATCACCAGCCCTATCAAGACCAAGATGATGCCTTTGATGAGCAGGTCCTGATCGGATTTGCGCTGCGCATCCCACTGGCGTTGAGATAAAGAAGACATGGCAGCATTATCCGGCACAGCGCGCCTGCGTGCGCACCGCCTGCCTGCCATTCCCCCCGAAAGCAAGAGTATGAGTATCCAATGGTTCCCCGGGCATATGCACCTGACGCGCAAGCTGATTGCCGAGCGCATCAAAGACATCGATGTGGTCATCGAGGTGCTCGATGCACGCATGCCAGGATCGAGCGCCAACCCGGCGCTGACGGAGCTGACCGGCCACAAGCCCACGCTCAAGATCATCAACAAGCAGGACATGGCCGATGTCAGCCGCACGGCGCTGTGGGTGGCCTGGTATGAGGCCCAGCACGAAACCAAGGCCTTGCCGCTCGATGCCAGCGAGCCGGCCCCGGCCAAGCGCCTGGTGGAGGCCTGCCGCCAACTGGCCCCCGGGCGCGGTGGCCTGGCCAAGCCCATGCGCGTGCTGATCTGCGGCGTGCCCAATGTGGGCAAGTCCACCCTGATCAACAGCATGAGCGGCAAAGGCCAGGCCAAGGCGGGTGACGAGGCCGGTGTGACCAAGGACGAGCAGCGCATTGTGCTGGCCGATGACTTCTACCTCTGGGACACGCCCGGCATGCTCTGGCCCAAGATCATCGTGCCCGAGTCGGGCTACAACCTGGCCGCCTGCGGATCGGTGGGGCGCAATGCCTATGACGACGAACTGGTGGCGCTGGAGCTGCTGCTGTACCTGCAAAAGCACTACCCGCGCCAGCTGGACGAGCGCTACAAGCTGGGGCTCGAAGATGCGGACATCGCTGCGCTGAGCGATGACGAGCTGCTGACCTTGATTGGCAAGAAGCGCGGCGCAGTGATGGGCGGCGGGCGCATCAACATGCAAAAGGCCGCTGAGCTGCTGATCACCGACTTTCGCACCCAGATGCTGGGCCGCATCACCGTGGAGACGCCGGCAGAGTTTGAGCAATGGCGGGCGGCGGGCGAGGCGGCCGAGGCCTTGCAGCAAGCCAAAAAGGCTGAACACGCCAAACACCGCAAGGCCGGCCGCAAGCGCTACTGATCCGCATGCGGCGTCAGCGGCGGTTTTGGCCACCGTTGGCGCGTTGCTGCGTTTTATGCGCACAAAGCCGCGCAAAAGCGGCCAAAGCCAGCGGTTGCTGTGGGCTTTTATGCAACAAGCGGTATATGGGCCTTGCATTCTTGAGAAATAACCGCTATAGTTCAGCCTTCGTCTTCTTATCGCTGCAGCAACGAATGACCTTCTGCAGCGCACCATTGGGAGTTTTTGCTATGTCCTGTTTCATGTTCAACCCTCTCCACTGAACACGGTTTCTGCCCCGGCTAAACCATGTTCATATGGTTTAGCCTTGGCCCAGATCGCCGCCTGCACCACTGCAGCCGGGATCGACAAAAGCCCTGGCTACTTCGCCGGGGCTTTTTGTTTTGGGGTTTTGCTGCGCCAGCCGCCAGGCCATCGGCGCGCCAGGCCCCTGAGGAACCGCACAGATGAGTGCAAAAACTGTTTCCCGTGCCTTTGAAGAGGGCCGGGTCAAGGCCTTGCGCCGCATGAAGCAGCCGATCGCGCTGCTGATCGTGGCCGATGCCACTCCTTTCAATCCTGTTGCCAAAGCCATGGCCCAGCGGCGTCTGTCCGGCGCTGCGGGCAAGCACATCCGCAGCCAGGGCGCCCAGCGCCGTGCCGACCGGATGGCCTTGCAGCAGATGACCCGCAAAGCCGACCATGGGGATTGAGCGGCTGCGCAGGATGAAGAGACAGCACAACATGAAAGAAATGAAAACCTCCCCGGAGCTATTGCTTCGCGTACAGATGCATGAGCGTCAGCAAAACCTGCAGGCCATTGCGGCCCAGCTGAAAACCGAATTGATCGGTATTGATGACGTGATTGACCGTGTGATGGGCGCCGTGCGCGCCTGGTACGTGATGCCCCAGCTCATTACCCGCCCTGTGATTGTGTGCCTGTGGGGATTGACAGGCACGGGCAAGACCCAGCTGACGCGCCGCCTGGCGCAGCTGCTGGGTTTTTATGATCGCTTTGTCGAAGTCCAGATGGACGGCTTCAGCCAGAACGGTGACAGCTATGGCGCATCGACCATCTCCGGCACGCTCGAGAGTGCGGGGCTGGTGGAAGGCGCGCCCGGCATCCTGGTGCTCGATGAGTTCCAGCGTTACCGCACCGTGAGCAGCCGCGGCGATGACAGCAAGGTCGAGCGCTACCAGGATGTCTGGGCCTTGTTGTCGGATGGCAAGCTGCCGCCTGCCTTGTCGGAGCTGCACAGCATAGAGCGCAAGCTGGCGGACGCGCTCTATGACGCCGAGCGGGCCGAAGAAGACGATGCGCAGGAGCGGCGCAAAAAGCAGCAGATGCGCTACAAGATCGATGCCTGGGACGCGCAGGCACTCAAGCGCAGCCTGAAGCTCGATGCGCCCTTGCTGGACATCATGCAGTGGAGCAATGACTACATTCACCAGCTGCTGGTCCAGTTTCGCAGCTCCCAGCAATCCTGGGAGACCGATTACAGCCGGCTGCTGGTCTTTGTCTGTGGCAATCTCGACGAGATGTACACGGAGACGGCCAGCCGCGTCGAGGACTGCGACACCGATGCCGACATTTTCCACCGGCTCACCAGCCGCCTGTCGCTGATCGATGTCAAACGCGCCTTGGCCGAGCGCTTCAAGCCCGAGCAGATTGCCCGGCTGGGCAACCAGCATGTGATCTACCCGTCGTTCAGCCGCTCGGCCTATGAGCAGCTGATTGCGGCGACGGTGCAGCACTATGTGCAGGGGCTGGAAGCCAACTGCGGGCTGCGCTTTGTCATCGGCAGCGATGTGCTCGCGCAGATCTACCAGAACGCGGTGTTCCCGACCCAGGGAACGCGGCCGCTGTTCTCGTCGGTGCACACGATCTTGTCGAGTGCGCTGGTCGATGCAGCGCTGTGGGCGCTGGAGCAGGGCGCGCAGGCCGGCCAGCCATTGCAGGTGCAGATGGCCGCTGGCGCGGCGCAGCTGCAGGTGCAACTGGCGCTGCCGGATGCGCCAGAGGTGCTGCAGCAGTGCTTTGCGGTGCCGCTGGATCTGAACAAGGTCAAGCAGCGCACCAGCGCGGATTTCCGCGCGCTGCTGGCGGTGCATGAAGCGGGGCACGGCCTGGTCTATGCGCTGCTGTTTGGCCGCACGCCGCAGGAGCTCAAGATCAATATCGCGACCTTCGAAGGCGGCTACAACAGCTTTACCGAGCTGCAGGCGACATCGCGGCGCAATATGCTGGACATGGTCTGCGTGGGCTTGGCCGGCCGCGCGGCCGAGCGCCATGTGTTTGGCCAGGAAGCCTGTACCACCGGGGCCGAGCAGGATATCCGGCAGGCCACGGCGGATGCGGCGCGCTACCTGCGCCACCTGGGTTTTGGTGCGCGCCTGTCGCGCACCGATGTGGCCCAGGAGCCTGGCGACAACACCAATACCGAAGTGGCACCCAGCAATGCCGGTATGGAAGCCTTGCTGCAAGCGCAGATGCTGCGTGCGCAGGATCTGCTGGTGCAGCACAACGCCTTGCTGATGGCGATGACCGCCTTGCTGCTGCGCGAGGGCCTGATCAGCCCCGCCGCGATGGCCCAGCTGTGCGCCGAGCATGGCCAGGCGGTGCAGGCCAGTGCGGCGCAGATCCCGGATGCGGCCGAACAAAAATGGGTGCTGGAGCCCTATGCCGACATGCTGGCCAAGCACGACCAGCGCCCGCGCATGGTCTGAGTGCCCGAGCTGTTCAGCTATTTTTTTACGCCGCCTGTTGCACCCAACAGGCGGCGTTTTTTATGGGCGCTTTTATGGGTGCATTTATGGGCGCTTATGGGGCCTTGGCGGGCGTGCTCGCAGGCACTGCGCTGCTGGCAGCGGCTGCAGCCTCTGCACCCTTGCCGGTCAGCTGCCGCACCGTAAAGCCCTGCTTTTGCAGCAATTGCAGCAGGTTGTTGTCGCCCACCATATGCAGCAGGCCCACGGCGATGAAGAGCTGGGGCTGGGCCGCCATCATGGCCGGCAGCCGCTCGGCCATGCGCTGGTTGCGGGTGTCGAGCAGAGCCGCCTGCATGCCCACATCGCCCAGGCATTGGCAGTCCTGCATCAGCTGCTTCAGGGCGGCCAGGTCACCGCTTTCCCAGTAGGTCGCCAGCTGCCGGGCGACCTGGCGGTTCTTGCCGCTGTCGATATCGTCCAGCGCCTTGCGGATGTCATCCGGCGTGGCCAGCTGCGCGGGCACACCATCGCCGCCCAGGCCCATGGCCAGCAGCTGCTCCTGCGCCGTCTCGATGGCCTGCACCGGCTTGCCCACCGCATGGGCCATGGCCGCCAGGTTCAGGTCGATGCCATAGGCCGGGTGGTAGCCGCTGCGCGCCATGTCCTGCATGCCCAGCGCGATCAGGCGGGCCAGGGTGGCGGCATTGGTTTGCCAGCTGCTCTGGTCCACACAGGATTCGAAGGCCATGCGGCCCATGCGTGTCTGCAGCTCGGGGTTTTGGCGCATGACCAGCTTTTGCCGGTCACTGTCTTCGCGCATCGCCTGGGTCAGGGCCTGCAGGGTGGCGGGGTCCACCGGGTCCAGCTCCAGCGCAATGGCCGGCGCAGCGCGCAGCGCTTGTGCGGTGCGCGGGCCGGGAAAGATCCAGGGCAGCTGGCCCACATGGATGCTGCCCCACAGATAGGCAACCGTATCGCCTTTGCGCAGTTGCCACAGCACGCCCCGGTCCGGGTGCGGCTTGCGCGATTCCGCCTGGTAGACCGCAGGATCTTTGACGGGTGGCGCTGGGCAGGAGGGGTTGTCCGCTGGTGCCAGCTGTGGTGCTGGCGCGGCTGCTGGCGTGCGTGCCTGGGCCGCATGGCCGCCGGCGAGCAAGGCCAGGCCCAGCAGCAGGTGCGGCATGCGGCGCAGGGCACACGCCAGTGGATGAGGTCGATGCAAGAGGGGTGCTGAACGCTGCAAAACGGGCTCCAGATCATGGCCGCAAGGCTTGCGGTGATGCGAGCCCTTGCGGTGATTAACGCTTAGCGCTGCGCCTGGGTCGCAAACCAGCGGCGTGCCAGGCGATCCCAGAACGTGGCGCCCAGGGCGATGTTGTTGTCGTTGAAATCATAGCCTGGGTTGTGCAGCCCAACGCCGGGCTGGCCATCGGCGCCGTTGCCGATCCAGCCATAGGCACCGGGTACTTCTTCAAGCATGAAGCCAAAGTCCTCGGCCGTCATCGCCGGCAGCACATCGGTGTGGGCGTTGGTGTTGCCGACCATCTCGCGCATCACCTCGCCCATGAACAGCGCCTCCTTGCGGTGGTTGGTGGTGTTGGGGTAGCCGGGTTTGATGATCACTTCGGCGCTGGCAAAATGCGCCTCGGCGATGTGGCCGGAGACCCGGTGCAGGCCGTCGATCAGGAACTGCTGCGAGGCCAGCGTCAGGTTGCGGCAGGTGCCGTAGATGCGGGCCTCATCCGGGATGATGTTCTCCACCGTGCCCGACTCGATCTTGCCCACGGTCAGCACCGCCGCATCCAAGGGATCGGTGCCGCGCGAGACCAGGGTCTGCAGCTGGCCGACGATGGAGCAGGCGACCGGGATCGGGTCCACCGTGGTGTGGGGCAGGGCCGCATGGCCGCCCCGGCCGCGCACCACAATCTCAAAGCGCAGGGCAGCTGCCATGATGGGCCCCACGCGCACCCCCATCTGGCCCTGCGGCAGCGCGGGCCAGTTGTGCAATGCAAACACGGCCTGGCAGGGGAACTGGGTAAACAGCCCGTCGTTCATCATCGCGCGGGCGCCGGCGCCGCCTTCTTCACCGGGTTGAAAGATCATGTGCACCGTGCCATCGAAGTCACGCTGGCCAGCGAGCAGCTCGGCCGCGCCCATCACCATCGTCGTGTGGCCGTCGTGGCCGCAGGCATGCATGCGGCCCGGGTACTGGCTGATGTGGCCAAACTGGTTGGTCTCCTGCACCGGCAGCGCATCCATATCGGCGCGGATACCGATCGCCGGCCCGGGGTTGGCGGCATCGCGCCCCTGGCCGTAGATGCTGGCCACAATGCCGGTGGTGCCCAGGCCCCGCACCATGGGGATGCCCAGCGCCGTCAGATAGGCTGCGATCTTGTCGGCGGTGCGGTTTTCTTCGTACTTCAGCTCCGGGTGCATGTGCAGATCGCGGCGAAATGCGGTGAGCTGGTTGATGTTGGGGGCGTTGTCTTGGTCGAGGTACATGGTTTCTCTCTCGTGTCGGTGCAGGCGGCCACTGACCGCCATGCCGGAACTGCAAGCCTACCATTGTCCTCCTGTCTGCCCGGCGTGTCTGCGCGACAGTGCCTGGTGGGAAGCTCTGGGCGGGAAGCTCCGGGCGGGAAGCTCTGAGCGGGAAGCTCTGAGCGGGAAGCTCCGGGCCGCCCCTTTATGCCGCGCGGGTGGCAGAGGCCACGGCGCCCGGCTGCGACAACCTGCGGTCCGCCAGCAAGGCCGCGACATTGAGCAGTGCCAGCACTGTGCCGGCGATGCAGGCACCCGTCCAGCCGCCGTGGTGCCAGGCCCAGGCACCGATGGCCGAGCCAGCCGATGCGCCGATAAAGTAGCCCGTCATATAGCAGGCATTGATGCGCGAGCGCGCCTCGGGTGCCAGGCGGTAGATGACGTTCTGGTTGCAGATGTGGGTGCCTTGCAGCGCCAGCTCGATCACCAGCATGCCGACGATGAACAGGAACACCGAATGCTGGCTGTACCACAGCAGCGCCCAGTTGACGACCAGCAGCAGCACGGAGAAGGCGGTGGTCGGGCGCTCCAGGCCCTTGTCGACCAGGCGGCCTGCAGCATTGGCCATCAAGGCGCCGGCCACACCCGACAGGCCAATGAGGCCGATCGATGAGTCACTCAGCCCGTGCTCGGGGCCGCCGAGCATCAGGGCCATCGTCGAGAACAGCACGCTGACCGATGCAAAGGCGAGGCCCCCCAGCAAGGTGCGGGTGCGCAGACGGGGTTGTGTGCGGATCAACGTCGCCATGCTGCCCAGCACCTGGCCATAGTGCAGGCGTGGGCCGCTGTGTGCCACCTTGGGCAGAACCCGGTAGAGCGCCAGCGCCACCAGCACCATGGTGATACCGCCCGCCTTGTAGACCAGGCTCCATCCGCCCACGGCCGACAGGAGTCCGGCGACGGTGCGCGAGAGCAAAATGCCGGTGAGCAGGCCGCTCATCACCAGGCCGACGGCGCGGCCGCTTGACTCACGCGGGGCCAGGCTGGTGGCCATCGGCACCAGCACCTGGGCGGCGACCGAGAACAGACCCGTCACCAAGGTGCCCAGCACCAGGGCCGTGAACGGCGAGGGCATCAGGCCGGCAAAGCCGCTGACCAGCAGGCCGATCGCAGCGAGCAGCATCAGGCCCACGGTCAGCTTGCGGCGCTCGAGCATATCGCCCAGCGGCACCAGAAACAGCAGGCCAATCGCATACGACACCTGCGCGCAGGTCACCAGGATGCCGGCCGTGCTCTCGCTCACCTGCAGCGCATGGGCGATGGAGTTGAGCAGCGGTTGGTTGAAGTAATTGGCGCCGGCGCAGAGGCCGCAGGCCGTGGCCATCAGCAGCAAGACGGCAGGGCTGAGCGTTGCAGCAGGCGCTGCCGAGGAGGGTGCGGCGGGAGAGGATGTTGTTTGTTTATTTTTCACGGGGCGAGTGTGCGCGCATCCGAAAAACAATGTGCACCCTTGGTCTTGGCGCAGCTGCTAGGCTTGCCGCGACCAGGCCGGGTTGCGCAGCAGCGCCTGCCATTGCTGCAGGCTGGGGTGCGATTGCGGCTCGGACATGCCCGCTGCGGGTTCTGAGTACGGGAACTGCAGCCCACTTTCAATATGCAAGGGGGCCTGCGTATAGGGGTGCTGCAGCGACAGCGACCAGGCATGCAGCCACAGCCGCTGTAGGCCCAGGCGCTCGGCCCACCAGCGGTTCAGCGGGCCCTTGCCATGCGTGGCATCGCCAATGATGGGGTGGGCGATGTGCTTGAGGTGGCGGCGGATCTGGTGGCGGCGCCCGGTGTGGGGCTCGGCCTGCACCAAGGACAGGCGCGTGCCGGCAAAGCGGTTGTCGTAGGCCTCGGCGTGCTCCAGCGTCGCCAGGCGCGCAAAGCGGGTTTGGGCCGGCTGGGCGGGCGCGTCTTGCGGGGCATCGTCGGGGCGCAGCGCGTGGTCAACATCTGCTTGCAGCGGTGCCCAGCCGCGCACCAGGGCCAGGTAGCGTTTGTGCAGCTGGTGGTTTTCAAATTGCATGCGCGTGCGGCTGGCGGCCTCGGCATGCAGCGCCAGCAGCAGCACGCCGCAGGTACCTTTGTCGAGCCGGTGCAGCGGAAACACATGCTGGCCGATCTGGTCGCGCAAGGTCTGCACGATAAAGCGGGTCTCGCCCGCATCCAGACCCGTGCGGTGCACCAGCCAACCGGCGGGCTTGTAGATCGCCACCAGGTGCTCGTCGCGCCACAACAGGGGCAGGGGGCAGTCCTGCGCATGGGCATGCGCAACAGCAGGGTCGATGGCGAAAGACATGGGTGGGCGAGCTGGTGGAGCGATGGTGCTGGGGTGACCAGCTATGGATTTTATAGTGACCGCGCCTCAAGACCTCTTGGACCAGAGTCCAAACAACAGCATGCCCGCCAGCATCGCCGCGCTGAAGATCGCTGCGGAACCCAAGCCCGTTGCCGTACCCACCAGCGCAGGGCCGGGGCAGTAGCCGGCCAGGCCCCAGCCGATGCCAAACAGCGCCGAGCCGATCAGCAGCGGTGCATCGACCGCCTGGCGTGCAGGCAGCTGCATGGGCTCGCCCAGCAGGCTGCGGCTGCGCCGGCGGGCCAGTGCAAAACCGGGCAGCCCCAGCGCTATCGCGCCGCCCATCACCAGGGCCAACGAAGGGTCCCAGGCACCGGCCAGATCTAGAAAGCCCAGCACCTTCTGCGGATCGGCCATGCCGGACACCAGCAGGCCCAGGCCAAAGACCAGGCCAGCGAGGGCTGCGATCAGGATAGCCATCGTTCTCTCCTTACAACACGTGGCGCAGCACAAACACGGTCGCAAAACCGCTGGCCATAAAAACCAAGGTGGCCACCAGGGAGCGCAGCGACAGGCGCGAGAGCCCGCAGACGCCATGGCCACTGGTGCAGCCCGAGCCCAGGCGCGTGCCTATGCCCACGAGCAGGCCGGCCAGCACCAACAGCGGCCAGGCTGCAGGGCTGCTGGCCGCTGGCAAAGGCGCAAAAAGCTGGTAGAGCCAAGGGGCCGCCAGCAGGCCAGCCACAAAGGCCAGCCGCCAGGCGCCGGGTTGTGGGCGCGGCGGCAGCAGTGCGGCCACGATGCCGCTGATGCCCGCAATGCGGCCATTGAACAGCACCAGCAGCACGGCGGCCAGACCGATCAAGGCACCGCCTGCGAGGGCGGCCAGCGGCGTAAAGGCAGACAGATCGAGTGACATGGGCGACTTTCTTGGCGTGAGCGATGCGGTGGGGTTTCAGGCTGCCGGGCAGTACTGGGCATAGAGCGTCTGCAACAGCGCCAGCAGGCGCGCATCGGCCACCTGGTAGAAGATGTTCTTGCCCTCGCGCCGGGTGCTGACCGCGTTTTCGCGCCGCAACACGGCGAGCTGCTGCGACAAGGTGGGCTGCGCAATGCCCAGCTGCGCCTCCATATCGCTGACGCAGCATTCGCCTTGGCTCAGGAGGCAGAGCAGCATCAAACGGTCCTCATTGCCCAGCAGCTTGAGGGCAGAGACGGCATGGTGCGCTGCCTTGCGCATGGCTTCGGGCGAAGGGGAGGCCTTGGTTTTTACAGACATGGACAGAAGGCTTGGACGCCACAGGCTTGCCGAAAAGGGGGATTTTTATTATATTAAAAGATATATTGTTTTGTGTGAATGTGTTTTAACCATGCGCTCTGCCCCTTCTTTTGGCGTTCAGGCATTTTTTGACGAGGTGACCGGCACCGTCAGCTATGTGCTGCACGATGTGGCGAGCCGCGAGGCGGCCGTCATCGACCCGGTCTGGGACTTTGATGCCAAGAGCGGCCGCACCAGTACCGCATCAGCCCAGCGCATCGCTGATTACCTGGATGCCGAGCAGCTGACGCTGCGCTGGGTGCTGGAGACCCATGCCCATGCAGACCACCTGTCTGCGGCCCAGTGGCTGCGCACACAGATGCCCGCA
Source organism: Comamonas sp. MYb21 (assembly GCF_037479395.1). NCBI lineage: Bacteria > Pseudomonadati > Pseudomonadota > Betaproteobacteria > Burkholderiales > Comamonadaceae > Comamonas > Comamonas sp. MYb21. The sequence goes on along the minus strand of NZ_JBBGZC010000010.1, from coordinate 277,990 downwards.
GGCGCGGTGCGTATTGCTGCGCCGGTGGTGATTGGCCAGCGCATCACCCAGGTACAAAAAGTCTTTGGCGGCATCTACGGCATGGAGGGCTGCATTGCGCCGCAGGGCGCGGACTTTGACTGCCTGCTGCGCGATGGCGATGTGCTGGCGCTGGGGGCCATCCGCATCCGCGCGCTGGGTGTGCCCGGCCACACGCCGGCGGACCTGGCCTATGCGGTGGAAGAGGGCGGTGTTGCGGCAGGCACGGTGGCCGCCATTTTTGTCGGCGATACCTTGTTCATGCCCGATGTGGGCACAGCGCGCTGTGATTTCCCTGGCGGCGATGCCCATGCGCTCTACCGCTCGATTGGCCGGCTGCTGGCGCACCCGCCAGAGACGCTGCTCTATGTCTGTCACGATTACCCGCCAGCCGGTCGCGCTGCCGCCTGGTGCAGCACGGTGGCCGAGCAGCGTGCGCACAATATCCATGTGCACGAGGGGGTGGACGAGGCCGCGTTTGTTGTGATGCGCGAGGCGCGCGATGCAACGCTGGCGATGCCGCAGCTGATGCTGCCGTCGGTGCAGGTCAATATCCGCGCCGGGCGCCTGCCCGATGCCGATGCACAGGGCCGGCGTTTTCTCAAGCTGCCAGTCGATGCGCTCTGAGGGAGCGTTGAGGTTTGGTCTTAGCGGCCTGCAGACTGGTGCTGCGCATCTTCGAAGCGGTTCACCTTCCACAGGCTGGGAAAGAGCCGCGTCCACAAGGCCACCACGGCCAGTGAGCACAGGCCGCCCGCCACCGCTGCGGGCACGGCGCCCAGCAAGGCGGCGCTGCTGCCGGCGCGGAATTCGCCCAGCTCATTGGACGAGCCGATGAACAGCATATTGACGGCATTGACGCGGCCGCGCATGTTGTCGGGGGTGGCAAATTGCAGCAGCGAGCCGCGCACATAGACGCTGACCATGTCTGCAGCGCCGGCGACGGCCAGCGCCAGGCAGGACAGCCACAGCCAGTGCGACAGCGAGAACACCAGGTTGGCGATGCCGAACACGGCCACGGCCAGCATCATGCGGCGGCCCACCTGGGTGCCAAAGGGGCGGCTGCTGAGGTAGAGACCGGCGCAGACTTCGCCCATCGCCATGGCGCTGCGCAGCAGGCCCAGGCCCTCGGGACCGGTGTGCAGCACCTCATGGGCATAGATGGGCAGCAGCGCCACCACACCGCCCAGCAGCACGGCAAACAGATCGAGCGAGATGGTGCCCAGCACCATGGGGCGGCCAAAGATAAAGCGGATGCCCGCGCCAAAGCGCTGCCAGATGGTGTCGCGTGCAGCGCCCGGCTCGGTAGCGGCCTTGGGCGCCGCATACAGCACCTTGACGCGCAGCAGCAGCACGGTGCCGATCGCAAAGGCCAGCATGCAGACGGCATAGGTCCACACGGCCCCGCCAGCGGCGTACAAAAAGCCGCCCAGCATCGGCGCGCCAATGGCCGAGCAGCGCATCACCACGCTGTTGGTGGCAATGGCCTTGGGAAGCAGCGCCATCGGCACCAGCTGCGGCAGCAGGCTTTGCAGCGATGGGCCGGAGAAGGCGCGCGTGGCGCCATACAGCACCAGCACCGCATAGATGCCTGCGACCCCGGCATGGCCATGGCCCGACAGCCACAGCAGCAGCGCGCTGCAGACACTGCCCAGCGCCCAGCTGGTGGCCAGCACCTTCTTGCGTGGCAGCCGGTCGATCAGCTCGCCGGCAGGCAGCAGCAGCAGCAGCATCGGGATGAACTGGGCCAGGCCCACAAAGGCCAGCGCCATGGGGTTGCGCGTCAAGTCATAGACCTGCCAGGCGACGACCACGGCCTGGATCTGGGTGGCACCCACGGCAAAGACGCGCGCGATCAGAAAAACGAGAAAGCCGCTTTGCTGGTCGCGCAGCAGCGGCGGAGGGGCGGAGTGGGTGGTCGCTGGCATGGGGTGGGGCGCAGCCTGCGCTGGTGCAGCTGCTGCAACCGCTGGATGGTTGTAGGTGTTTGTGGCCCCATTCTGCCATGCCTGCTCAACTCTTATATAAGAGTTGGGCTTATCCATGCGGCAAGCAGGGCATGCCCAAAAGCGGGGCATGGGCGCAAACGCCGCTGCGATGCGCGCATTGCGCCAATGTGGGCTGCAAAAACCAAATCCCCAGTCACCGCTGTGGGGCGACTGGGGGTTGGTGATGTGGCTTTAGCTTGAGGCCTCTAACTTGCAGTAGCTGCGAGCTGGCCAGACCTCCATCTCAGCGGAGTAAGCGGGCGCTGTCAGCAGCACCCGCCTGCACTATCAAGGGGCCTTGGCGGTCTCGACCGTCAAATCCAGCACATAGGCGTAGCGTGAGGCATCGGCTGGCGGATTGGCAATGGTGTAACGCTTCACGCGCAGCACATTGCTGTAGCCGGGCTCGTGCTGGTAGCCTTCGATATTGCCGTAGAAATGCTGCCAGTCGCCGGCCACGGTCTTGCGGCCATTGCTGTCATAGCGCAGCTCACGCACCTGCAGGCATTGCACGCCCTTGGCCACGCCGTGGCTGCAAGGCTTGGTCTGGGGGGCCACTTCATAGAACATGGTCTCCCCGGCGCTGCCGTACTTGGTGGCGTTGGTGGGCACCGACTTCAGCAGCCATCGGCTGCCATCGTTGAACTGCAAGGTCAGGCGCGGGGCGTTGCTGTCCTGCGTGATGCGCAGGCTCTCGGCGCGCGTGATCTGTGCGCTCACCGCCTGCTCAAGCTGCATCAGTGGGGGCTCACACGCCATCATCGTGCCAATCGGGTTGCTGATGCTGATCTTGTCGCCATCGAGCTGGTAGCCCGCGCCCATGACATTGCAGAGGTTGCCGATGCTCACGCGGTGTGCCGTCTTGGCATCGCCGCTGAAGCCCAGGCGCAGCACCTTCTTGGGGGCCAGTGCGGTGAAGGCGGGCAGCGGACGGCCGGACTGGTCTTCGGCGCGTTCCAGATCCCAGTGGTAGGCCTGCAAGGTCTTGTCGGTGGCAGATACGTTCATGGCGGGTGCGGTGCTGCCTGTGGCAGGTGCCGCAGGGGTGGACGATGGGGTGCTGCTGCAGGCGGCCAGGGCCATCGCAGCGGCTGCGCTGAGGCTCATCAGTTTCCAACGTTGCATATGAATTTTTTCCTTGTTCGAGGCAGCGCACAGGCGCGCGCTGCGGTGGGTGAAAGCAAACCTAGAACGTTTTTACGATCTCAGCTTGCCATCCTAGGGGATGCCGGCCGGCGCTGGTGTAGGCCAAGCTTGGCGCTTGGCAGCCCGCTCCATGGGCGCTGCCGCAGCAGCGTTTGCCTAAAACTTAGGCGCATGGAAATTGTTGAAGCAAGTCAAAGGCTTGCCATCTTGTCCAGAGCCTTGTCCACATGCTGACCCACAGATATCTGGGATAACCACAGGCGCGCTATCAGGCGCTGAGGAAGAGGGCAGGGTCGACCATGCTGCGGTTGAGCATCACGCCCCAATGCAGATGCGGGCCCGTGACCCGGCCGGTGGCGCCGACCTTGCCGATCACTTCGCCAGCGCGCACGCTCTGGCCCACCGTCACCTGGGTCGCACTCAGGTGGCAGTACATCGTCAGAAAGCCGCCACCATGGTCCACCCAGATGGTGTGGCCGTTGAAGAAGTAGTCACCCACATCGATGATCTTGCCATCGGCCGGTGCCTTGACCGGCGTGCCGGTGGGGGCTGCGATGTCCATGCCGCTGTGCGGATTGCGTGACTGGCCATTGAAGACGCGGCGCAGCCCGAAGGAGCTCGAGCGCCGACCGGGCACCGGCACGGGCAGCTGCATCTGCGCGGGCAGCGGTGTGCTGAAGGTGGCCATCACCGTTTGTTGGTGGTCACGTTCGCGTTCATAGCGGGCATTGTCGGCGGCAGACAGATCGACCGTCTTGGGGGCGACCTTGAGGCGCTGCTCGCTGTATTTCTTGTCGCGCACCGTGTAGGCGATGCTGCGTGGGCCACTGGCCGTTTGCAGCCGGATCTCTGCGGCGCCGGTGGGGGCCGACAGCGGTATGCCGACCAGCGCCGTCCATTCGATGGCGTCGCCCAGCACCAGCAGCGGGATATCGCCTGCAAAGGCCTGGGGCCGCTCGGCCGCCGGGCCCAGCGACAGGCGCGCTACGCCACCGGGGACGCGCGCGTCAGCAGGCCAGCCGTCGGTGGCCGCCGCCTGCGCGCCGTGCAGCCAGGGCAGCAGCAAAAGGCCGCTGCCAGCCTGCAGCAAAAGGCGGCGCTGCGGGCCTGGGGAGTCGGTTGGGCGGGCAGGGTCTGGCATGGACATGGGGGTTGGGCAGGGAGGTTGAATGTGCTTTTAAAAGCATAGCGCGTTGTGCTTTTCCATCCTGGGTAAATGCCGCGCATAATATGCAAAATTTGGTAAACCAGTGCAGCGCTGCTGGTGCTGGGGAATGCGGCTGGTAGCATGCCTCTTTGCCCCACGCGCCGGGCGTGCTATACAGGCGTTGGCTGACATGCTGCGCCGGCCATATCCATTACAGTGGTGCGGCTGGGCCTGCATCTCTGTCATCCAGGTCATCATGTTGTTTCGGGAGTTCGTTTCGTTCATGTTGGGCAAGCATTCAGATCTATTTTTACTGGCTGCATCCACCCGCTGCGCACCGCATCGCTCATGGGCGGGTTGGTCCTTGGTGGCAGCCTTGGCGCTGTCGGTATCGGGTTGCGGCAGCCTGGACCGCGAGGCCGACAGCCACCGCTACAACGTGGTGGCCCATGAGACCTTTGGATCGTCTGCCACCTATTCACGCCTGTTTGATGCGCCGCCGGAGCGCGCTTGCGAGGCTGCACGCCGCGCGCTGCTGAGCCAGGGCTATCTGATCAATGTCTCCAAGGGCAAAGAGGTCGAAGGCCAAAAGAGCTTCCAGCCAGCGACGGACAACCACCAGATCATCACCATCCGCGTCGTCTGCGCTGCCGACAGCAAGGACGGCAAGGTGACCCTGGGCTTTGTCTCTGCACTCAAAGACACCTACAACCTCAAGAAGAGCAGCAACTCGGCCAGTGTCGGTGTGGGCGCTTTAGGCTCGCTCTCGCTGCCGTTTTCTGCCGGCAATGATTCCATGGTCAAGGTGGGCAGCGAGACGGTGAGCTCGGCCACCTTCTACGACAGCTTCTTTGACCTGATCAAATCCTACCTGCGCCAGGACGATGAACTGCGCCAGCAAAGCCTGACCGGCGACGAAGAATTCGTCGAGTAATACGGCGCTGCGGCCTGGTCACCAGGTCGATCAAGCGGCAACAGAAAAGCCCGCCATCGTGAAGATGTCGGGCTTGTTTTTTGCCCGTGGCCCGTAGACTGGCCACGCAGGCTCTTGCAACTTAGGGCATCGCGGACAGCAGACCCATCATCCCGTTCTGGTCCAGCGGCTTGCCATTGGCTTGCAGCTTGCCGTCAGTCCATTGCAGCTCGCTGGCCACACGGTCCTTGTTGTCCACCAACAGGCCCGCTTGCACGAGGCCCGCCAGGCGCGCATCCACATCCTGCTGCACGGCGCTGTCGATCTGCTTGGCATCGATGTCGTCCGCGCCTTCGTTCTCCAGCAGATAGGCTTCGCGCACCTTGCTGGCGTAGAGCGACTGCAGCACGGGCTTGGGCATATCCAGGCGCAGCAGCGCCTTGAAGTCCATCATCGGGTTGAGCGGCTTGTTGGCATCGCCCTGGTAGGCCAGCGAGGCAGCCACCTCGGCCGTGCCTTCGGCGGTGCGCCAGCTGATGCGCTTGAACTCGAGCTCGGGCTTGCGCGCCAGCAGCTGCTGCATGCCCTGCAACAGCAGCATCTGCATGGCCTGCGGATCGCCCTGGATCTTCTGCGACTCCTTGGTGAACTGGTTGAGCCAGCCGGCATCGAGGTTGTGCAGGCCCAGGTCCATCACCATGTCGTCGATCTTGTGGTCCTTTTGCACAAAGGATTTGATCGACGCGTTGATCGTGGTGTTGACCACCTCCCCTTGCAGCTGGGTGTCGGCCACCATTTTCAGGTCGGCGAGTTCAGCGGGGCTGTCACCGTTTTTGGGGCTGACCTTGAGGCTGGCAAGCGCCCACTCGATGCTGCCCACCATGAACTCCTGGCCCGTGGGCTGGTGCATGTCAAAGCGCATGGTGTTGCCGCTCATCAGCATCTCGGAGGCCTGGCCGTCGTCTTCTTCACCGGGCTTGCTTTGCACCAGCAGGCTGGGCATCGATGCATCGCCCTTGATGCGGCTGAAATCGGAAGACATCTCGAAGTCCGACTTGAAGCCGCCAAAGGCGAGCTTGTCCGCGCCAAATTCGCCATTGAACGCGGGCGATGTCACCTCGTTTTGGGTGTTCTTGGACCAGCCCACCTTGCTCTTCCAGACCAGAGGCGCCTTGTCCTTGAAGGCCACCACCCACTCGGGTGGGGCATCGGGGTTGATCGCAAAGGTCGAGACGATTTCTGCCAGGTGTGCAATGGGCAGCGGGCCGTGGCTGATGGCGTGCTGGGCGGTGAACTGCAGCTTTTCTTCACCGGTGTCCACCGTCCACAATGTCTGCGCGGTCGACGAGAAAATGCCCTTTTGGTAGTCCTGTACCTGCACCAGCAGCGGCGGCTTGCTCCACTCCTTGGCAGCGGTTGCAAAACCTTGTTCGATGTTGTTGCCGACCAGGTAACCTGTGGCTGCACCACCCGCGACCAATACGGCCACGGCTGCGGCAATGCCGATGCCTAGTTTTTTCATGTGTTTTCCCCTCTGTGGTTTGAAACCGGATGGACGCAGCTTGTGGTGTGCTTGGGTGCCGCGCCTTGCGTGGAGCCCGCATTGTAGAGGGCGGGCTGCAAAATCAGCAATGCGGTGCCCAGGCGCTATGTGACCAGGTGTAGCAGGCTTTTTAGGGTTGGCTGCGAACAGTCTCTGTACATGGCAGGCAGGCATAAAAACGGGCCGCAAGCGGCCCGTGGGTTGGCAAGCAGCGGGGGCGCTTACTGGCCCATGACAATGCCTTCGCGGCGCGGATCGGCACCGCCAAACCACCAGGATTTGCCATGCGCCTCGCCGCGTGAGATCGCCTGCAGGCCGCTGGTCAGGTTTTGCTCTTTCACCTCGGCGCCACGGGCCTGCAGGGCCTGCACGGTGGCAGCGGGGAACCGCTTTTCCTCCAGCACGGTGGGGCCATTGAGGCTGCCAAAGTTGGGCAGGTTGATGGCCTGCTGCGGCATCAGGCCCCAGTTGAGCATGCCGTACAAGGTCTTGGTGGTGTAGTGGATGATCCAGGCGCCGCCGGGGCTGCCGGCGCTGATGACGAGGCGGTCGGTGGCCTTGTCGAACACCAGGGTGGGCGCCATCGACGAGCGCGGGCGCTTGCCGGGCTCGACCCGGTTGGCGATGGGCTGGCCCTGCGCATCGCGCGGCGCCAGGCTGAAATCGGTCAGCTCGTTGTTGAGCAGAAAGCCGCCAGCCAGGCCACGGCCGGTGTTGACCATCTGGCGCGAGCCGAATTGGTCTTCGATGGTCGTGGTCATCGCGATGGCATTGCCGTAGCGGTCCACGATGCTGATATGGCTGGTGCCGTATTCCTGCTGGTAGGGCTGGCTAGCATAGGCCATCTTGACGCTGCCGGGTTGGCCGGGCTGGGCTTGCTGCATGCTGCGCGCGCCGATCAGGCGGGCGCGCTGGGCCAGGTAGTCGGGGCGCAGCATGCTCGACCAATCCCCTGCCGGCGCGCCGACAAAGGCCGGGTCGGCGACATACTGGTTGCGGTCGGCAAAGGCCAGGCGCGAGGCCTCGGCATACAGGTGCAGCCAGTCGGCGCTGGGCAGGCCATCGGCGCCCAGGCCCATTTGCCCGGCCGGCGTGTTGGCCAGGATGCCCAGGATTTGCGCCACCGCAATGCCGCCCGAGCTGGGCGGCGGAAAGCCGCACAGGCGGTAGCTGCGGGTGGAAGCCGGTTGGCTGGCAGGGGCACCCGCAGCGCTGGGGGAGTAATCGCTGCACAGCGCCTGGCGCTTGAGCGGCTGGTAGGCGGCCAGATCGGCCAGGCTGAGCTTGCCGGGGTTGCTGGCATGGCCCTGCACCTTGCGCACGATGGCCTCGGCCACCGGGCCTTCGAGCAAGGCCTTGGAGCCGTGCTGGGCGATGCCCTGCAACACGGCGGCGTATTCGGGGTTTTTCAGCAGATGGCCTACGGGCCAGGGCTTGCCATGGGCATCGAGAAAGTAGCCGCTGGCAACCGGGTCCTGGCCCAGGAATTTCTCCTGAACAGTCAGGGCGTTCAGACGCGCACTCACCTTGAAGCCATCGGTGGCCAGGCGAATGGCCGGCTCAAACAAACTGGCCCAGGGCAGTTTGCCGTGCTCCTTGTGCGCCATCTCCAGCATGCGGATGGCGCCGGGCACGCCCACCGAGCGGCCGCCCACCACCGCATCATGAAAGGCCATGGGCTTGCCGTCACGCATGAACAGGTTCTCGTTAGCGGCCATCGGCGCCACCTCGCGGCCGTCATAGGCCTCGACCTGGCTGCCTTGGGCATGCAGCAAAAAGGCGCCACCACCGATGCCGCTCGATTGGGGCTCGACCAGGCCCAGCACCAGTTGCACGGCAATGGCCGCATCGATGGCCGAGCCGCCCGCTTGCAGCACCTGGTAACCGGCATCGGTGGCCAAAGGGTTGGCAGCGGCAACCGCGTATTGCTCGGTGGCCCAGCCGGGCTTGTCGGTCCAGCCGGAGCTGCCTTCGGGCTGGTCAGACGCAGCGGGGGGCTGGTACTGCAGCTGGGGCTGGCTGCTGCAGGCGGCCAGCAAGGCCACCGTAGCGACTGCCGCCAGAGACAGCGACCAGCGGCTGGCCGTGGCGTGGGAAGGCGGCAGATGCGGGCGGCGGGTGCGGGATCCCGGGGACAGTCGTGGCATGGCGATCTCCTGGTTGTGGCGGCAATGTCTGGCATGCTAACCGCTTTGCCGCGACAGGCGTAGCGGACAGTGCCGCAAGGGCGTTGCAGAATGTTGGGCGCTCGGATTAAGGGATCGCAGCCAGGATCAAGCCCATTGCGGCCCCGCCACCTGGTCCTCCACCACAAAGCGGGCCAAGGTGTGGGCGGCACTGTCCGCATACTGCGGCTGGTTGACCACGCGCAGCTGGGTGGTCCAAAGCTTGGGGGTGATGTCGCAGAGCCCATAGCCGCGCTCATCGCAGCGGGCCAGCAGCACATGGGGGTTTCGGGCCACGATGGCATCGACCCGGGCCTGGGTGGTGCCCGAGTGCGAGCTGATCGAGGTACCACAGAATTCGCTGGCCAGCACGCGTTCTGGAGTAGCGCTCTCCGGATCCTGGATGCGGCAGACATAGTTCTGGTGGATGTCGCCGCCCAGCAGCACGGTGTTGCGCAGCTGCGCTTGCTCCATAGCGCGCAGCAGCCGCTGGCGGGCGGCGGGGTAGCTATCCCAGGTATCGGCGCTGGTGCGGCCGTTGGGAAAGTGGCGAGGCGCAAACAGCGTTTGCTGGCAGATGATGCTCCAGCGCCGGCTCCCGGGCATAGCCGCGCTGTTGCCAGCCAGCTGCGCTGCCAGCCAGCGCTCCTGGCTCCAGCCCAGAAAGCTGCGGCTGTTGCGCGCCAGGTCGGGGCATTCTGCCCCCTTGACGGAGGCCGGGCTTTTTTCGGTGACTACGCGGCAGGCCTGGGCATCGCGGTACTGGCGTGCATCCAGCACCCACATCGCGGCCAAGGCGCCCCAGCTTTGTTGGCGGTAGAGCGGCGTGTGGACCGGGGGCAGGGCCAGGCCACCCTGTTTGCAGGCGACTGAGGCGCGCAGCGGCATGTTCTCGTAAAACGCCTGGTAGGCGGCCATGCGCTTGGCGACAAAGGCCTGGACCTGGCCCACGCCATCGTCGCCGACATAGTTGTCTTCAACCTCATGGTCGTCCCAGGTCACCAGCCAGGGGCAGTGCGCATGCATGGCCTGCAGGTCCGGGTCGCTCTTGTGCAGCGCATAGCGGTCGCGGTAGTCCTGCAGGCTGACGGCATGGGAGAGCGGCTGCAGGCGCGCGAGCTGGCTGCGCTGTTGCTTGGCAGCGGATGCGGGAGAGGCGTATTCGTAGATGTAGTCGCCCAGAAAGACGACCAGGTCGGGATCGTCCTCGCGCGCATGGCGCCAGGCGGCATAGTAGCCATGCTCCCAGCGCTGGCAGGAGGCATAGACCAGGCGCAACCGGGCCACCGCCGCACCAGCGGCTGGCGCAGTGCGGGTGCGGCCTGTGGCGCTGGTCTGGCCCTGGCAGTGAAAGCGGTAGTAGTACCAGCGGTCGGCCTCCAGCCCCTGGGCCAGCACATGCACGCTGTGGCCGCCGTCCGGGCTGGCCAGGGCCTCGCCCTGGCGTAGGATCTGGCGGAACTGCGCATCCTGGGCTAGCTCCCAGTGCACGGCCACTGGACGCAGCAAGGGCGCGCTGGCGCTGGGCAGCAGCCGCGTCCACAGCACCACGCTGCTGGCATCGGGCTCGCCACTGGCAACGCCCAGGCCAAACAGCTGCTCCGAGACCGGCCAGGGGGCCATGGCCAGCGGCGCATCGCTGCCTGTCTGCGCGATGGCCGGCAACTGGGCGGCCAGGCCCAGGGCGCCCAGACCTTGCAGCCATTGGCGCCGGTTGGGGTGCTGGGCCAGCGTTTGGGCCAGATCCTGGTTCAGATTTTGAAGCAGGTCTTGGTCCAGGGGGCCGGGTAGGGGGTGTTGCGGCATGGTGCGACGGGGTGGATCGCTCAGCATAGCGCTGGTGCAGATCCGCAGTGTGCCGCACAGCTACCTCTGCGACAGCGGGCAACGTGGGGAACGTGGGCCATGGCAGGGCATAAAAAAACGCCCCACAGGGAGCGTTCGTTGGGCTGGCTGCCAACTGCCAGCGGCAGATGGGCCATCCGGGTGGTTCAGCCGGCGCTTTATTCGTCGTTGTTCTTGGGGCTGGCGGTCGAGGTCAGGATGTTGCTGGGGTCGTCCACCGATTCGCGCAAGGCCTTGCCTGGCTTGAAGTGGGTGACGCGCTTGGCGGGCACCTGCACGGCTTCGCCGCTGCGTGGGTTGCGGCCCAGGCGGGGTTGGCGGTGGGTGATGGTGAAGCTGCCAAAGCCACGGATCTCGATGCGTTGTCCGCGTACCAGCGAGTCTTCGATGGCCTCCAGAATCGTTTTGACGGCCTGCTCCGCATCCCGCTGCGTCAGCTGGTGGAATCGAGCGGCAAGCTCTTCAATCAGATCGGATCGGGTCATACGAATGTGGAATCTTCGTGAATCAAATAGTCAAAGCGTTGGTGGGCGCACTGGGCGCCCACCTTGTCTGCAAGCTACCGACTATACCAAGACGGGCAAGGCATGGGTCGGTAGCGGAGCCGTCAATTACTTGTCGGCGTCCAGCTTGGCGCGCAGCAGTGCGCCCAGGCTGGTGGTACCAGCATTTTCCTTGGACGATTGCTGCGACAGCGAAGCCATGGTTTCTTGCTGTTCAGCGTGGTCCTTCTGCTTGATGGACAGGGAGATGCTGCGGCTCTTGCGATCCACATTGGTCACCACGGCGGTAACTTCATCACCTTCCTTGAGCACCGAACGTGCGTCTTCCACGCGGTCCACCGAGATTTCGGAAGCACGCAGGTAGCCGACGATGTCGTCGCCCAGGTCGATTTCAGCGCCCTTGGCATCCACAGACTTGACCTTGCCGGTCACGATCTGGCCCTTGTCGTTCACGGTAGCGAACGTGGTGAATGCATCGCTGTCGAGCTGCTTGATGCCCAACGAGATACGCTCACGGTCCACGTCCACGGCCAGCACGATGGCTTCCACTTCCTGGCCCTTCTTGTAGTTACGAACCGCGGCTTCGCCGGTTTCGTTCCACGACAGGTCAGACAGGTGAACCAGACCGTCGATGCCGGAGGCCAGGCCCACGAACACGCCGAAGTCGGTGATCGACTTGATCGGGCCCTTCACGCGGTCACCACGCTTGGTGTTCTGCGCGAATTCTTGCCATGGGTTGGCCTTGCACTGCTTCATGCCCAGGGAGATACGACGCTTGTCTTCGTCGATTTCCAGAACCATGACTTCGACTTCGTCGCCCAGGGTCACGAGCTTGGAAGGAGCAACGTTCTTGTTGGTCCAGTCCATTTCGGACACGTGCACCAGACCTTCGATGCCTGGTTCCAGTTCCACGAACGCGCCGTAGTCGGCAATGTTGGTGACCTTGCCGAACAGGCGGGTGCTCGATGGATAACGGCGCGACACGCCCATCCATGGATCATCGCCCATTTGCTTCAGACCCAGCGAGACACGGTTCTTTTCGGTGTCGAACTTCAGGATCTTGGCGGTGATTTCCTGGCCAGCGGTCACCACTTCGGATGGGTGACGCACGCGGCGCCATGCCATGTCGGTGATGTGCAGCAGGCCGTCGATACCGCCCAGGTCCACGAACGCACCGTATTCGGTGATGTTCTTGACCACGCCTTGAACGATGGAGCCTTCCTTGAGGGTTTCCATCAGCTTGGCGCGCTCTTCGCCCATCGAGGCTTCCACCACAGCGCGGCGGCTCAGCACCACGTTGTTGCGCTTGCGGTCGAGCTTGATGACCTTGAATTCCAGGGTCTTGTTTTCGTAAGGGGTCAGGTCCTTGATCGGACGGGTGTCGATCAGCGAGCCTGGCAGGAAGGCACGGATGCCGTTGACCAGAACGGTCAGGCCGCCCTTGACCTTGCCGGAGGTGGTACCGGTCACGAATTCGCCCGATTCCAGCGCCTTTTCCAGGGCCAGCCAGGAAGCCAGACGCTTGGCGGTGTCGCGCGACAGAATGGTGTCGCCGTAGCCGTTTTCGATGGAACCGATGGCCACGGACACGAAGTCACCCACTTGGACTTCGATTTCGCCCTGGTCGTTCTTGAATTCGTCGATTGGCACATAGGCTTCGGACTTCAGGCCGGCGTTCACCACCACGAAGTTGTGCTCAACGCGCACGACTTCAGCAGTGATCACTTCGCCAGGACGCATTTCGGTGCGTGTCAACGACTCTTCAAAAAGGGCGGCAAAAGATTCAGACATGTATTTCCTTAGACACGGGCAGGTTTCCGGCAGCACTATTGCTGACGTTTTTATGGCTGGCCGTGCAGGTTGTGTGGTTGTGACACCACGGGGTTCAAAGTTAAACAACCCGGCAACCCATGGCGGTTAGATCCACCAGTAGAAGGTTGCAGGGGCGGGTAACACCGCCGCCAAAGGCAGGAGAAGGGGCGCGCTGGGCGCCTCAGGCCTGTTCTTTGCCAAACGGCTGTCGCTTTTCCCACCAGGACAGCACCTGAGCGACCGCGTTGTCCACGCTCATCTCGGAGTTGTCCAGCAAGAATGCATCCTGCGCTGCATGCAAGGGGGCGGTGGCGCGGTTCATGTCGCGCGCGTCCCGCGCCTCAAGGTCAGCACGAAGGTCGGCTATTGTAGCCGGTATTCCTTTTTCAATCAACTGTTTATGGCGGCGCTCGGCGCGCTTGGCGGCGCTGGCCGTCAGATAGACCTTCAAAGGGGCGAGCGGGAAAATCACCGTGCCCATGTCGCGGCCGTCAGCGACCAGGCCGGGCAGCTGGCGAAAATCATGCTGGGCCTGCACCAGCGCCTGGCGCACGGCGGGCAGCGCCGAGACCAGGGAGGCGTTCATGCCCGCTTCTTCGCTGCGGATGGCCAGGCTGATGTCCTCGCCGTCAAGCCGCACGCCATGGTCCGCGCCAAACTGGATGTCCATCTGCGCAATCAGCGCGGCAATCTGGCTGGCATGCTCGGCATCGATCGGGATGCCGGCGCGGGTGGCGGCCAGGCCGGTGATGCGGTAGAGCGCGCCCGAGTCAAGCAGGTGGTAGCCCAGCTGCTCGGCCACGGCCGAGGCCACGGTGCCCTTGCCCGAGGCGGTGGGCCCATCAATGCAGATCACCGGAATCGAGCCGGGCACGGCGCGCACGGCCGAGAACATGGCCTCGAAGTAGCCGGGGAAGGTCTTGGCCACGCACTTGGGGTCTTCAATGCGCACCGGCAGGCCGGCGGGGTTGAAGGCGGCCAGCGAGAAGCACATCGCTACGCGGTGGTCGTCATAGGTGTGGATGCTGGCGGGCTTCCAGGCCTCGCGGTTGGCGGGCGGGGTGATGGTCAGGTAGTCCGCGCCTTCCACCACGACTGCGCCGAGCTTGCGCAGCTCGATGGCCATCGCGGTCAGCCGGTCGGTTTCCTTGACGCGCCAGCTGGCGATATTGCGCAAGGTGGTCGTGCCATTGGCGTACAGCGCCATCGCGGCCAGGGTCATCGCTGCGTCGGGGATGTGGTTGCAGTCCATGTCGATGGCCTGCAGCGGCCAGGCGCCCCGGCGGATCTCCAGCCAGTTGGGGCCGCTGGTGATGGCCGCACCCATCGCGCGTGCGGCATCGACAAAGCGGATATCGCCCTGGATCGACTGCGCGCCCACGCCCACGACCTTGACGACCCGGTCCACGCTGGAGGTGCCGCCCTGCGCATTGGGCCGGCTGCCCTTGCTGGCGGCAATGGCGCCCAGCGCGATGAAGTAGCTGGCCGACGAGGCATCGGCCTCGACATGGATCTCGTGCGGCGACTGGTAGCGGCTGCCGGCCAGCACGGTAAAGCGTTGCCACTGCTCGTTCTTGATGGCAATGCCAAAGCGTTTGAGCAGTTCCAAGGTGATGTGGATGTAGGGCTTGGAGATCAGCTCGCCGGCGACTTCGATCACGATGTCCTGGCGCGTGGCGACCAAGGGCAGGGCCATCAGCAGGGCGGTCAGGAACTGGCTGGAGACATCGCCGCGCACGGTGATGGGCGTGTTCAGCTGCAGCTGCGCGGCCGTCACGGGCTGGATGCGCAGTGGCGGAAAGCCCTCGTTGCCCAGGTAGTCGATCTGGCAGCCCAGCTGGCGCAGCGCATCGACCAGGTCACCGATGGGGCGTTCGTGCATGCGCGGCACACCGCTCATCTCGAAGTGGCCGCCGAGCAAAGCCAGCGCAGCGGTCAGCGGCCGCATGGCCGTGCCGGCATTGCCCAGGAACAGCGCGGTGCTGCGGGCGGCCAGCGCGGGCGCCAACTGGCCGGCAATGCCGGTGATGTGGTAGCTGTTGAGGTGGGCCGGGTCGGTGCTGCGCACCACGGCGCAGCCCAGTTGCTCGAGCGCGCGCAGCATCACCTGGGTGTCGTCGGAGTCGAGCAGGTCATGGATGGTGGTGGTGCCCGCGCTCAGCGCGGCCAGCAGCAGCACGCGGTTGGAGATGCTCTTGGAGCCGGGCAGCTGCACTTCACCATGGGCGCTTTGCAAGGCGGGGATATCGAGAAATGCAGTGGAGAACATGGCGGGGCTCTGCTGTGGGGTGGTTGCGCCAGGCCTGCTGCGCAGGCGGCGCGGTGGTCGCAAACGAAGGTGGCGCTGCCCGTTATCAGGTAGCGCCACTGGCTATTATCGGTCCACCGGCTGGGCCAGTGCTGGTGCTGCGCCGATCAAGCGGTGGTTTTGTGCTTGGACAGCGACTCTGGCGTGTAGAGCTTGCCCTGCTTCCACTGCGCGCGGGTGCCGCTGGCCTCGCGCAGCAGCTGCTCGAGCGCGGGCTGGTCGTCGCTCAGCAACGCGGCCTCGTAGCTGCCCAGCATGTGCTGCAGCGACTGGATCTGCTTGAGGATCTCGCTGCGGTTGGCCAGGAAGATATCGCGCCACATCTGCGGCTCGGCCGCGGCAATGCGGGTGAAATCGCGAAAGCCGGGGCCGGCGAGCGACAGCATGCGGTGTGCGCCGTCTTGCGACAGCAGCGAGTTCATATAGGCCATGGCCACCAGGTGCGGCGCGTGGCTGCTGGCGGCCAATGCGGCATCGTGCTGCTCGGGCGCCATGCTGGTCACATGGGTGCCAATGGCCTTCCAGATGGCCTCGGCTTGGCGCAGCTGGGCGACCTTGGTCAGCTCAGTCGGGGTGAGCACCACCTGGGCATCGCGGTAGAGGTTGACGTCGGCGTGGTCCACACCAAAGACTTCCTTGCCGGTGATCGGGTGGGCCGGCACAAAGCAGCCAAAGCGGTCGCGCAGCGCGCGGCGCGCGGCAGCCACCACATCCATCTTGGTCGAGCCCACATCCATCACCAGGGTGTCGGGGTTGATCAGGTGCTTGATGTTGGCCAGGGTCGACTCGGTCGAGGCGACCGGGATAGCCAGCAGCACCAGATCGGCGCCCGAGACGGCCTGCAGGGCCGAGCTGGCTTCTTCGTCGATGACACCCATCTGGCGCGCGCGGCTGGTGGTGGATGGCGACTTGCTGTAGCCGACAATGCGTTTGACCAGCCCCGCCCGTTTGGCTGCAAGGGCAAATGAGCCGCCCATCAGCCCGCAGCCGATCAGCGCCATATGTTCAAACTTTTTCACCGATTCAACTCCCGACAGGGTAGGCGCCGAGCACCTTGTAGAACGCACACAGCGCGCGCAGCTCATCCAGGGCCTTGGCCACATGGGGCTGCGACGGGTGGCCGTCCAGGTCAATATAGAAATAGTATTCCCACTGGCCGGTGCGGGCCGGGCGGGATTCGAAGCGCGTCATCGACACGCCATGCTTGCTCAGCGGCATCAGCAGCTCATGCACGGCACCGGGCCGGTTGGGTACCGAGACGACCAGGCTGGTGCAGTCCTTGCCACTGGGCTCGGGCGTGGCCAGCGTGTGGGGCAGGCAGATGATCGCAAAGCGCGTGCGGTTGTAGGCGTCATCCTGGATGGCATGGCTGATGATGTGCAGGCCGTACTGCTGGGCCGCACGCTCGCCGGCGATGCCGGCCATGTTCGGGTGCAGGGCCGCCAGGCGCGCGCCTTCGGCATTGCTCTCGACCGGGCGGCGCTCGGCATGGGGCAGGTGCTTGGACAGCCAGCCCTGGCACTGCGCCAGCGCCTGGGGGTGCGCGGCCACGACCTCGATGCCTTCGAGCGAGTTGGTCGTGCGCATCAGGTTGTGGCGGATCAGCAGGCTCACCTCGCCCACGACATGGCAGGGCGTGTGCAGGAACATGTCCAGCGAGCGCGTGACCACGCCTTCGTTCGAGTTCTCCACGCCGACGACGCCAAACTGGGCGCTGCCCGCAGCGGTGGAATGGAAGACCTCTTCAAAACTGTTGCAGTACTTGATGTCGGCAGCGCCGCCAAAGTACTGGATGGCCGCTTCTTCGCAGAAGGTGCCGGCCGGGCCCAGGATGGCCACGCGCTGGGGCGATTCCAGCGCCAGGCAGGCGGACATGATCTCGCGCCAGATGGCCGAGACATGGGCGGCCTTCAAGGGGCCAGGGTTGGCGTTTTCAATCTTCTGGATGACCTGGGCGACCCGGTCTGGGCGGAAGAAGGGCGTGCCTTCGCGCTTTTTCAGCTCGCCCACCCGTTCGGCAACCAGGGCGCGCTGGTTCAGCAAGGTCAGCAGCTGCGTGTCGAGATTGTCAATCTGGACACGCAGTGCGGCGAGTTCGGGGGACGCTTGGGGTGAAGTGCTCATGGTGGCCTGGGTGTGCGATGCGGGCAGCTCCCGGGGAGGCTGCCAGCCAGTAAGAATAACGTAAGAGTGTTTCCCGGGCAAAACCGGGGCGTTGCTGATCAGCCCTGATTTTCAAAACTTTGCATATAGTCCACCAGCGCCTGCACGCCTGCCAGTGGCATGGCGTTGTAGATGCTGGCGCGCATGCCGCCGACCGATGTGTGGCCCTTGAGCTGCAGCAGCCCGCGCGCCTTGGCGCCATCCAGAAATGCCTGGTTGCGCGACTCATCCTTGAGGAAGAAGGGCACATTCATGCGCGAGCGGCAGTCGCGCGCCACGCGGTTCTCGTAGAGCTGCGAGCCATCGATGGCCTGGTAGAGCAGCTCGGCCTTGGCGCTGTTGCGCGCTTCCAGCGCGGCAACGCCGCTGGCCGCACCTTCTTGCTGGCGCAAGATCCACTCAAAGGTCAGGCCGGCGATGTAGATGCCCCAGGTGGGAGGCGTGTTGTACATCGACTGGTTGTCGGCCACCAGGCGGTAGTTGAAGGCACTGGGGCACATGGCCATCGCGTGGCCGAGCAGGTCCTCGCGCACGACGACCAGGGTCAGGCCGGCGGGGCCCAGGTTCTTTTGCGCGCCGCCAAAGGCCAGGCCCACGCGGCTCCAGTCCACCTTGCGCGACGCCACATGCGACGAGAAATCGATCACCAGCGGCGCCTGGCAGCCCAGGCTGGCCAGGTCGGGCAGCTGCTGGAACTCCACGCCATTGATGGTCTCGTTGCTGCAGATGTGCACATAGCGCGCATCGGCACGCAGCTTCCAGCTGGCGGGGTCGGGGATATGGGTAAAGCCCTGGGCTTCGTCGGTCGCAGCCACGGCAGCGTTGCAGAACTTGGCCGCTTCCTTGGTCGACTTTTGGCTCCAGCTGCCGGTGACGACAAAATCGACTGCGCCGCCTTGCGACAGGTTCAGCGGCACGATGGCGTTTTCCGCCAGGCCACCGCCTTGCATGAACAGGATGTGGAAGTTCTGCGGCACGGCCAGCAGCTGGCGGAAATCGGCTTCGGCCTTCTCGCAGATCGAGATGAACTCCTTGCCGCGGTGGCTCATCTCCATCACGCTCATGCCGCTGCCGCGCCAGTCCAGCATCTCGCTGGCTGCTTGCTGCAGCACGTCTTCAGGGATGGCGGCCGGACCGGCCGAGAAGTTATAGGGGCGTTGCATGGAAGGCCTTGTTGGCTCGCACAGCGAGCGGTGATAGCTATGGAAAAAGGAGCATAAAGGGCAGGAAAAAGCCATGTCGCAACATGGCTTTTTCTGTGCGGGCTTAGGAGCCGTCTGCCGGGCTTGCGGCGTCGTTGCCGTCCGCCCCCTGGGCGTTATCGGCGCCATCGGCACCGTCGGCCTCGGCGTTCTCGTCCGCCTGCGCATCGTTCTCGACAATGCGCTGCAGCCCGCTCAGCTTGGCGCCTGCATCCAGGCTGATCAGGGTCACGCCCTGTGTGGCGCGGCCCATCTCGCGGATCTCGGCCACCCGGGTGCGCACCAGCACGCCGGTGTCGGTGATCAGCATGATCTGGTCATCCGGGCTCACCAGGGTGGCGGCCACGACCTTGCCGTTGCGTTCCGACTGCTGGATCGCGATCATGCCCTTGGTGCCACGGCCGTGGCGGGTGTACTCGACGATCGAGGTGCGCTTGCCGTAGCCGTTTTCGGTGGCAGTCAGCACGCTGTGCAAGGTCTCGCGTGGCAGCTCGCCCAGTGCAGCAATGGCTGCCAGGTCGGCCGCATCCAGCGCAGCGCGGGCCTCGTCGATCTGCTTGCGCACCGCGTCAATGTCAGCCGCTGGTGCCTGGGCGTCCTGCAATTCCTTGTCGCGGATCTGCAGGTTGTCCAGCGCGTCCTTGGCCTTGCGGGCTTCGACTTCGGCCGGGTGCTGCTCGGCCACCAGCATCGCGATCAGGTTCTGGCTGTCGTCGATGTTCATGCCGCGCACGCCGCGCGCATTGCGGCCCATGGGGCGCACATCGTTTTCATCAAAGCGCACGGCCTTGCCGCCATCGCTGAACAGCATCACATCGTGGCGGCCTTCGGTCAGCGCCGCGCCAATCAGCACGTCGCCATCGTCCAGGCCCACGGCGATGATGCCGGCCTTGCGCGGGTTGCTGAACTCGTCCAGCGAGGTCTTCTTGACGGTGCCCATGCGGGTGGCCATGAACACATAGTGATCGGCCGGGAAGCTGCGGTATTCACCGGTCAGCGGCAACACCACGTTGATCTTCTCGTCGTCCTGCAGCGGGAACATGTTGACGATG
The DNA here is from genome assembly GCF_037479395.1 of Comamonas sp. MYb21. Taxonomy (NCBI): domain Bacteria; kingdom Pseudomonadati; phylum Pseudomonadota; class Betaproteobacteria; order Burkholderiales; family Comamonadaceae; genus Comamonas; species Comamonas sp. MYb21. Next base: position 258,185 of record NZ_JBBGZC010000010.1, on the reverse strand, counting down.
GGGCGGCCGCGCGAGCCGCGCGAGCCGGCAGGCACTTCCCAGACCTTGAGCCAGTACAGGCGGCCCCGGTTGGAGAAGCACAGCAAGTAGTCGTGCGTGTTGGCGATAAAGAGCTGGTCGATCCAGTCGTCTTCCTTGGTAGCTGTCGCCTGCTTGCCGCGCCCGCCGCGCTTTTGCGAGCGGTACTCGCTCAGCGGCTGGCTCTTGATATAGCCGGTGTGCGACAGGGTCACCACCATGTCGGTCGGGGTGATCAGGTCTTCGGTGGACAGGTCTTGCGCGCTGTACTCGACCAGGCTGCGGCGTGCGCCCAGCTTGGTCTGGCCGAACTCGGTCTTGAGGGCCACCAGCTCTTCGCCGATGATGGTCGAGACACGCTCGGGCTTGGCCAGGATGTCCAGCAGGTCTTCGATGACCGCCATGATGTCCTTGTACTCGGCAACGATCTTGTCCTGCTCCAGACCGGTCAGGCGCTGCAGACGCATCTGCAGGATTTCCTGCGCCTGCGTCTCGGACAGGCGGTAGAGGCCGTCCTGCTGCATGCCGAATTCCACTTCCAGGCCTTCGGGGCGGTAGTCGTCGGCATTGATGACGCCCCCATCGGTACGCGTGCGGGTGAGCATCTCGCGCACCAGCTTGCTGTCCCAGCTCTTGGTCATCAGCTCGGCCTTGGCCACCGGGGGCGTGGGCGCATTGCGGATGATGGCGATGAAGTCATCGATATTGGCCAGCGCCACAGCCAGGCCTTCGAGCACATGGCCGCGATCGCGTGCCTTGCGCAGCTCATACACGGTGCGGCGCGTCACCACTTCACGGCGGTGCTCCAGGAAGACCTTGATCAGGTCCTTCAGGTTACACAGCTTGGGCTGGCCATTGACCAGCGCCACCATGTTCATGCCGAAGGTGTCCTGCAGCTGGGTCTGCTTGTACAGGTTGTTGAGCACCACCTCGGGCACTTCGCCGCGCTTGAGCTCGATCACCAGGCGCATGCCGGACTTGTCCGACTCGTCCTGGATGTGGCTGATGCCTTCGATCTTCTTCTCATGCACCAGCTCGGCCATGCGCTCCTGCAAGGTCTTCTTGTTGACCTGGTAGGGGAGCTCGTCGACGATGATCGACTGGCGCTGGCCCTTGTCGATATCTTCAAAGTGCACCTTGGCGCGCATCACGATCTTGCCACGGCCGGTGCGGTAGCCTTCTTTGACGCCATTGATGCCGTAGATGATGCCGGCGGTGGGGAAGTCGGGCGCGGGCACGATCTCCATCAGGTCATCGACCGATGCCTCGGGATGGTGCAGCAGGTGCAGGCAGGCATCCACCACTTCATTCAAGTTGTGCGGAGGAATATTGGTGGCCATACCCACCGCAATACCGGCCGATCCATTGATCAGCAGATTGGGCACACGCGCGGGCAGCACCAGCGGCTCGCTTTCCGAGCCGTCATAGTTGGGGCCGAAGTCCACGGTTTCCTTGTCGATATCGGCCAGCATTTCGTGGGCGATCTTGGACAGGCGGATTTCGGTATACCGCATGGCCGCAGCACTGTCGCCGTCCACCGAGCCGAAGTTACCCTGGCCATCGACCAGCATATGGCGCAGTGAAAAATCCTGGGCCATGCGCACGATGGTGTCGTAGACGGCGCTGTCACCGTGCGGGTGGTACTTACCAATCACGTCACCCACAATACGCGCGCTCTTCTTATAAGGGCGGTTCCAATCGTTGTTCAGCTCATGCATCGCATACAGAACCCGGCGGTGCACCGGTTTCATGCCGTCACGGGCATCTGGGAGAGCGCGGCCAACGATCACGCTCATCGCGTAATCGAGGTAGCTGCGGCGCATTTCCTCTTCCAGGCTGATCGGCAATGTTTCTTTAGCAAACTGGGTCATAGTGCGGGCATAGGTGGCGAAGTACAAGAGGCATTTTAGGCGCAAGCTGATGTTGCATGTGGGCAACATTCTAGGCCCAATGCGCTTTTGTCTTACCGTTGGCGCTACAGATAACTATGGCGATCCGGTACGCCTATGGCACAATAAGTAAGAACGTTTTTGGTGATGGTCACTGACGACGTCTTGATTCGCAGCGCGGCTGCGGCTTTTTCCCCAAGAGGAGAACCATGAAGAAACTGAACAAAGTGGCGATGTTGTTTGCCTCTGCAGCGCTTGCAACCGCCGCTGGAGCACAAATTAAGGCTGCTGATGGCGGCAAAGTAGTTGACAACTGGCAAAACGGCAGCGGTGAGTTGGTCTGGAAGAACGGTACCAACGAACTGTGCTGGCGCGATGCTAACTGGACCCCTGCTACCGCTGCTGAAGGCTGCGACGGTGCCCTGGTGAAGGCTGCTGAAGCACCCGCACCAGCACCTGCTGCTACCCCAGCTGCTCCTGCACCAGCTCCAGTGGCTCCTCCAGTTGCCCAGACCCAAAAGGTCACCTACGCTGCTGACGCATTCTTCGACTTCGACAAGTCGGTGCTGAAGCCAGAAGGCAAGGCTAAGCTGGACGATGTGGCTTCCAAGGTGAAGAACATCAACCTGGAAGTGATCATCGCTGTGGGTCACACCGACTCCATCGGCTCCGATGCTTACAACCAAAAGCTGTCCGTGCGTCGCGCTGAAGCTGTGAAGGCTTACCTGGTGTCCAAGGGCATCGACAAGAGCCGCGTGTACACCGAAGGCAAGGGCGAAAAGCAACCAGTGGCAGACAACAAGACTGCAGCTGGCCGCGCCAAGAACCGTCGCGTGGAAATCGAAGTGGTGGGCACCCAGAAGTAATTCTTCTGCCCCTGCGCAAAAAAGCCCCATTCGTGGGGCTTTTTTTATGCCTGAATGCGCCTGCAGATGGTGGACAATCAGGCCATGAACCAGACTGTGAATGCCGATCCGGCCGAATTGGCCAAGTTTTCCGAGCTCGCCATGCACTGGTGGGATCCGGACAGTGACTTCAAACCCTTGCACCAGATCAATCCACTGCGATTGGAGTGGATCAATGCCTTCAGTCCCTTGAATGGCCAGAAGGTGCTGGATGTGGGCTGCGGCGGCGGCATTTTGAGCGACTCGATGGCGCGCAAGGGCGCCACCGTGACCGGCATCGACCTGGCCACCAAGGCGCTGCGCGTGGCCCAGCTCCATGCGCTGGAGGCGCAAACCCCCAGTATCACCTACCAGGAAATCGCCGTCGAGACGCTGGCACAGCTGCAGCCCGAGAGCTTTGATACCGTCACCTGCATGGAGATGCTCGAGCACGTGCCCGACCCCGCATCGGTGGTCCAGGCCTGCCATGACCTGGTCAAGCCCGGCGGCTGGGTGTTTTTCTCGACCATCAACCGCAATGCCAAGGCCTTTGCGCTGGCGATTGTAGGTGCGGAATACATCTTGCAGATGCTGCCCAAGGGCACGCATGAGTTTGCCAAGTTCATCCGTCCCTCGGAGCTGGCCCACTACTGCCGCAGCGCCGGCCTGGTGCATGCGCACAGCAAGGGCCTGCAGTTCAATCCCTTGACGCAGCGCTACTGGCTCAATGAAGACACCAGCGTCAACTACATGATTGCAACCCGAAAGCCCGGCTGATGCAAAGATCGATACGCGCCATTCTGTTCGACCTGGACGGAACCCTGATTGACAGCGCCCCGGATCTGGGCGCCGCTGCAGACCAGATGCGGGTGGCAAGAGGCATGCCATCCTTGCCGATGGCCGATTACCGGCCGTATGCCGGATCGGGCGCGCGCGGTATGCTGCGCGTGGCCTTTGGCATGCAGCCCGAGGATGCCGAGTTCCCCACGATGCGCGAGGAGTTCTTCCAGAATTATGAGCGCCGCATGACGCAGGACACCACGGTGTTCGATGGTGTGTCCGACATGCTGGCCAGCATTGTGGCGCGCCAGCTGCACTGGGGCGTGGTGACCAACAAGTCCAAGCGCTTTACCGAGCCGCTGTCGCGCCAGATGGCCTTGTTCGCCAGTGCCGGCGCCGTCGTGAGTGGCGACACCACACCGCATGCCAAGCCCCATCCCGAGCCGCTCTTTGAAGCAGCACGCCGCATTGGCGTCGATCCGCAGGACTGCGTCTATGTGGGTGACGACGAGCGCGACATCATCGCGGGCAAGGCCGCCGGCATGCACACCGTCGCCGCTGTCTACGGCTACCTGGGCGAAAAGCAGTCGGTCGCGCATTGGGAGGCCGATGATGTCATCAATTCTCCACACGAGCTCTTGAAACGGCTGAATCTGGCCTAAAATAGATGCTATGGGGCTGTCCTGGTTTCGACGTGGGTTCGGGATCGGTGTGGTGCATGTCGAGCTTGAATGACGCTCGTAAATCTCCGTTCAAAAAACTAACTGCAAACGACGAACGTTTCGCACTCGCCGCTTAAATCCGGTGAGCCTTGCAACAGTATGTTGATGGGCTGGGCAAGGGGGTAGCAATACCTCCCGGCTGCAAGGGAATTTACATCAGCTGGCCGTCTACCGGGTACCTTGGTAGATGGCAAGATCTAAGGGTACTGGCTTGCAATGCAGCGTGTGTCTGCGCGGCTTTGCAGGCGAGATTCAAACCAGAACACTAAACATGTAGATCTGCTCGACGAAGGCTGACGGACGCGGGTTCAATTCCCGCCAGCTCCACCATACAAGACACCGCCACACACTGACAACCTCAGTATGTGGCGGTTTTTTCTTGCCTTGAAGTGTCTGCCGGTGTCCAGCAATTCGCACCGATTTCGCACGCGTTTCGCACCGATCAGGCTTTATCGACCAGCCGCAGTTCTGCCCTGGGCTTTTGATAATCTTCCCGGATAAATTTGCCGTAGGTCCTGAAGACCATTTCGACATCTTCGTGACCGAGCTGTTGAGCCACGTACCAAGGATTGGCGCCCGCAGTCAATAGCGTGGACGCGAAAGTGTGACGCAGCTGGTAAGGGTTGCGATATGGGATGCCAGCCCGCTCCATCAGAGGCAGCCACATGGTCTTCCGGATCTGGGCATCGGTTTCCCATGGCTTCATGCTCCGGGGATTCAACCAGATCCGTGGACTGCCTTTGCTGATGAGCTGCTGCGCACGCAGAGCGGCAAGTGCATCTTCGTTGAGGTCAATGTCCCGGATACCGGCCGCCGTCTTGGGCGTTTTGATGACGCCTGCCACCTGGTTCTGCACAACCTTGCCAATCCGCTTGGCCAGGTCTATATGCGTCCACTCCTGGGCTTGCAGCTCACCTGGGCGCAGGCCGGTATTTAGCCACCACTGGATGGTGGGCCATTCATCACTGCGGCAGGCCTGCAGCAACGCCTGGCGCTCAGCTTGGGTGAAAGGCTGGACCACGTAGTCGCTGGCCCGGGACGTTTGTCTGATCAGCTTGGTCAGTGCAATGCGATCGAGGGGGTTGAAGTCGATCAACTCGTCATTCAGCGCATCCTCGAAAACACTGTGCAGAGGCGTGAGCGTGTTCCGGATCGCCTTCGATGTGCAGTCCATTTCGCTGATCCAGTCGCGCAACATGCTTGGAGTCACTTCGGATGCATGCAGCTCGTGCCAGCGTTTCATGCGATCGCCGTTGATGATCTTGGCGTAGCCGTTGTAAGTGGAGGGTGAGAGCTGTCCGTTTTGCACCTGGCGCTCATAGATCTCCAGTTGGTTCTGCAGCAAGGCTCGCATCAGCCCAGCCTTCTTTTTGCTCACGCCGGCGCGCGGGCTCTCCGGGAAGAATTCGGCATAGTCGAATTCTCCGGCCTTGATCTTTGCTCTGATGTCATCGCGCAGAACGGCCGCTCGCTGAATGCTGGACTTGTTGATGGGGCCGGCTGGCAATAGCTCCCGGCACTCCTTGCCTTCATAGCTGAAGGCGATCTGGATGCGATCCCCGGTAACGAATTCGCGGATTTTTACGCCGGACGGCGTGTCGAGTTTTGGTCTTTTATCCATTGGTCTGCTGCCTTGATGTTGACGTAGAGACGGCGGGAAACGACTGCGACCTGCTGGCCGATCTTCCATGTACCGTTCTTCTTGCGTTGTTTGACGGTTTCGCGGGTGACGCCTGTCATTTCCTCGTACTTGCTCGCAAGGACCCATTCGGGGCCACTCGCAGCGGCGGCATTGTCGTTGGTGCTCATATCAGAAGGGGTAAGTTCTTTCATACATATCACCTGAATGAAGAACCCCGCTCACTGGCGGGGTTGGGTTGGTTCTTGTGGCTCTCGCCAGCGGTCGCGTTTATCGCCACGGTCGCGTGCTCGTTTGCTCATCGATATGGATCGGTTCATTGAAGGGCCTCGCTTGGAAGATCCAGTGGCTTGATCGCATCAGTGCCAACGGTGCCGGCCTTGACCTCGTGCGAGAGCAGGCGGGCGCCCGGCTCAAAGCGGCGGCCCAGGTTTCGATAACTGCAGAGGAGGTCAATGCTGATTTCGACAGCATGCGAGAGCTGTGCTCCCCAGCTTGAATCCCAGCGGTGCCCGTCTACGGCCATGTCGACCACGGCGGCCAGCGCCTGGTGCAGGCCGGGCCTGTTGTTGCCGGCCACCGGAATGGCTCGCGCAATCTCTGCGCCGATCCCGATCAGATAGGAAAGGCTGGCCAGCATCTCGGGCTGCTCGCTGCCGTGGTCGGTCATCATGCAGTGCAGGCCCAGGTTGACCACATCGGCCTGAATGCTCTGGCGCACCATCAAGGCCTCGATGGGAGAGGCCTTGCGGTAGATGCCGTTTTTCAATGCGCGGCTGTGGGTTGGCTGTCGTTGAGAGCGCTTGGTGGTGGCTTTATCCATTGGTGGCTCCTATTCCGTGTGCGAAAGCCTTAAGCCATGTGAACGGGACACTGGTGCCCAGTGCATTCACCATAGGTTTTTTGGGCTTGTCATATATCGGCTTCATCCCTGCATTTACAGCAGCCCGTGCAATCTGATCATCCGTCAGAGGCGCAGCCTTCCGCGCTGATAGCTGGTCCTTGAGCTGCTGTATCTCGGCGTGCAGGCGGCGCAGTTCGGCGGCGGCCTTTCGACGGGTACATGCAATGGGCTTGCGGCCCATGTCTGCATCTGTTGCATCGCAGTCCAGGCGGGCGGCCAGCCGCAGCGCTTCGGGCTGTGCTTCTGTCTTGTCGGTCATGGTGCTTCCTTGGGGGCGGGCTGGTCGATGCGCTTGAAGTCGATGACCCACACCCACGGGTTCGCGGCCCAGTCGCCACCAGTCGAGTCCCAGAGGTGGCGAAAGCGCTTGGCATAGGTGTCGCACGCCTGGCAATCCACATCAAAGATCACGCCACCATTGCCTCCTATGGCGTTGTGCAACCGAGTGCCGCCACACTTTGGACAAAGCTTGTAGTCACGCTCATCGCGTTCAGTTTCAAGTCGCTCACAGCCTTCGGCCTCGGCGTCGTCCTCACTGATGGCCTGCAGCCGCTCAACGCGCACGCCGGTAATTTCAAGCCAGATGCGCGCGGCGTGCTTGGGCATGTGGATGCTGGGCCTCCAGCGCTCACATAGACGGCCTTGTGTGGTTCCTTCTGCCGCATAGACGAAAGGGCCGTCTTCATCGCGAGAAGCGGCCAGCGCATGCACTCCGTAAGCCCATGTCTCGCGCACATAGATGCGGTCACCCAGTCCACCGAATGGTGACGAGAACAGGATGTCACCTTCTTCGTCGCCAAAAGTGCTGCCGTTGTAAACCTGTCCGCGCTCTTGTGGGTCTGGCACTTCGACAACCTGGCTTAGGTTGTGGGCTACTGCAGGCTTGCAAATCCGCCGCGTCTGCGTCTTCTGGCCGCTCAGGATGGCGCGCACCAGCGGTGCCTTGAACATCAAGCCGGTTTCTTTCATTTGCTGTCCTTCTGTGGTTGGGCCTGGGCGGGCGGCAGGTACACCCAGCCGTCTCCCTGGCAGTGGCGGCATTCTTCGCCGCCTTCACCTGGGTTGTAGTAAGAGGGGCCGCCTAGCCAGCCGGAACCGCTGCACCATTCACACTGGGCCGTGGGTGTGTCTTCAAGGTCATTCAGATCGTGCAGATCAGGCATTGGGCTGGCCCTCCCTCTGTTGGGCGCGCTGGGCGGCCTCGGCGCCAATGCGCATTGGACAATTGCCGCTAACAAAAGTGGGCGGCTCCATGACGGGTGCTTTCCGGGGCTCGGTTCGGCGCAAGCATCGGACGCAATCGACCTTGCCCGCAGATGCCGTGCCAAAGCCTGTTGACCAGGTGGCGATGTGTCCGTTGCAGCGCGCAACATGATTCGGGAGCGTGCTCATTGGTTGCTGTCCTTCTGTTGCTTGACCCGCTTCCGGCAGCGCTGTTCAAGCTCCTGCTGCCACTGGGCGAGGTTGGTAGATCGGTCCCGGTAGATCCGGCAAGATGGGTCGTGGGTGTTGATGCACACCACATGGGAGAGGTCAGGGTCCAGGTCGCGGGCCCGAGCCTCGCACTGCTCCAGCGGCATGGCGTCGCCAGCGGCACCGATCAGCCCTCTGGAGATGAACACGAGCAGCCAGATGTCAGGCATTGGGCTGGCCCTCCCTCTGCTGGGTGGGCTTCTCATATTCCCATCGCTTTACGTACGATGGGTGTGCGACCGTTCCACCCTCAAGAAGTACAGCCTTCGAGGCAAATAGCATTCTTCTTGCTACCAATCTCCCAAAACCTTGTGGTCGTGCAATCGAGCGCGTTTGCTCACCGTCAAAATCCATCAGCCATACAATGCGGCCACCAGTTAGTCGCGCCCAGAGTCTCTTAAGCATGGTTGCCGCCTTCCTGGGCTGCAGCCATGGCGGCGTCGATGGAGCTGCGCAAGTTGGAGCGAATTGTGGTGTGCAGCCCGCCAACCCTGAAATTCCACCCCGTGGGTCCTGGAATAATTTCTACAGTTGATCCGGTGGTCTGCAGGTAGTCCAGCAACAGCGCATCAGCGGGCTGGGCCTGGGGTGCTGTGTGGTCGTGTAGGTACTGCACAGTGCATGGAGGGTAAGCGGCAGCAGCTAGCCTCACAGCGCCTTCGCTTGGCCCTGGCATGGGGAAGCAATGCGTTCCCACGGGTTCCCCGCTGGGCAATACCCATCGCCACGCCACCGGCTTGGCCTGCACCTCTGCCAGGGTGGCGGAACCAGGAAGCAGGGCGCGCAGCTTGGTTTCGATGGAGCTTTTCCGGCGTTTAGCCAATTCAAACTTAGCATCGAAATGTCCCTCCGTATCTAAAATTAGCTCTCCAGCCCACATTGCCGCGTCCATTGCCGACCTGACCAATTCCATCACTTCTTTGATGGGGTCGTTTGCGTCTGACTGCACCACTGCCAGGTCACCTGCCGAGGAATCCTCGGTAGCTGGAAGGGCCGGGGCGGCGCCCATCTGTACCGTGCCGTCTTCGTGCCTAAAGCTCTGGTTGTCGCACCAGTGCATCAGGTCGTGCTCTGCCGGCGAGAGGCCGCAGCGCTCGCACTCTGGCACAGCCACTGCTGCGGGCGCTGCCTGTGCTGCCACTGCTTGGGCCGCGTAGCTGATGGCGTTGAGAACGATGTTGCGCAGTTCATCGCTTGTGACCAGCATTGCCTGCGGCCAGTCGGCCGGGCTGTCTCTATCTGGGAGTTCTGCCACGCTCAGGCAGATCTGATCTGCGATGCATTCGCCAAGGGCGACAAACGGCTCGCCGGCAGTCTTGACGGGAGCGGAAGAGTTGTTTTCAGCCATGTTGGGCTCCAGAAATGGAAATGCCCGCTCAGGGCGGGCTGTGAATAGGGGCCCACTGGGGGCGATGGTGGAGGGCTAGACAGCTTCGAGCGTGTCAAAGAGCGATGGCATGCTGATTTCGCGCTCCATCGCTTGGCAGTAGCTGACCCCATCCAAGAAATACTGCGGCGAAAGCTCGCAGCCTCGGGCACGCCGGCCCAACTTCAGCGCGCGGTAGGGAACAGTCATCAGCCCGCCGAATGGGTCATAGACCTCATCGCCAGGATTGCTCCACTGCACGATCGCTCGATCAGCGATATCGAACTGCATGGGGCACAGGTGCATTTCCTTGCCTTTGGCAGATTGGGCGCCGTTCAATGTGAGCATGCGGGTCACATCGCTCCAGACTTCATCGCTCCAGCTCTGGGGCTGCAGCAGCATGAATGTCACTGGCAGCTGGCCGGCGTCTTCCAGGTACTGGGCGATGCGGACGTGGTGCTCGTAGTTGTAGACCTCTTCCAAGCTGTGCTTTTTGAACATCTGAAAGATGGCATCGCTTGGCATGCCGGCCAGATGCTCTGGCTGCAGCAGCCGGTCACCCGAGCTGCGCGCAAAGCCGTGGGCGTCAGCCTGCCAGCGGGCTCGGGTGTAGCGATCCTTGGTCTTGACCACCGGCACATCAGCGTAGGTCTTCTCGGTGCTGCTGGGGGGCTTGCGGAAGATCAGCAGGTATTCCGGCATGCCCACACCCATCTTGGTACCGTCCTTGCACTGCTCGGTCCAGCCCAGGCGGTAGGTCTGGTTGTTCTCGCGCACCACGTCTGTGACGATGGTTTTCATGCCCATGTAGCCAAAGCCGTGGCGCCGAAAGCATTCGATGGTGTCCATATGGAAGGGATACACCGTCTGGAAAGCATGTTCTCCGACACTGCTGGGCACGATCCGGTCCTTGACGTGGATGGCTGCGATCCGGCCAGGCTGCAGTACACGTAGCAGTTCCGGTACCAGGAAGTCCATCTGGCGGAAGAAGTGCGCGTTGTTATCGGTGTGCCCGAAGTCGGCATAGTTGGGCGAGTATTCGTACTGTGTGCTGAACGGGATGCTGGTCAGCACCAGGCCAACACTGTTCTCGGCCATGGCGGAGGTCTCGAACACGCAGTCATTGTTTACGCAGGTGAAGCGTTCGCCGCTGACTTCGACCCGTTCCACACCCATTCTTCGGGTAAGGGATGCGGCCATGCCAGCCTGAGACAGGCCGAATTCCTGAATGATTTCTGTCATTTTTGCCATCATTTCGTTGTGCTGGGCCCACTTGCGTTCCATATCCCGGCGGATCTGGCGCTCGGCCTCGGTATAGATAAGGTCAACGCGGACCGGCTTCGTCTGCAGGAAGCGCTGTAGCCGGTGAACGGCCTGTATGAAATCGTTGAATTTGAAGCCGATCCCCAGGAAGATCGCCCAGGCGCAGTGCCGCTGGAAGTTGCAGCCGCTGCCCGCGATCACGGGTTTGGCTGCCAGCTCCTGGAATTTGCCATCGCTGAAATCGACAATGGCGTCTTCGCGCTCGTCCAGATCCTGGTTCCCGTAGACGCTGACAGCCGTTGGAACAGCCCGCTCGATTGCGTACCGCTCGGCCTCCAGGTCATGCCAGAGGATGCGGTGGGCGTCAGGGTCTTCAGCACGGATCTCCATCATCTTGTTAATGCGCGCCTGCAGGCTTTCGCGTTTCTCGCGCGAGGCCTCGATGATGCCCAGCGCCTCGGCCTTGAACATCCGGGCCTGGCCATAGACTTCGTGCCCAGCAAGATCGTGGTCGGCGGCGATTTCGTGCCAGCGCACATCCAACGGCGGCAGCTCGTAACCTACATCGCTGAAGCCCAGATCGCTCGGGCGCTGCACGAACAGGCCCCAGGAAGCGCACCACAGCCAGAACTCGCGCTCTTTATGGGGGTGGATCGTCAACTGGTCAGCCTTCTCGCTATTGCGCTTGAAGAATCGGGTTTTGGCTTGGCCAACATCCATGATCCCCAGGAATGCAGAGTAGGCCAGCAGTTCGATGAACTCGTTGGGGCTGGGCGTGGCCGTGGCCACGAAACGGTAGGCCACACCCGCGGAGCGCTCGCGTCGGTCCATCGTCTTGCGGTCACCAGCAAACAGGGCCATGAATTCCCGGAAGGTCTTTGTGCCGCCGAAGCCGCGCAGGCAGGATGCCTCATCCAGGCTGGTCACGGTAAAGAGTGTGGGGTTCAACTTGCCATCCCGCACCGTCTCGTAATTGGTGAGGTAGATCCCTTCTGGATCGTCGCATTCATCGATGCTGCGCACGAACTTCACCTTGATACCCAACATGGCGGCATCGCGGAAAAACTCCTGACGCACGCCCAGAGGGATCACCAGCAGCGCCATCCCGCCAGCTTTGGCGCGAGTGATTCGCACGATCTCCAACTGCATGACGCTCTTACCTAACCCAAAGGCGGCAAACAGCGCGCGGCGGCCGCCTTCCACGGCCCAGCAGACCATAGCCACCTGGTGTGGCTTGAGCAGGGGATTTACTTCATGGGGTTCACAGGGGAAGCCCAGTTGCTCCGGCAACGTCACTTTGTCGTGAAGAAACTGTTGGTAGGGGTCTGTCATAGGTTCCCAAACAAAAATGCCTGCTCATGGCAGGCAAGGGTTTCAAAGGAAAATCAGGACAAGGCCCATCAGGCCCTGTGCTCATGCTCCGATGGGGATAGTGATCAGATCGGTGAGTCATCCTCCAGGGAGTTGGCGAAAGCCTTCTCCGGTGTCAATCCTTCGCCATTGGAATCGAGCCCGTCCAGATCCTGCTGGCCACTATCGTCGCTGTCGCTGCCAGACGATGGCGTGTCAGGCTTGCCGGCGCGGTAGCCCTTCTTGGCCAGCATGACTTCGGCCGGTGCCAGAAGCTTGATGTAGATTTCGCCCTCGGCGGCCAGGCCTGAAAGCTCGCCGAAGGTGTCGTTGTCCTGCAGCTCGTCGCCGTTGTACTGGATGGTGCCCTTGATGGTCACGCTCCCGCCTTCGACCAGTTCATACTGCAGGCCGCACAGCACGGCATCGGTGAAGTCGACGTGCTCGCCTTCGGTGCCCCAGTCCCAGATGAAGCGATAGCCGCGCCATTTTTGGCCCTTCGCGTAGTGGTAGGCCAGTGGCAACTGGGGGTGGCGGATGTTCGGCAGGGGGATCGCGATATCCGGCAGCTCCACCTGGCCGGCCTGGGCGGCCTTGTTGCAGAAGTGGTGTTCACGCAGACCTGGTTCAAGCAGGTCCAGCAAGTCGTTCGACCCGGTGATCACGAACGCAATGTCGATCGCGCGGACCTTTTCTTCGCCGTGCAGCTCGCGGCGGGGGTTGGCATTGACGATCGTGACCTTGGTGGGCTCTGTAAGTTGGAAGGGCATGGTGCTCCTTTGGAGTTGTGAAGCTTCAAGCAGCCTGAGCTGCCTTCAGATCCTGGATGGCGAAGAACACATCGAGCGCTGCCCGGCAGTCGGCCATGGCGCTGTGCGCGTCCACCAGCGGCTTGCCCATGAAGTGCTCGTAGGCCTCGCGCAGGTTGGCGCTCTTGTGGTGGAAGCGGCGCGCGGCCTTCATCTTCTCCGTGGGCGGCAGCTGCAGGATCGGTGTGGACAGCAGTTGCGTGCAGTGGCTGTTGGCGGCCTTCCAGTTGTCGCGCTGGTCATCGCAGACGCTGGCGGGGAAGCGGTGCTGGGCGATGCGCAAGATGCGGCGATCGAAGCTCTCGTTGTGGCCCAGCAGCAGGCGGCCATCCCACAAGGTCATGAACATCTCGAGCGCTGTGCGCTCAGGGATGCCGACGGCGAGCGCACGCTCGGTGGTGATGCCGTGCACCTGGGCCACCTCGTCAGGAATGGTCTAGCCATCGGGGCGGATGATCACGTCCATGCTGGCGATGGTGGCCCGGGTGTCAAGGTCGACCAGCAGCGCCCCCAGTTGCACGATGTGCGGTTGGTCGGGGTGGTCTGAGGAGAGATCCCATTTGGGGAGACCCTGGGTCTCTGAATCGTAGGCCAGTATGAGGTTCATGTTACGTGCTTCCAGATTTTTCCATTGCGGATTTGTTTGATGACAGTGCGGCTGACGCCGTACCGGTTTGATAGCGCAGTCGTCCCTTCTTTGCTGTGCTTGATCGTGCTGGCTTCCTTCTCGGTCAATTTGGCGCACCATTGCTGACTACCAAGGATGGCGGTCGGCTTTTTAGCGCCCGTTGCGTATGAGCGCTTCAGGGAGGTGCTAGTCTTGGCGCGGCTGTCTGGCCTGTGACGAGTTCCTGTTTTGTGCAGCCGGTTGTGTTCAGCAGGTGTGAGTACCTTGATGTTCGAGATGGAGTCGTTGTCCCGATCTTCATCGTCGTGGTGCGCATGCTCCGCAGGCGTGAGCGGGCGCCCCAGCTTTGAAGCCAGAACAACTCGACTGCGACGCACATAACAGCCGCCTGAGATGACTGGCACCCCCGGAAAGAATGGGTGCGGCCTGATGCGCACCCGCCAGTACCGGTTCTGGCCCCGAGGCGGGTATTCGCCTATGACCTCTATCCCGTGCTGAAGGGTGTAGATAGGAGGTTTTTTGCGAAAGCCTGAGCCTGGTCGGTGGCTTCCTTGAGGCATTTCAGTTCACCGCCGCCTTCAACTCCTTGCCAGGGCGGAACTTGGGGGCCTTGGATTCTTTGATGCGCACCGATTCGCCCGTGCGAGGGTTACGGCCTGGGCGGCCGGCGCGGCGCACCACCTCGAAGGTGCCAAAACCCATGATCTGCAGCGAGTGGCCGCTGCGCAGCGTGTCGGTGATGGCCGCTGTCACGGCGTGGAGGGCGCGGCCGGCTTCTGCTTTGGTGAGCTTGGCGTTGTCGGCGATGTGTTCGATCAGTTCGGACTTGTTCACGGTGATTTCCTTGTCGGGATGAAAAAAGCGCAGCCTGTTGTGGGCTGCGCGGGGAGGGGCCGGCACTGGTACCGGCGTGGTCACACGGTTTGATGCGTGTATTCGTCGGCCATCTTCTGCAAGCGCATCGCCAAGGCCAGGCACAGGCGTGGGAAGCTGGATTCAGGCATCAGGACAGAGCCGCGCTCCTTGCGGTAGCTGATGCCCAGGCTTTCGAGCGTGCCGGCGTTTACCAGCACATCGATGCCGCCGGCCTTCAAGGTGGTGTTGATCTTGCCGATGCTGATCACGCTTTCATCCGCCTGGGCTGCCGCGCTGGTTTGGGCTGCATTGATCACCTGCTTGGCGTCGATCCCGGCCACTGCCTCCACAGCGTTGCTGGTGGCCAGGCGGGCAAGATCATTGGCCACAGGCTCGCCCAGCGCCCCGGTCTGTGCTGCCTGAGTGATCTCAGCCTTGGCGCTCTGGGCTTGATCCTGAATGCGCTTGCGCTCTTCTGCTGCATCGGCTTGGGCCTTTGCCTGCTCTTCGGCCCGGATGCGGGCACGATCGGCTTCGAGCTGCCGGTCGCGCTCGGCCGCCTCTTGAGCTGCTCGGGCGTCGGCCTCGCGTTTGGCCTTGGCTTCTTCCTCTGCTCGGATGCGCTCGCGCTCGGCCTCTAGCTTCTTGGCTTCCGCAGCCTGGTGCTGGCCAATCCGCATGGCGGCCAACGCCTGGAAGTCTTCGGGAGCCTTGGCGCCGACGGTGGCGAAGTCTGGAAAGAGGGTCATCCAGCTGCCGTCTTCATGTTCCAGGTGATCACGGTTCGCATGAAACCGGTCGGCCAGCGCGTTCGCGTCCACCTTGGCATTGGTCAGCGCCACCGCCACCTTGTCGCGCATGCTGTCGAGCGATTTCAGGCCTTTGATCACTTCGGCGAATCCGCCGGCCAGGCGCGGCAGCCAGTTGGTGCCCAAGCGCTGGTTGAGCGCAGCGGTATGGCTGTCCAGATCCTGCTGGGCCTGCAGCACCAGCGTCTGCTTGCGCGCATCCTTTTCGGACTTCACGCGCTTTTCCAGATCGAGCGCCTTGCTCGTGGCAATCTTGTCCAGCTGCTCGAGCACCGTCAGCGCTTCGTCCACGCTCTGCATGTTGGCGCGCACTCGCTTGCCAGCTTGCTTCATGGCGTCAGCAACACCTCGCAACCACTTGGCATCGTCGTCGGCCTCAGCAAACTGCTGGTCGGTCTCCAGCACCGTGTTGATGCTGTTGATGCGTGCCAGCGCGCCGGCCTTGAATTCATCCAGATTGCTGGTGGTGATCTCACCCTTCGCATCCAGGCGCAGCGCCGGCAGGGCGTCGCGCAGCTTGGCCTCAGGCGCGGGCTTGGGTGCTTCGGCCTCCGGTTGGTACGCGACAACCTCTTGTTCCAGCTGTGCCCACCCGGCAACGATCTTGGCGCGCAGTTCAGGGTTCGGCGTATACCAGCAGCTGCGCTGCTCTTCGCACACCCATTCGCCGGTGCTTCTGTTCACCACCCACTTGCTGGCCAGGAACAGCGTGCGCTCCACGGTTTCGGCGACCATGGCCTGGTGCTCCATCTGCACTTGGTACTCCAGCGGCAGATCGGCACCCGTGGCACTTGGCGTCATTGCGTCGCGCAGCCGATCGTTCAAGCTCTTGTGCTCCCACGCCGTCTCGCCCATCAGGGTCAGCCCGTCAAAGCTCGCGCTGTACTTACCATTGGTGCCCACCAGGGGTGCCAGTTCCTCGCCGACGATCAGCTCAGCAGCAGGCCGGGCCAAATCTTCAAACTGGTGCCCAGCGTCAAAGCGGCGCTGTGTGGCCGCATCCACCTCCGGCACGATGCCGGTGGCCAGGCGCTGAATCAACTCCGAGCGCGAGGTGTAGCTGCTGCAGCCCATCATCGCCGGCGCGTCGCTGGCATTGAAGTGGGCGGCCCGGTGCGCATGCCATGCCGGCGTGCCTTGTGTGAGATTCACGACTTCCATTTATTGACCTTCCAGCTCGGCCACGCGAGCATCGAAAACTTCGTTCAGGCGCAGGCGTTGCGCTTCGTCGGGGATGGCATCCATCAGGCTGCCCAGCTCGTAGAGCTTTTCCAAGTCGTTGGCGGCTGCCATATCGGCTTGCAGCTTTTCAGGGCTCAGTGCCGGAGCGTCGGCGGCCGGCGTGCTCTTGGGCTGCACGTCGGTGATCTCCTCCTTCTGCGCTGTTGGCTTGGCAGCAGGAGCCACCGGCTTGTAATCGACCAAGGTTTTTTGCTGCGATTCCGTGAGGGTGTAGCTGGCGTTCTTGGAATGCACGAACTGGATCAGCCGCTCGGCAGGTACGCCCTTGTCCAGCTGTTTCTTCCATTCGGTGAGCTTGGCGTCGAAGTCGGCCTGCGGATAGTCCTGCTTGACCTCTTCGGCCTGGCCCATGTGCTTGTTGACCGGTGGCTTGCCAGCAGTCTCCATGTCCTGCAGCTCCTCGGCTACGGCCATGCCGCGCAGCACATCAGGGAAGACATCGCGCAGCGCGAATGCGCGTGCGCGCAGTTGGCGCATGCGCTTGGGGTACTGCGTCCAGGGGCCTTGCTTGCCAGCCAGGCCGGCCATGCGAGCATCTTCTGTGCTGAAGGATCGGATCTGCTCTTCACCGCCCTTGCGCCGAACACGGCAGGTGGCGGTGGTGCCGTCATCTTCTTCTGTGACGTAGTCGCAGACCGGGCTGGCGAGCACCAGGGCGATGACAGCGTCACCCCAGAGAGCCGGGCGGCCGTTGATCACCGCAATGTTCTGGATGGCCTGCAGCGGCTTCATCCCGAGCTCAGTGCCCCATTGCATGGCGATCAGGCAGTTCGCTGGCTTGCCCTGGAAGTCCTTGGGCACCATGTTGCTGTCTGACAGGTACTGCGCAAAGGTCAGCGCCTGCTCGAAGGTTTGGGGCGACAGGTCGACCTGCGTGTTTTGGCGCGGTGCCAGCTGGTTGTTGGTTTGTGAAGTGGTCATGGTTTTGGTGGTGGTGAGCGGGATCAGAAAAAGCGGGCCGATGTCGAAAGCACGGCAGCTGCAGAAAAAGAAAGCGCCGTGATGGCGCTCCAGAGGAAGGCGTGAAGAATGGTTCTCAAGGGTTCACCTCGCGCATGCATTGCATTTCAGTGCTGTCGTGCCAGACGGCCGATTGGCCTGGGCCGCAAAGCTGTGCCGCTGCGACGGCTCGGCGCTGCTCCTGCTTGGCGACCAGGTGCTTGGGCTGGGGCTGCTCACCAGCATCTGCGCCAGTGCAGCCGCTCAGCAGGGCCAGCGCTGCTGCGGCGATGCAGACGACCAAGGCGGAAAGCGACGCTGAGGCCTGGCCGCTTACAGCCGGGCCCATGGGCACAATCACTGACTGCCGCTGGTACGGGCCAAAGGCCTGCTCCAGAGTGCGCGGGTAGCGCCGTGTGGTGTCGCTGACATCAGCGGGGAAGGGGATGCGCTTCATGCCTCTGGCTCCTCTTGTGATACCTCTGGGTCCGGGGTAATGCCCTCTATCTCGTCGCAGAGCCGCAGCATCCTGTCGCCCATACAGCAGCGGGTGCGGTTGGCGGTTTCGGCCAGGTCGCGGGCTTCTTCAAGCAGGCGGGCCTTCTGTTCTTCTGACTTAAAAAACTTGTCGACCAGCTCCATGTGCACCGACATCGGCACAGGCGGATCGTCGTCGTCCGGCTCCATGCCGTCCCAGCGGCGCTGGCCGCGAGCCAGCGCGCGGTGAATGGACAAGTCGTTCATGGGCTTCTCCTTGGAATAAAAAAGCCCGCTGGGTGGCGGGCGAAGGCGCCGACTGGAGGGCAGCGCTCAGGGGAATAAAAAAGAGCCACCGGTGAGGGTGGCTCAAACGCCCGAGGGGTATCGGGCGGGGAGGGTGGGTTGATGGTGGTCAGGGCCGCACGGGATTTTTCATGGCAGCCGCAAAGCCCGAAGGTATCGGCCTAGTACCAGCCGGCGCCGGTTCAACTACGACGTGCCACGCCTCTTCGGCGCATTCACCATCATTTGAGCGGGCAGGGCGCTACTCCTGCAAGGTGTTTCGACTTCACGCCATCCTGTGACGTAGAGCGGTCTGCGGCCACCTACCTACCTTTATGGCTTGGATTTCTGAGGTGCCATTCTTTCCTCTTTGCGTGTGTCCGTCGCACCACGCCGCCGCCCAAATGATGGCCCTCTTTCGAGGAGTACCCAAAGCATCAAATCATCTGAAATGATGCTCTTGGGGTGCTTATGAGGTTGCCTTGGCGATCAATGCACGGGCCTTTTCGGTCATGTAGTTGGCATCTCCACCTTGACGGTCGAGCCACTCCTTGATGAACTCCAGCAGTTCAGGGGCTGTAGTCATCAAGTGGGCATCGGCGTCGTGCGGGTCTTGGTCAAAGCAGCAGACGACTGCTCCGTTGGCTCCATCAATCTGTGCGCAATATCCTGCGTCGTCGTGGTACGACCAAGGCCCAGGCGTGTGCTTCTCTTCCATCATCATCCTTCCGCGCCTGTGCGCATAAATTGAAAACGCCCTGAGTAGGGCGCTTAGGGGTTAGTGAAACCGGACGGCGCCTTCGTCTGCAGCAAGTTCAAATGCCGCGCTCATGCTGGCGTAGTTTTCTCGGAACCACTCATCATCATGTTGAGCGGCCTTTTCAGCGAATTGCTTGAAGTCCTTATGGAGCTTTGCGGCAACCTCGGCGCCAATGATCCCGTCGCAGTCGGTGAAGGTGATCAATTCCCAGAACGGCCCTTCACTTGCTGCCCAAGCCGCCGCGTCGTGTCGCAGTTCTACCGTGCTGTAGCGCTTGTATTCGACGGCTGGCCAGCCAGCTAAAGCCGCAAGCTGATTGCGCCATCCGTTGTATGCGCCGTATCCGCAGTCCATGCCTACAACACGCTTCTCAAAGTCGTAAGCAGCTCCTGCCTCAAGGCTGCCATTGCGGCCTGGAAAGTCGGTGTTGACATTGGCAAGAAAGCCGAAGTCTACCGGCTCTCCAGTTGCTTTCGAGACTGGTTCTCCGTCATCGTCGTAGTTGCAGTCCAACTTCTTTACTTTGCTGTAAGCAGTGATGTCAATTCCCATCGCTCGCTCCTTAAAAAACAAAAGCGCCAACTCGTGACGCTTGTGATTTCCCTCTGATGTCGCCCAGAGGGGAGCGCCGATTGCTCGGTGGTAGTGCAGCATTCATTTCTCAATGAGGACTGAGTCGATGTACGCTCTACAGTCCCCCAGATCACCAGTCCCGCCGACGTTTAGCACATACGCTGCGAACCGGTCACGGTGAGTTGTAGAACTCATATTGCCCATAGCCCACACTAGGCGCGATGCGTCGTCTTGCTGAGGGGCGGCGGATAGGATGGCGTCCCAACGCATTCTCTCAGCCTCGCGCCAAGGAAGATGGCGAGATGCATTTGCGGCTTCGTGTGCAGCGACCAGCATTTCCTCAGTCATTTCAGTGGGCAGAGAGATCTCCGAAAATTTCATGCCTCCCTCCTGTAGTCCGATACCCAGAACTGAGGGATCTGTTCAAGATCCAGCTCTTCAAACTCCGGCTCCACGCGCACCTGGCATGGAGCAGCGTCAACTGAAACAAGGCTGCCGAGCATCCGGGCTCGCTCGATATGTTGTTCCCGCTCGGCAAGCGCAAGCATCTGGATAATGTTCATGTGAACCTCCTTAGAAAAGCGAAACGCTCCCGATGGAGCGCTTTGGTTTTCGGTCTAGCTGTTCCCGCTTCCACCGGTTGCCCGGTTCTTCGGCTCCAGACCTAACAATACCCCTTCCTTTGCGGTGCAGGGACAACACCTTCATGGCTCCTTGGCTCTCGCCTTCCCATCTTTCGACGCCGGTTGACCATCTGGCCGGTGGCGCCACCTGCAGAACTGTTGTGCTGTATGGTGTCGTTAAGCAGTATTGTTAGCGTACTTACATTTAAAGTCAAGCATACTTACGAAATATTTTTAAGTAAGCTAACATTTTTGGGTGCGGACCAAAAAAAACCGCCTTTGCGGCGGTGCATTTGGGTGTAGGGGACGCAGTCAGTGCGTAGGTAGCCGGTATAGATAAGTCACACAACAGCGCTGATGCTCAACCCACAAGAAGAGTGATCAGCCCAGCGGTATTGCTCTTGTCTTCCGTCGTTGACCATTCGAAGTACATGTAGGCATTGGGCCAATTAGGAAATGCTCTTTTGAAGAGAGCAAGGACTGATTGCAGCTTCAGTATGATTTCTTCAGAGGTTGCACTGGGGGAGACTTGCCCGTCTCGCTGTAGCGCAAGGCAAGTTCGCTGCAGGTGTTGAAGGTACTTCTCGTAGGCCGCTGGCGCCTTCTCCTTACCGAAGATGGTCTTCTTACCCATGCTTTTGACATAGTCGTCCATGGCCATAACCAGGTGTTGCATCGCTACAAATGTGTGTGGCACATGGCGCTGGAGAGAAGCAAGGCACACATCCTTTTCATTCATGTGGCACCTCGATAAATGTTCGAGCTAAAACTGCAGAGCATTGCGACGCGCTCTGCCTGCCACCAGCTGGATCGCTTGAATTTCGTGCTCATAGACAGTGAGCGGGCCGTAGCCATTGTTGATGGAAAGCAACTGGATTTCGCCATCCCGACGCCAGTTCAACTGCTTGAGCATTTTCTTGCCGTTGGTGCACGCCACCACTACGTCATCGCCTTCCTGCGGTTCAATGTTCGGTTCGACGATCACGAACTCGCCGGCCCGGTATCTTGGATGCATCGAATCTCCACGCACTCGAACTGCATAAGCGTTCGGGTCGTTCGTCGGGTAGAGCACAAAGCCCTCGCCGTGTCCCACCGGATATTCGAGCTCTTCCAGGTATCCGTCGTCCCCGCCTTTTACTTCGCCCACCACCGGTATCTTCCTCATTTCTCGAAGTTCGATCCGATCACCTACTTCAGACGAGATTGACGAATGCTGCGGTGCCAAACGCTTGGCGCCTTCACCTGTGGATATCCAGATCGCGCTGTAGCCCGTCTTGGCGGCAAGCTTTGTCGCGGGAGATGCCTTGATGGTCTTGGTCGGACCATCTTTCCATTGCGTAACAGCAGACGACGACACCCCTGTCAGCTCGGCGATTTGGCCGACTGTCAGATTGGCCGCTGCCATGATTTCTGCGATTCGTTCTTGAAGTGTGCTCACGAAAGTGAGCTTACTTGCATTGATGGTTAGTGTGCTTGCTTGCATGATTGTAAGCGTGCTAACATTCGGGAATGAAAAAAGCAGACGCCATTGAATTGTTGGGTGGCTCGGTGGCTGTAGCCGCCAAAGCCATTGGTATCAACCCGCAAGCCATTTCGCAGTGGCCAGACGTGCTTCCAGCACGGCTGGTTGATCGCGTGATTGCCGCATGCGTCCGTACCGGCATTGCTGTGCCTGACGGGGTGCTGGGCGCCAGGGCGTCTGTGGAGGTCCCTCATGTTTGAACCTGCAGGCACCGAAACCCAACAGCGCCAGTCCATCGTGGACGAGCTCGAGCGTCTTGACGAGCGCAAGCGCGAGATCCTGGCCGCCGTGTGCGGCGAGATCGAGGCAAAGCATGCAGACCTGATCCGCTCTTGCGGCGTTCTCGGCCATGTGTATGGACGCGCTCTGGCCGATGGCAGCAGGGAGTGCGTTTTCTGCCGCGCTGGTGTGCTGGTGTTCCCCGAGTTGGATGTGGTGCCGCAAGGAGTGTTGGGGGCGAAGGCTTCTGAGGAGACTACCCATGGCTGACAAGCTGCCACCTTCTATCCAAAAGATCATCAACAAGAAGTGGGATAGCGCAGGGGATCTCCACCGCGAAGCGTTGGATTCGCAAGAGTGTGTTGATGCGGTTCTGCGGAACGTGCAGCAAAGAAGTGCTGCCATCCGCAATTCGCTGACGGGGATTTCT
This sequence comes from Comamonas sp. MYb21, assembly GCF_037479395.1. Taxonomy (NCBI): domain Bacteria; kingdom Pseudomonadati; phylum Pseudomonadota; class Betaproteobacteria; order Burkholderiales; family Comamonadaceae; genus Comamonas; species Comamonas sp. MYb21. Next base: position 235,726 of record NZ_JBBGZC010000010.1, on the reverse strand, counting down.
AAGTTAACTCCCGAAGCACCCGCTGCATCGCCTCCCGAAACTGAACAGCTGCCTGCTGAGGCACAGAGTCTGCGACGTGATCCATATGGTCTAAGTACTTTGACTTCACCGCCGCGCGATCCGGATGGGTGGCATACAGCGCATGAACAAGGTGTTGGTAAGCCATCAGATTGGTCTCGATCCGCGAAATGTGCTCCGCCAATACAGCAATTGCTTCCATGGCTGATGGCGGCTCTTGTCCTTGCGGGGTTCCTGAAATGCCGTTGAAGTCGTTTCCGCTCATGTCTGCCCCTCCTGGGGATGGTTGTGTAGGAGCACCCATTCTGCCCCAGGAGGTGGCGGGCACCCCATCGTCCCCATTCCGAAGAGCGGCCTTCGCCGCCAACCACCTGCGCCAGTCCTCTGCCCGCTGATCCACCTGGCAACCACCCATCCCCTGAGCAACCTTGACCACAACAAGGACCCAAAAATGACACTGAGCAAAGACAACGAAGCGCCCAGCTTCGCCCGAGAAGCAAATCCGAACCTCGACCGCTCGGAGCTGCGCGTGAACATGCACAAGTTCACCCTGAACATGATCGACGCCGAAGTGCACTTCCGCCTGCGCTACAGCGATGCCGACTGCAGCCGCAGCCGCGTGATCAACGAAGTGCTGGCCAACTGGGCGCAGCGCCAATGGGAAGCCGCCCAGATCCAGTGCGATAAAGCGGGCGACAACCCTTTCGCGGCGATCGCTGCAAAGGCGCTGGAGTTCGTTGAGCCCCAGTCGGAAGAAAAGTTCGAGTGCGTGCGCGCGAGCGTGCCAAAGACCACCCTCCAGGTGATCAGTGCCGCGGCCGAGCACCGCAAGGCTTTCCATGGCGTGAACGCGGACCGGGGCACTGTGGTCAACGAGGTGATGAACGAGTGGGCGAACCAGAAGTGGCATGGCGCTACTTTGACGCTCAAGCTCTGCGAGGGCAATCCACTCGATTCGGATTCCGCAGGAGGCACCCATGCCTGAAGTCGTCAGCCTCGAATACATCCAGAGCCTGGCCCTGCGAGCGCGCGCGGCCGGCACCCCCATCGAACAAGCATGCCCCTGGCCTTTGGGCACAGCAGCTGCAGAAGCCTTTGTCGACGCTTACGAGCGGGCTGTGGAGCAGTCATGAAGTCCCAGATCTCGATGGTACGAGTGGCCAGTCCTGATGGTGTGCAGGAAATTTTGGCCCTGGTGGTCTCATTCGATGAAGTGCCTTTTTCGGCTCCTGTTGAGGTGCAGACGGAATTCCTGCAAATGCAAGCGCGCGGCTTTAAGCAGCTCGCGGACATGCTCCAACAGCAGGTGGTGACACATCGATCTACTGATGGAGGTTGCCATTAATTACTACGAACACCACATCGGTGACTTTCTGAAAAAGACGGTGCACCTGAACGCCGTTGAAGAAGGTGTTTACCGCAGGCTGCTGGATCGTTACTACACGACCGAAAAGCCGTTGCCTGCTGATGTGCGCGAGTGCTGCAAGTTGGCACGCGCTATCAGCAAAGCGGAGCGCGATGCAGTACGCGATGTATTGCAGGACTTCTTTGTATTGCATGCGGATGGACATCACCAGGGCCGCGCAGACGAGGAAATTGCTCGATTCAAGGATAAGCAAGCAAAGGCGCAGCGCAGTGCGAACGCACGCTGGAGCGCACAGCGTATGCAATCCGAAGGCAATGCGAACGCATCGGAAACTGACATGCGAACGCATATGCGAACGCATTCCGAACGGAATGCACCACGCGCCCGTCCCCAGACTCCAATCCCCAATCACCAAACACCACTTAATTCCGTACCTGACGGTACGGACGGCGACCATGCGCCGGCGGCACCTCAACCAGACGATACCGGCTCGACAACTGCATCGACAGCCAAGCCAGCGAAATCGCCTGAGGAACTGGCGAAGGCTGAACTTTGGCGAGCTGCCGTGTCGGTGCTGGAGCAGGGCGGTTGCCCGCAGGCACAGGCCAGGTCGTTCATGGGCAAGCTGGTCAAGGACTACTCGTTCCCCGTGGTGCAGCAGGCGGTGGCTGCAGCCGTTACCGAACAGCCGGCTGACGCCAGGGAGTACCTGAAGGCAGCGTGCCAGCACGGCGCCGGCCAACGCCAACCCGTGAACCGCCAGGAAGCATTGGAGAGCAGAAACCGCAATGTGGCCGACGCCTGGGCGGCCGAAGGAGGCGAGCATGCAAATGTCTGACCGCGCTGCGTTTGCGCAGCTGATCACCGACGTATTGGCGTACTACCGCCAAGACGCCAGCCGCTTTGTGCTGGAGCTGTGGTGGAACGCCTGCCGAGGCTTTGAGCTGGAGCAGCTCCGTCAAGCGATCCAACGCCACTGCACTGACGCCGAGCGCGGACAGTTTGCACCGAAGGTGGCCGACTTGGCCAAGATTCTGCAGGGCACTGCAACTGACCGCGCAGCCATCGCCTGGGGCAAGGTGCACGGCGCCATGTCATCGGTGGGTGCGTACCAGGACGTTGTTTTTGACGACCCCGCGATCCATGCGGTGGTTGACGACTTGGGCGGCTGGCAGAAGGTGTGCCGCATGCCGCTTGATGAGCTCGGTTATCTGCAGCACCGGTTTACCGAGTCTTACCGCGCATACGCCGGCCGCGGTGAGTTCGACTATCCGCGACGCCTGTCGGGCGACCGCAGCCCCGACAGCGAGTATCAAAAAATCGGCCTCAAGCCGCCTGCACCTGTGGTGGTGGGCGACCGAGTTGCGGCGCGCCAGGTGTACCTGCAGGGCAGCGCTACGGGCAAGACCGCGATCAGCTACCAGGCGCTGGACGCCATTGAAGCTGCGCCCGCCGGCTTGCTGCCAGCTTCACGCCCAGTGGTGGCTGCATGAGCTCCGGCGCCCACACCCGCGAGAGCTCTGCTGCCGTGCTGACGCAGCTGAAGCAGACCTTTGCCACCAGTGCCAAGCGTGATCCCAAGCAGTGGGCGCGCGACATCCTCGAAGAAGAGCGCCTGGGCAAGAAGGTTTCAGCTATCCGCCTGCGGTTTGCCCGCGAGGCGCTGGGCCGTGAGCTCAGCAACAGATCCAACGAAGGAGATTTGACGTGATTCAAGTGATTCAGACCGACGAGATCCGTGCGCTCGGAAGCGTGCTGTTTGGCGATTGCAAGGACGAGGAACTGATTGCCGCGCTGGCATGCGTGCAGATGCCTACGGAGGCAGGGCGCTGTATCCAGTTCGCAATCCGCACGCTGGAGAGCAAGGATTTGGCCGCCGATTTTCTCAGCGTGTACGGCTTCATCCAAAGCCCCATTTGCACTAAGCGGTTCCCCAGCGGTTCAGCACAGGCAACGGCCGGGCTGCTGATCGCGGCGGTGATCCAAGCATTCCCGAAAGAAATTGCTCTTGAGTACTTCCACGACCTTGCTGCATCCAGTGACCAATAGCTATAAAAATTGGAGCGACTAACAATGATCATTATTGGAATTGACCCAGGTTTGACCGGCGCGATCGCCGTCACCGACCACAACGGCGTGCGTGTGGTGTTCGACTTGCCCACCATGGCTGCACCGGGTGCCGGCCCCAAGGCGCTGGTCAAGCGCAAGATCGACGGCCGCGCGCTGTGCCAGCTGCTGCTCAAGCACTGCCCGGCAGAAGATGGCCTGCCCACCGTCGTGCTCGAGCAAGTGGGCACCATGGGCGGTGCCAACAATGCTGTGCAGACGCAAGGCAGCCTGCTGCGCTCGCTGGGCGCCATTGAATCAGTGCTGGAGTGCTTGAAATACAAGGTGCGGTACGTTGCGCCGCGTCAGTGGAAGAAGGATTTGGGCGTGGGCAAGGAAAAGGGCGAGTCGCTCGCGCTGGCCCGCACCAAGCACCCAGAAGCTGCCGCGTCGCTGGCCCGCGCCAAAGACCACAACCGCGCTGAGAGCGTGCTGCTGGCCCACTGGGGCCGCCAGGAGCTGGCATGACCCGCCTCGTGATCACCAAAGGCCTGGACGGCAAGCTCTGCGGCTCCGACGCTGCTGGGCACCGGGCCTATGCCAGGTTCAAGAACGCGGTGAACAGCCTCAAGCCCGGCGAAACCTTGGGCTTCCAGTTCTGGCTGCCACGTTCGCCCGAGCATCACCGGTTCTTCTTCCTGAGGATCAACCGTCTGCTGGACCGCACCGAGGCCTTCGACGATGCCAGCAAGCTGCGCGCCTGGCTCCTTATGGGCGCCGGCCACTGCGATTTCGTGCCAGGCCTGGACGGCAAGCCCAACGCTGTGCCCAAGAGCATGGATTTCGAGAGCATGGACGAAGCAGCCTTCTGTGAGCTGCAGCGCGACATTGACCAGTTCCTGTGGACTGAGCACGCCCAGCTGGTCCTGTGGCCAGCGCAGAGCGTCCAGCAGCGCTGGAACAGCATGGAATCGTTTTTTGGGGAGTTCCGCCAATGACCCACAGCAATGGCCGCCCCCTTGGGCAGCGCTTCCGCGAAGTGCTGGATATCGTCGGCAAGCTCGGTTCCTGCACCTGCTCGGAGATCACCGCGCGCATGACGGGAGAGATCGAGCCGCGCCACACCTGGACCTACTGCACGCGGGCCGTGAGCTTGGGCCTCATGAGCGTCGATCGCAGCCGAAGGCCCGTCAAGTACCAGCTGGCCGATGGCAGCCAGACCATGCTGGAGGCCATGGCCAGCACTGACAAACCCGTCAAAGGGGAGCCACCAGCACCTCTGAGCGCGGCAGATACGGTGGCGCTGGCCCTGCGCACGCAGCCCAACTGCGTGTTTGCACTGGCACAGGGAGGGTGCGGAGCATGCTGAACCGCCTCAACGCCAATGAGCGCGACCACTTGGCCAGGGTCAAGGAACTGCCCTGCAGCGTCTGCGACGAGCCGGGACCCAGCGATGCCCACCACGTAAAGCAGGGGAGCCAGTACACGACCGTGGCCCTTTGCAAGGACTGCCATCAGGGCAGCCGAAACGGGTGGCATGGCCAGCGCGCAATGTGGCGGATCAAGAAGATGGACGAGGTCGATGCCCTCAATGTGACCGTGCGCCGGCTGATGGACGGCTGAAAAAAGGAAAGCCACCCGAAGGTGGCGTTTCCCGGTCTGAGACCTGAGCAAACTCAGTTTACCGGGAAATGATGATGAATACTACCGTTAGCACCAACTCCACAGGTCAGATTATCTGGGACTGCATTGTCTCGCTGCGCGAAGCTGGTCAGGCGATCAGTCGTCAGCGGTTGATGGAGCTCACAGACTTCCCCTACACCAAGGTCGACGACCACGTCAGCCGCTGGATCGAAGAAGGGCGCATGCGGCGCCTGGTCGATGGCGTCTATGAAGTGGTGGACCCCCTGCCCGAGCCCCGGGCCATCTCCGTGACCGACCTGCACAACAACATGGTGCTGATCGAGATCGGGGACCAGGAACTGCGCCTCTTCACCCCAGAGGTGCGGGCCCTGGCCCGCCAGCTGGGGGGGTTTGCCCTGCAGTATTCGCAGCTGCAGACGCAGAACGATGTGGCGGCGCTGCTCGTGGAAGCCACGGTGCGCAACCGGGCGCTGGCCGATCGGCTGTCTGATCTGGAACGGACCCAACTTTCACTGGAGCGTGAACTGAAAGATGCTAGAGGCGCTGCTCAGCTTCAACTCCTAGGGTAAATGGAAACATTGCCGGAACTTTCTCGCCCTCAGCAAGCTGCCTACTTATCACATCTCTCTTGCTCCCGTTAACGATCGCAATACAACCGTGCCTTGTGCCGTGAATTGTGGAAATTTGGAGGGCATAAGCTTGAATATTAGCGAAATTACATTCTTTCCTCAGATCTCTATCAAGTCTTATTAACACCGTACTGTTGGGCTTAACTGACTCTTGATAATATCGTTGAAATGTTCTCGGTGCTGAATGCATATCTAAATAGATGTCAAGTCTCCACTCCTTCACCGACGTATACGTGTGACCTACGTTATGAATCCCTATGTCCATAAGATCGTAAATACATCGAGTACCAGAATTCACGACCTCTTCGTATTCGCCATGAAGCCCAAAAACGAAAATCGATGGTAGAAATTGTTTTTTCGTCAACTCATTCGAAATTCGTGCAGCATCAGCCGCTCCTTCTGCTGCGTCCGCAGACTCGTAAGCCGCCATCAATGCACCAATTGCGCCTGCTCCGGCCATCAGACCGGAAAATAAGTCGCCGCCCCTGACATCAAACTGAATCGCAAAACCTGTTGCTATCGCAAGAGCGAGTAAGCCGAGCATCAATGCGACTTGACTGCGCCGATAAGTCCGGCCGGGGCTAGTAAATTTTTTGGTTGGCATATATGTGTTTTGTGGTGCCCCCGCCTAGGGGTGGTGCGAATGGAGTGTACTGGTAATGATCTGGGGTAATGACAACGCCCAAGCAACACCCTGCAGCAGATCGACCCTCAGTTTGCCCCCCGGAATCAGCGGGCAAACCTCCAGCGCTGGATCCCGCCAAGATCGCGGCGCTGCGGGAGGAACTCATCAAGAACCGCCAAGTGCCGCATGGCGTAGAAAAGGACTTGGTTGATCAATTCATCTACCTTCACGAGTGCGGGTACTCCGATGACCTGATTCCTCTGACCCCTGAATGCGTCCTGGTACGAGAGCAGGCATTCAAGTACGGGCGGGCTGACATCGTTGTGTACCACTCGGACGGCAGCGCAAGCGTCATCGAGGCAAAGGATGGGACCAAGGGCTACACCCACGTTGTGGCTGGAATCGGCCAGGCCACTCTATACGCTGTCCAGCTGGGCATGTCCAAATGCGCTGTGAAGCGTGTGCGGCGCTGCTTGCTGTGGTCGAGCACTGGCAACCACTTCTTGGACGCCATCATTGACATCGCCTGCGAACAGGCTGGCGTCATCTCGCTGCCTATGGCCAGCATGGTGGTGATGCAGGCCACCACAGCTGCTGTTGGGCGGCTATTGGCGGAGGCGCGTGATGGGGGCGCGTAAACGCATCGACTACGACCGCATCGAAGCGGGCTGGCGGGCTGGCATCCAGAGCCCTCGCCAGCTTGCAGCGGCCTACACAGAAGAGACCGGTGAGAAGGTTTCGCACGCAGCCATCATCAAGCATTTTGGTGATCGCGGCATTCCTCGTGACCTCTCCGCGAAGATTCAGGCCAAGTCCGATGCGATGGTTACGGCTGCCATGGTTACGGGCAAGGTTACGCCAGACACCAAGATCCCCGAAAAGCGCATTGTTGAAGAGGGCGCGACGAAGGTGACGGAGGTCCGCCTGGGCCAGCGCCGCGACATTCAGCGGGCCCGCAGTCTGTGTCTGTCCCTGCTGGAGGAGCTTGAGCGCCAGACCACGCGACCCGAACTCTTCGAGGAAATCGAGCAGGCCCTGGCCGAGCGCCCGGCCGGCGAACAGCTGAGCAGCGCGGCACGCGCCAAGCTACAGGACGGAATGAACCGGGCCATGAGCTTGGCTGGCCGCTCCAGCACCATGCGCTCTCTGGCTGAATCCCTGCGCCTGCTGATAGGGTTGGAGCGCCAAGCCTGGGGCATCAAGGATGATGCAGAGGGTAGTGACATGCCGGGCCAGTTGGGTGGGCGCGAGCTGACCGATGCAGAGCGTGCCGTGCGCATGGCCAGAATGCTGGCCGCCAACCCCGGCGCCTTGGCTGCCATCTCTGGAGGCGCGGCCTCATGAGCAAGGCTCCATCCACCGCTGAAATGCTGGAGATGGTGAAGGCCATGCCTGCCGACCTCAAACGGGAGCTGGACAAGCTGCTACTGGCCGACGGTGCACCGATCTGGGTGCCGCAGGATGGTCCCCAGCTGAGCGCCTACAACTCGCCAGCGGACATCGTCTTCTACGGCGGCTCGGCCGGCGGCGGCAAGACCGATCTGCTGCTGGGCCTATCGCTTACCTCCCAAGAGCACAGCATCATCTTCCGGCGCGAAGCCGTGCAGCTGGTGGGTATCGAAGAACGCATGGCCAAGATCATCGGCACCCGCAAGGGCTACAACAGCCAAGACGGTGTCTGGCGTCTGCCTGGCAAGCGGATCCTGGAGCTGGGCAGCGTGAAGGATGCGGGAGACTGGATCAAGTACCAGGGCCGGCCGCATGATGCCAAGCTGTTCGACGAGATCTGCCACTTTACGGAGATGCAGTTCCGCACGCTCATCGGTTGGCTGCGCACCGACAACCCCAAGGTGCGCCAGCGCGTGGTGTGCGCGGGCAACCCACCCACTGAGCCGGAAGGCGAGTGGGTGAAGCGCTTCTGGGCACCATGGCTTGACCCCAACCACGGCAACCCTGCCAAGCCTGGAGAGCTGCGCTGGTACTACACCAACGAAAAGGGCGAGGACCAGGAGACCGACGGGCCTGAGCCAGTGATGATGGGTGGCGAGCTGGTCAAGCCCCAGAGCCGCACATTCATTCCATCGAGCGTGGATGACAACCTGTTCCTGGCCGCCACTGGCTACAAGGCCAAGCTGCAGGCGCTGCCCGAGCCCTTGCGCTCCCAGATGCTGCGCGGGGATTTCAACGCCGGCGCGGCTGACCCTGCCTGGCAGCTGATCCCGACCGAATGGGTGAAGGCAGCGCAGGCCCGCTGGAAGCCCAGGGATGCCAAGGGCCAAATGACCGCTCTCGGCTTCGACCCCGCGCGCGGCGGCATCGACAAGTCCAGCGCTGCCCCGCGCTATGGCAACTGGTTCGATCACCTGGTGACCGTGCCGGGCATTGTTACCAATGATGGCCCCAAGGCCGCCGGCTTTGTGGTGCCCCTGGTGCGCAATGGCGCGTGCATCTGCGTGGACGGCATTGGCATCGGCTCGAGCGCGCTGGACTTCCTGGTGGGGCTCAACCTGCTGGTGCTGTCCGTTGTTGGCTCCGCCTCGAGCGAGCTCATGGACAAGGCCGGGCAGCTGCGCTTCCGCAACAAGCGCGCCGAGATGTACTGGCGCATGCGTGAAGCCCTGGACCCACTGAACCCAGATCCCGTGGCCCTGCCGCCTGATCCAGAGCTGGCCGCCGACCTGTGCGCCGTTCGCTACAAGGTGGTGACCATGGGCCAGAAGGCCGCCATTCAGGTGCGCAGCAAGGACGAGATTCGCGAGGCGCTGGGCCGCAGCCCCGACAAGGGTGACTGCGTGGCCATGACCTTTGTCTCCAACATCCCCACCCCCAAGCAGGCGAAGAAGGAACGGTCCTGGCGTGATCGCCTGGGCATCAGCCAGCGCAAACGAGGATCGGCTCAGGCCGCATGAACACCATGGCACAAGACAACGACAAGGCGCGAGAGAACTGGGCCCGCTACCTCTACGGCAAGGACCGTGGCCACACCCAATTCATGGAGCATGCCAACCGGTGCGAGGGCATGTACCTGGGCGGCGGTGAGCAGTGGAGCGCAGTGGACCGCGCTGTGCTGCAGGAGCAGGGCCGGCCATGCTACGAGTTCAATGAGGTGCAGCCGTCGATCAATTCGGCCGTGGGCTACCAGATCCACAACCGCATGGACATCGTCTACAAGCCGCGCGGCGGTCAGTCAGATCTGGATCGGGCCACGATCCTGACCAAGCTGGTCAAGCAGGTGACGGATTCGACAAACCTGCACTGGATGGAGACGCAGGTGTTCAGCGACGGCCTGATCGCACAGCGGGGCTACTTTGACCTGCGCATGGACTTCGAGAACAACATCCTGGGCGAGGTGGCCATCGACACACTGGACCCCCTGGATGTGATTCCGGATCCAGACGCCAAGAGCTACGACCCTGACGATTGGGCCGATGTGCTGGTGACCCGTTGGCTGACGCTGGACGAGATTGAACAGCGCTACGGGAAGGCCGCGCGCACCGAGGCGGAATCGAGCAACGACGATGGGCCGGACTTCGGCGACTTCGATGACGAGGCAGAGCGCGGCAAGTTCGGCATGTTCAGCCAAGCCAGTCTATATGACGCCTACCGCACTGACGAACAAGGCTTCAAGCGCTACCGCGTGATTGAGCGGCAGCAGTTTGTCTACGAGCTCACGCCGTGCCTGGTGCACCCCAGCACTGGTGATGTGCTCGTGGAGGCCACCATGGCGGAGGATTCGAAAGCCGACGCACTGGCCAAAGGCGCGGTGCGTGCAAAGCGTATGCGCAAGCGCATTCGCTGGATCGTGAGTACTTGGTGCCGCACGCTGCACGATGACTACAGTCCCTACGACCACTTCACGCCTGTCCCGTATTTCGCCTACTTCCGACGCGGCAAAACGCGCGGCATGGTGGATAGCGCCATTGGGCCGCAAGAAGTCTTGAACAAAGCGGTGAGCCAGTTCATCCACATCCTCAACAGCTCGGCCAATGGCGGCTGGATGGTGGAGGAGGGGTCGCTTTCCAATATGGAGACCGAGGAACTGGAGAATGTCGGCGCGCAGACGGGCCTGGTCATTGAGTACAAGAAGGACAGCAAGCCTCCCACGAAGATCGGGCCCAACCAGGTGCCCACCGGCATTGATCGCATCATCGACCGCGCAGACAAGGCGCTCAAGGATGTGACGGTGCCCGACGCGATGCGTGGCAGCCAAGGGCCTGAGATCTCTGGCATCGCCATCCAGTCCAAGCAGTTCGCCAGCCAGCAGCAACTGGCGGTGCCACTCGACAACCTGGCCTACACCCGGCACCTGCTGGCCACTCGGATCACCAAGCTGATCCAGCGCTACTACGACAGCTACCGCATCTTCCGCATCACGGAGATGGATCCTCTGAGCGGCAAGCCAACGGACGAAGTGTTGGAGATCAACAAGTTTGACCCTGCGACTGGTGATTACATCAACGATGTGACCGTGGGCACCTATGACGTGGTGATTTCCGAGCAGCCAATGCAGGTCACCTTCGAGAACAGCCAGTTCCAGCAGGTGATCGAGATGCGCAACGCAGGCATCCGCTTGCCTGATGCCACGGTGATCCGCTACTCCAACCTGGCCGACAAGGCCGATATTTTGGAAGCTATGAATTCGAACCAGGCCCCCGTCGATCCAACGCTGCAGGCAAAGGCAGAGCTGATGGCTGCTCAAGCGATGAAGGCCCAGGCGGATGCCCGTCTGTCGGACAACAAGGCCATTGGCACGAACGTCGAGACGCAATACAGCGCTGTCCAGACGGCGCAGATCATCGAGATGACACCTGGCACCGCTACCACTGCTGATGGACTGCTGGGCTCAGCTGGCTACGTGGACCACGACGCGGCGCCTATCGTGCCCGCTGCATCTGGCGTGCCGGGACTGACCGATTCAGCCGGCGGTGTCGCAGCGGCGATGTCTGAACCTGTGCTACCTCCAGGCGCCGCCCAGAACTCGAACCCCGTGCTTCCCGCAAATCCTGCTGTCGGAATGATGGCTGGCATCAAAACCCCTGGGCCTGACGGCCTGCAACCTTGAAGGAGCCGATATGGCGAAGAAAGATATTGCCGTGGCCAGTTCTGAGCGCGACTGGCAAGCAGAAGACGACATGCGCACCCTGGCGCGCGCTGAGGAGATCCGCAAGGACCCGGCCCGGCTGAAGGCTGCGCTCGGCAAGGCCAAGGAAAAGATGGCCGAGCTGGGTGCCCTGCAGGCGCTCCAGAGCGGCAGCAAGAACTGAGCACCCATTTACATAGACCACTGAGAGGACTGAACCATGAACGTGTTGCTGTTGAAACTGATGAAGCGCCTGAACGAAGCCGGTGACGGTGGCTCTGACGCAGGCGGCACTGGCGCCGCTCCTGCTCCTGCGCCTGCACCTGCTGAAGACCGTGGCGACGTTGTCGATCCTGAGCTGAACGCCAGCACCCTGGCCAGCCTGGTCGGCCAAGATGCTGAGGGCGAAGGTGCAGAGGCTGGTGAAGCGGGTGGCGAAGGCGGCGAGGGCGCCGGCGAAGGCCAGGAAGCAGAAGGTGCTGGCGAGGGCGGCCAAGGCGGCCGATCCGCTGGCATCCCTCCCGCCCGCTTCAATGAAGTGAACGAGCGCCGCAAGCAGGCCGAGAAGGACCTGGCCGAAGCTCAGGCAGAGATTGAGCGCTTGCGCCAGGGCGTTGGCCAAGCGCCCAGCCCAGCCCCTGCACCTGCTGCAGGAGCACCAGCAGCACCAGCAGCTGCGCCGGCAGCACCCTTCGACGAAGATGCCCAGGAGCAGGCCTATGTGAGCGCCTTGATCGACGGCGACCACAAGCGAGCCGCCGACATCCGCAAGGGCATCAACGCGCACCTGCGTGATGAAGCCACCAAGGCGGCAATCCTGCGTGCCGACGAGCAGCGCCAGGCTGATCACCAGCAGGCCGTGGGCCGCGCGCTGGCGGCTGAGACGGCACTTACTGTCGAGAAGTACCCGTACTTGGACACGCCAGAAGGCGCCGAGGCAGTGGAGCTGATCGTGGCAGCGCGCGACGCCAAGATCGCCAAGGGCATGCCTGCGCACGAAGCTCTGCGAGCGGCTGTGGCCGCAATCGCACCCCGGTTCACTCCTGCCACCGCTGTCGCCGCTGCCGCCGCTGCAGCGCCTACCCCGGGTAAGGATTCTGCTTCTGCAGCAGCTCCGGCAGACTCTCGTACATCCGCTGCAATTGCTCGCGGTGCTGCAGCCTCAGTGGCTCAGCCCCCAGCACTGAACGGCGGTGTAGGTGATCGAGCCAATGCAGGCAGGGTCAATGTGGCGCAGATGACGGACGAGCAGTTCGAAAACCTGTCACCCGCTGAGATCAAGAAGCTGCGCGGCGACTGATAACCAAACCCCAGCAGGCGCTCACCCGGCCTGCTGGTTCAAACAGGGTGCACCTCGTCTGCTGGCCGACGTAAAAGGCCTGGCCCCTTGGCAGCCCATGCCATGCACTTCGCAATAGGGCGGCGCATGTCCCGAACAAGTAACCACTTATTTGGAGCATGCAATGCAGACGAATTTCGCAGGGCTGACGCCCGTTCAAAAGCTGGTCTGGTCGCGCGACGTTTGGCGCGCCGCCCGCGACCAGATGTTCCTCAAGCGCTTTATGGGCACCACCCAGGGCTCGATGGTGCAGGTGATCAAGGAGCTGACCAAGACAGAGAAGGGCGAGCAGGCCATCTTCCAACTGGTCGCCGACCTGGTCGAAGACGGTGTGATCGGCGACAACGAGCGCGAAGGCAACGAAGAAGCCATGCAGTCGCACAGCCAGATCATCAGCCTGGACCTGATGACCCATGGTGTGCGCAACAAGGGCAAGCTGTCTGACCAGAAGACGGTCATCAACTTCCGCGAGACAGGCCGCGACAACCTGGCCTACTGGCTGGCTGATCGCTGCGACCAGCTGGCATTCCTGACCATGTCTGGTATCAGCTACGCCTACAAGCCCAACGGCGCGCTGCGCGTGGGTTCGCCATTCCCATCGCTGTCCTTCGCCGCCGATGTGCGTGCGCCGAGCGCCAAGCGCTCCCTGATGTACGACGGCGCCAGCCTGCAGGCGTCCAACACTGCGGCCATCACGCCAGCGTTCCTGCCTTCGTACAAGATGATCGTGGACCTGATCGCCTACGCCAAGGAGCACTATGTGCGCCCTCTGACCGATGGCGGCAAGCAGTACTTTGTGCTGCTGGTGGCCCCCGGCACGCTGGCGGCTCTGAAGAAGGACCCCGATTACCAGCGCGCGGTGGTGGCGGTGGCCACGAAGGCGGGCACGGATTCGCCATGGTTCAGCGGCGCGACTGTGACTGTGGACGGAGCCGTGATCCACGAGCACAACAAGGTCTACAACACCAAGGGTGCAGCAGCTGGCTCCAAGTGGGGCGCCGACGGCAACGTCAACGGCACCCGCACGCTGCTGTGCGGTGCACAAGCCATGGCCATGTGCGACCTGGGCGCGCCGGACTGGGTTGAAAAGCTCTTCCAGTACGACAGCCAGCAGGGTATCAACGTGGACAAGATGATCGGCTTCCTCAAGCCGCAGTTCCACTCGATCTACGACGACAGTGTCGAAGACTTCGGCATTGTGGCGGTCGACCACTACCTGCAGTAAGCAGCCTCCAGGGCAGGGCCAGCGTGCCCTGCCATCCCTTTTCCCTTGTTGTTGATAGGAGCTGATCATGTCGATCAAGAAGAACGCCGGCCGCCAGGAACTGATTGTGGCCACCATGCTGATCGCCTTTGGCGATCCCAAAGCTTACGGCACCGCAGAAGCTGCCATTGACCTGCCCGGCAATGCCGTGCCCGTGGGCGGTGATGTGACAGTCATCACGCCCTGGAACAGCGCCACCACGGCGACTCTGAAGCTGGGCGATGCGGCCGACGATGACCGCTACACCGCAACACCCATCGACTTGAAGACTGCTGGCCGCACTGCGCTGACCATCACAGGTTTCAAGACGCCTGCTGCCCAAGCCATCAATGCGCTGCTCGCCCAGACGGGCGCGGCTGCCACCGCTGGCCTGGCGCGGGTGACTGTGCACTACTACGTGGAAGGCCGGTCGGCTTTCACTCAAGGCTGAGTTTGTCTCAGTGGTCGGGCCGTTAAGGCCTTTCACCCGGCAGCGTCAAACCTGCCGGGTCTTTTGAAAGATGAATCACCATGCTCAAATTTCGCTCACCCACCCCAGAGCCTATGCACATCGGGCTGACCAGTGGCCACACCACGGTCATCTCGACCGAAGGTAACGAAATCCCTGCAATCTTCCATCGCGAAGCCATTGCCCGTGGCGCGATCATCGTCACCGGACAAGCTGATGAAGCAGGTGCAGTAGCCCAGCCCACCGCCGGCGGCACCGCTCCAGTCGACACGGCCAACCGCTCCCATCTGATCAAGCAGGCGCTGCAGGCCATGCTCGATGGCGGCGAAGAAGGCGACTTCACTGCTGAAGGCAAGCCCAACCTGACCAAGCTCAAAGCTCGCCTGGGCTTCGCAATCACTCGCGAAGAAGTCGAAGCAGAGTGGCTGGTGGTCTCCGCCGGCGACTAAGGCAGCACCATGAATGTCGACGATTTCACGACAGCATTCCGGAAAGCGGTACAAGACGCTGCGGATCCCCCGTTCTGGTCTACGGAAGAAATCGTCGGCTATCTCAACGAAGCGGTCCAGGAGGCTTGCGAACGCGCCAAGCTCATTGAGGATCGCTTCACCGCTGCTGTATGCACGCTGACGCTGTCCATCGGCCAAGACACATATCCACTCCATCCCTCTGTGCTGGAGATCAAGCGGGCTACGTTCAACGGGCGTGCGATCCACGAAACAAGCGTGGAGGCTGAGGATGCGCTGAATTGCAATTGGGAGCAGCGCTCCGGCCATCCGCGCGACTTCATATTCGAGCAGGCCAGCGGGGCACGGCCTCCGCAGCTGCGAGTTCTGCCAAAGCCTTCTGTGCCAGGCACAATCTCACTTACCGTTTATCGTGGTGCCCTTCGGCCTGTGAATCCATGTTCTCGGAGTGACTCGCCGGAGCTGCCTGCCCGGTATCACACAAGGCTGCTGCACTGGATGATGTACCGCGCGCACCTGAAGCAGGATGCCGACACTTTCGATGCAGTGAAGGCCGCAGAGCATCTGACACTTTTTGAGTTGGCATTTGGCAAGCGTCCGGATGCCAATGTGCAGCGCAAGCAGCGAGACCGGCGGCCGCCAATTGTCCGGAGCCACTGGTAAAGCCACCCGCTAGGGTTTGGCTGGAGGCCTTTGCGCTGGGAGACTTGCACCAGTCTCAAGTGAAAGGCCCATCAATGGCAACCGTTGACCCCACACAGCGTGGACGTGCACAAGATCTGCTCAGCCAATTACCTGGTGCAGCGCCTGCGGCTCAGCCGCCCGCCGCCAATTCGTTCGGTGACGCAGCGGCAGTCCAAAGCAATCCCAGCGTGCAAGCGCGACCATCGGCAGCACTGGCTACCGGACCTCTTTCGCGTGTTGCCGCGTCAATTCAGACGCCTGCGCAGTCTTTGAGCGTTGCTCCAGCCCCCCAATCTGCCATGGGCATGATGTCCAGCATCACCCGCGATGGCAATTCCTACAGTGGCGGGAACGTGGGTGGCAATGTAGCTATCAATGGCGCGAGCGCAGGGGGAGGTTATCTAGGGGCAAGTTCGCCACCCATGCCACAAGCGCAGACGCAGTTGACTCGGCCGCAGGTGAATCCCATGGCAACGCTGCCTGCAGCCCTGAATACCCCGCAGACTGCAACACCTCAAGTCTCCAACAGCACCAATGACTTTTCAGCGCGCAAGCAGCTGGAGAACCTGGCCACCTCTGCCAGCAGCATCACCAATTCCGCCAAATGGGGAGGCTGGCAGCGCGGGGAAGTGCCCCCGGCAGTTGCCGCCTATCATCAGGCCTTGGGAACTGACGCGGCATTGCAGCAGGCCCAGCCGCGCCTTGACCAAGCTGGCCTGCAAGGCAATGTCGACCTGCAGCAAACAGGCATGCGGGAGCAGGGAGCCGATGCGCGTTCCCGGCTTTCCAGCATGACAGACCTCAGTCAGGCCCAGCTGGCCGGCCAAGATGCCATGGCGCGCACGCAGGTGCAAGAAACTGGTGCAAATCAGCGCTCCCTGCTGCAGACGCTGGGAGGCATTCAAGAAGCCGAGTTGCGAGCCACGGCTGCCAAGGCGGCGCCAACAGGTTACCGCACGCTGCCCAATGGCAATTTGCAGGCCATTCCCGGCGGCCCGGCAGATCCTGCCGCAAGCAAAGAGGGTCTGCAGCAGAACAAGGACACGCAGGATGTGTTCTCGATCTTGGACCAAGCCCGCCCCCTGATGGACACTGCCACCGGCAGTTACGCCGGCGCGGCCGCAGACCAGGTGGCGCGCGCATTTGGCGTATCCACTGAGGGTGCACAGTCGGCGGCCCAACTCAAGGCCCTCCAAGGCGCGTTGGTGTCGAAGATGCCCAAGATGTCCGGACCACAGTCCGACAAGGATGTGCTGCTCTACCGCGAGATGGCCGGCCAGATCGGCGATCCCACCATTCCAGTTGATCAGCGCAAGGCGGCCATGAAGACGGTCGAGGACCTGAACATGAAATACCTGCCGGTGGCAAATGACGCTGCCGCATACCAAGCCCTTGCTTCTGGCTCTTACTACAAGACGGCAGACGGCTCGGTGCGGAGGAAGCAGTAATGGCAAATCCTTGGGATAACGACGAGATCATCCGTCCTGCACCTTCTCTGCCGGCCGTTTCCGCCGCGCCGGCGCCTTCTGCTGCACCAACTGCACCTGCCTATGAGCCTCAAGCCTCTCAAGCCCAGCCGGATAGAGCGCCACAAGCGCAAGCAGCTGCAACGCCAAGCGCGCCGGCGACAGCGCCTGCTGCAAATCCCTGGGACAACGATGTTGTGATTCGGCCCGCGCCAGGTGCACAGGCTGCAGCGCCTGCTGCTGCATCAGCGCCAGTGGCGCCCGCGGGTGAGGCATCCTATGTCGATAAAGCGGTGCGCGGCATCGGGCTGGGCACTCGCAGCTTGGCGCAGGGCCTGGCCAGCGTCCCGGCGATGGTGACGGACAACCTGATCGCCAGGCCGCTGAATGCTGTTGCAGACGCTGTGATGGGTGAGGGTAACGGCCCGCGCCTGCAGATGCTCAAGGAGGCCACGGGCAACCTGGCCACCCAAGTCGGGCTGCCACAGCCGGAGACTGCCAGCGAGCGAGTTGCCCAAGACATCGTGGAGGGTGGCGCAGGAGCTGCTGCAGGTGTAGGGGTTGGCGGCGTGCTCGCGCGCGCAGCATCTCCCATCGTCTCTGCAGTGGGCCAGGGCCTGGCAGAGGGTGTTCGCACCCAGATTGCCAGCGGCGCGGCTGCCGGTGCTGGATCGGGCGCTGCTCGCGAGGGTGGCGGCGGCGAGGGCGCTCAGCTGGCCGCAGGCCTTGCCGCTGGACTGTCGCCCACTGTGGGCGCCTTCGCTGGTAAAGCTGCCATTCGCGGCGCCGTGCGCGGCGGTGAAGCTGGCCGCCAGCAGATGGCCGACAACATCAAGACTTTCGAGGAGTCGGCCGGAATTACGCCGACTTTGGGCCAGGCCACGCAGTCTCGGGCCATCCAAGCCACTGAGACGGCGCTGGCCAACGTGCCCGGCAGCTCTGGCTTCATGGCGCGCCGAGGCGAGCAGCAGGCAAATGCCCTGCAGGCTGCCGTCGACGACATCACGCAGAAGCTCTCGCCCAATGCCAACGGCTGGGGCGCGGGTGAGGCCATTGCCAAGGGCGTGGACACGTTCAAGAACAACGTGAAAACCGTGCAGAAGAACCTGTATGACAAGCTGGACGAGCACATCCCTGCAAACACCATGATCTCGTCGGATAGGACGCGGGCCGCACTGGAGGATCTGAACGCCGGCATCGATGGCGCCCCTGCGCTTTCCGAGTGGTTCAAGAATGCACGCATCCAAGGCATTGAGGGAGGCCTGCGCAGAGACACCACTGATCTTGCGGCCATCCTCTCCCGTCCGGGGGTGCGAGATCAGGCCAATGAGCTGCGCGGCCGGCTGCAGGCCCAGGCCGCGCGCGTTGAGGCCGAAAATGCCGAGCGGTCGCTTCTGGGCATGAACAATCTGCAGCCTGTGATGACGCCGGAGCAGATCGAAGCGCGTGTCCAGGGCATGCTCACCAGCAAAGTGGACGGTCAGCTTCCCTATGAGTCGCTGAAGAAGCTGCGCACGCTGGTCGGCCAGGAGATCAGCGAGGGCGGATTGACGGCCGATGTACCCCGCAGCAAATGGCGCGCTCTGTACGCTGCGCTCAGCGATGACCTGGGCACTGCCGCAGAAGCCGCTGGTCCGGCAGCACAGCAGGCATGGAGTCGGGCCAACCAGTACACCAAGGCCAGCATCCAGCGCCTGGAGCAACTGGAGTCCGTGGTGAACCGTGATGCGCCTGAGAAGATCTTCAAGGCTGCCACCAGCGGCTTGTCGGATGGCGGGACCCAGATCAACCGCATCATGAAGTCCATGCCTATCGAGAACCGCCGCGAGGTGGCCGCCGCTGTGCTGCAACGCCTCGGCCGCGCGCGGAACTCGTCTCAGGACGAAATGGGAGCCGCGTTTAGCCCTGAATCCTTCCTGACCAACCTGGCCGCGATGTCTGCGCCGGCGCGCACCGCGCTCTTCGCCAATGCCGGCTTCCCTGGCCTTCGCCAGAAAGTAGAGCAGATGGGGCGCATGGCCTCGCTACGGCGCGAAGGGGCTCAGGTGTTCTCGAATCCCAGCGGGACGGCGCGCCAAACAGGCCTTATTGGCGGGCTGACAGGGGTCATGACGGCTATCGCAACAGGAAATGTCCCCATGTTGACAGGCATGCTGGCCGTCCCTGCAGCTTCTCGGGTGGCAGCGGGAATCGTCGCAGATCCTCGCAACACTCGCTGGCTCGCTGAGAGTACGAGACTCAACGCCGCCACCCCTGCCGCCGCCATCAATGTCGCGAACCAGGCCACGCAAACCGAGCAGCCGATTTACCGTAATCGCCTGAAGGCCGGTGCGGAAGCGCGGAAGCTCGGGATGCAGGTGGTGGATGTGCCGGGCGGGTGGAGATTGGCGCCGCGTTAAGTGACTGGGTGCTCAGCCAGGCACGACTGCATGATGGCGTGGGCCGCAACGTCGTTCTGCGCAGCTGGTGCCTTGTCCAGGATGCAGGTGGCGTAGTTCGCAGCCATGGCCGGCCCCGCTACAACTACTGCAGCACCCACACACAGCCGGCGCGCCATACGCACGAGGGACTGGCGCAAAGCACTGTATAGACTTGGGGCGGGGTGTCTGTTCATACAGGTGGATTGTTACAGCGCGCGGTGTAGCGTGCAAGCCCGAGAACCCTTGAAACACAAGGACTCAAGCGCTATATTGCTTGTAGTGGCAACAGAAAATTGCTACAATTCGAGTAGCCAAATACTGGTTGTTTGTACAGTTGTTTTGATGAAAGGAGATTGGTATGGCGTATTCTGCTTTTGCTGTGGCCAACGCCTTCATTGAGAGGGCTGAGCAAGGTCGCATCCCGAGCCTCACGCCGATGAAGCTGCAGAAGTTGCTGTACTTCGCACAAGCGTGGCATCTTAAAGGGACTAGTGGCGCGCCTTTTCTGGATGACAATTTTGCTCGGTGGCAACACGGCCCGGTAATCCCTGCTCTTTACCATGAGTTCAAGGCTTATGGTTACAGAACTATTACGCGGAAAGCGACAACATTGGCATTTGATGGTGACGATTTTTCGGTCAATGTTCCAATGATCCCCTCCAGTGACGTGAGCGCGTGGGGGCTTGTAGATGCGATCATAAACAGATACGGAAGTATCGATGCTCAGGTACTGTCAAACATGACACATTTGGAAAAGTCAGCTTGGGCGAGCGGCGGTGGTGGAGATGGATCGGTAATAACGCACGGTGAGATTCTCACCGACCCGACAATTAAGTAATACAAGTTGTCAGAAGATAAGCCCCCGCAGCCTTCTGGCGAGCAAGCTCCCAAAAATTGGAAGCTGTTTGTCGGCGAGCAGCCAAACCAGAACCCCAATGAGCCCCAGCCAAAAGTGGCTGGTGGCTTTTCTTTTGCAAATGTGGATAAGCCACCTGGTGAGCAGAAGGATATTCTGGTCACTGAAGCTGCAAAAGATATGGAGGCGAACAGAATATTACGTGACAAGTATGCTAATCGGGCATACGAATTGGCATGTGGATGCATCTGCGCCTGGGTAGTTATGCTTGGTTCGCATGGAGTAGTCAAGGCCACTACGGGCATAGAAATGTGGTCAGATCATGTCATCATGGCTGCTACGACCGGTGTGACGGTTAGTGTGCTCGCTGCATTTCTTGGAGTGATTCGCGGCCTTTTCCCGAAAGGTGGAGGAAAGTAAAACAAATGCAGCTCTTGAATTGAAATTCTCAACCCGCTCCGGCGGGTTTTTTCATGCCCGAGCACAACGTGCTCACTGCATCCTGGTCAGGCACCCTCGTCCACTGCCGCCTGCTTCCTGACGCGCGGGATCTCGTAGTGTTGACCTGGAAAAAACGCCCGCTCAATCTCGCGAAGCCTGTTTACTCCGAGGCCTTTGATCTTAAGAAGCTCAGCCGGCTCCACCGCCTTCAGCTCCTCAGGAGTAGTGATTCCAGCGCTCAGCAAGGCCATGACTATGGACGGGTCGAGGGCTCCGTTAAGAGATGAGCCGCGGATGTGTCGCACTGGTGAATAGATCCGCGCCGGTGTGAATGACTTATCTGGGAAGAACGCTCTCTCAATCAGACGGAAGCGGTACATGCCCAGGCCCCACATCTTCACGAGCTGATGCGGATAGGCACTGCGCAACGCTTCCACCGTATGAATCCCATTCCTTTCAAGAATTCGCTTCACTCGGGGCTGAAGTACGTCGCCCAGGGGTGTTTCGGATTGCTGATCGTCTTGCATGCTGAGCATCATAGTTGGTGAGGCTCGTCGTCCGCCAGGTGCTGGAGCGGGCATAAAAAAGCCCTCCGAAGAGGGCTGCGTATCACCGCTGCGCTAAGTAACTGCCTCCTCTATCGCTACCCAGATGATCTGCAAGTGCCTTCGCGGCTTTCGCGCGACCTCTTGATACCCATGCTTTGACAAGGTAGTAGGCCACAATGCCTAAAGGTATTCCGAAGAGCAATCCAATCCCGCCAAAGAAGCGGAACCCCACTGCCAAGCCTAAGAGGAAGCCAGCGTAAGGTGCCAATGCCTGTCCATCGCTTAGGGAGTGGGCGCGCTTCAATTCTTGCTCTAACTCTTGCTTCTTTTGCTCCCACGTCAACTTCTTTTGCAGCGGATTGTTAGATGTGGCTTTGGGAAACTTGATTTGAGCCAGATGATCCATGCGCCGCTCATCCCATCTTTTGAGCATCCACAATCCAATGGCTCCCCCTGCAAAAGCTGCTACAAGCAGCAAATCCTCCGTAGTCATTTCTCACCTTAGCTGTGACGTTACCGCAAATTCTAATGAAGGAAACACATGTGAAAAAGCCCTCTTACGAGGGCGCTTGGGCGGGAGGGCGGACGCTGGTCAGAATAGCTTGGCTATCCCATAGATGAGCATTGCACCCCCGCCAAATACCAATACGGCCAAGAGCAGAAGACTACCCCCAATTCGAAAAAATCCTGCGCGCTCTTCCTTGTCCTTCACCTGCTGATCAGCACGGCGCAGAAGCTCCAAGTTCTCCAGGTAGGTAGGTGGTCGTTTGAGGGGGTCGAACTTGGGCATGTGCAGAATAATACCGCACCTCGCCAAAAGCTCCGAAATCTGCCCCTGCGCCTGCAACCACGGCCAGCCTTCCATGTGCTTGGCAGCCAGGAAGAGGGCGCCTTCCAATTCAGCCTGCGTCACCTGGCCTTCAACGAGCAAGCCTTCTCGGATCAGCCGGCCCTTTGTGGCTTGTAGCGCCTTCTGCCACGCGCGATCTGGGCGCAGTGTTCCTGTCTGGTAGCAAACCAGCTGCTCCGCAACATAGGCGGACAGCTCATCAGCTTCTTGGCGGGCCGACAGCTGATATGCCCCAGCGTCATCAACGTAGGTCTGGCGGATGTGCGCCTGCAGCTGCTGTAGCCCCGCGTCCCCGGCCTTTGCACCGTTCTGGACCGCGCGCATAAATGCCGGCCACTCGGCGCCCAGCCACTTGCGCATGCCGTAGTGGCCGACGGCCTCGTGCATGAGCGTCTGGGCCAGGGTGGTGGGCATTTGCTGCGCAACGACATGAACCGCACCCTGATGGAAGACGCCCCGCGCGTCCGCCGGCGCCGGTACCGGCAAGTCGCGCGCCGTGGGCGCGATGTGCACCGCAGGCCCGCGCTGCCAGCGCGCAGCAAACCAGTTGGTGATTTTCGAGGCGTGCCCAGTAATCATTACAGAGCAGCAAGGAGTTGGCTATATCCAGGCTCCCTGGTCCCGAATTTGGGATGGAGACCTCTCATTGCGCGACGAATGCCAAGCACATCAGCAAATTGAGGTGAGAGCGGGTGAAATAGCTTGGCCAGGCTGTTGATTCTGTCGGTGATCGCAGTTGCTTGCTCCGGTGACATCGAAGCTGGGCTCAAATCGAACCCTTGTTTGCGGAGCACTGCGTTAACCAAAGGCATAAATTCAATGGCTGGCACGCTGTTCGGAGCCTCGATGTGCTTTACCAGAGCGACCACCATTTCTTGGGGCGACAGAGCGCGCCCAGCCTTCACGTATTGCCCAGTTTTGCGGATGCTCGGAAGGACTTCGCCAGTCACCCAATCGCTGAATTCCTCGGCCTCTGGCTTGCGACTTCGAAGGACAAGCTTGTAGAGACCCGACTCAGTAATGATTGTCACTTTTTGCTCGCCGCCAGGGGTACTCAGATTGCGAGTACCCTTCTGATGGGGCTTGAGATGCCGAGCCGCATTGCTCGCATCTCGGTAGCCTAGGGAAGCGGCTACATCGCTGGCTACAAACCATGGCTCGCCATCGATAACGATGATCCGCACCGAATGAGTGCCAAAGTTAAAAACTGATGGGGAGTCGGCTCCGTTAAAAGCCAAAGACGATTGAAGTGTGGTGTCAGCCATGATGCGGCTCCTTGCGAACTGGTTCAAAACCTGCCGCCACACTCGACCAAGAGATGGTGGCAGGACTGTGCGGGTTGGTCGACCGGGCAAGGACCGGCACACGCTTGCACGTGTCCCGCACAGTCCCACCTTAAATGAGACTGTGCTACACAGAAAAAAAGCCGCTGACCATGATGGCGCGGCTGTTGCTCTGCGCCTTGCTAATCGGGCGACCAAGCCCGAACTTCTTTCGAAGTGCCTTAAGTATAACAAATAGCGATAGTTTCGTGTTGGTGACTTGCTTTGAGCCACTCTTAAAAGGCTCCTTGTAAGTTTTACTGAACATCCATCACCGGATAGGGTTCGACGCTAAGCACCGCCTGAGCAAAACTGCCAGGCATGCGATTCATCCCAGCAACTGATCCCAAAGCCGCAGCCAGAAAGCGGGGCAGGTAATGCCACGCACGGTAAGCCTTGGCGCCATTCTGGGCCTGAACAACCGCCTGCCTCCAACACGCATGGAAGTGGCGCTCCCCAACCGTACCACGGCCGCATGGCTGCAGGTGGCCACCAACATCGACCTGACCAGCAATGGATTCATCCGGCGCCGGCGCGGCGCGGGGAAGAAGGTCGCTGCCGGCTGCCATTCCGTCTGGGGTGACAAGACCGAAGGCTATATGGTGCGCGATGGCGACCTAGTGCACATAAATGCTCGCAGCCTGGTGCAGACCACAGTGGTTGCAGGCGTGGGCCAGGCCCCAGTGCAGTACGCCCGCTTGCCCGACGGCATGGTGTACTGGACCAACGGCAACCAGATCGGGCGCCTGGCCGGCGCAACCGCGCGCAGCATTGCAACGCCTGTCCCCAACCCTGTGCCCGTAGCCAGCGCTACCGGTGGCAGCCTGCCGCCTGGCCGCTACCAGGTTCTGTTCACCGCCCTGGGTCCTGATGGCGAATCGCCAACGACCGAGCCCCAGGCCATCCACCTACCAAACGGTGGTGGTGTTGCCATTGCCGGACTGACCCCCAACACCTTGGTCTACGCCACGGGGCCCGATGGCGAGATCTTCAACGAGATCGCCCCCGGCGACTACGTGAGCTTGGGCAACACGGGCGCTGCATGCGGCACCCTCATGCACAAGACCATGCCGGCGGGCCGTGCCCTTGCCCACTATCGCGGCTCGCTGATGGTGGGACGAGGGCGCTTCGTCTATGTGAGCGAACCCTACGAGTACGGCCGGGTGAACCTGGGCCGGGCCTTTATTCCATTCCCCGGCGATGTGTCGGTCATCGCGCCATGCGAGGACGGCGTCTACATCTGCGCCGACAAAACCTATTGGATCGCTGGCGACCCGCTGAACTCGGCCCCCGTGGTGGTGCTGCCCTTTGGCGCCATGCCAGGCTCTCTCGCCTATGACCCCAAGGAGCAGGCCAGCTACTGGCAAAGCGAGCTCGGGGTGATTGTGGCCAAGCCAGGCGGGATTGTGGTCGCGCCCCAGGACGATGCTCTGCAGTTTGGCAGGGCTGAGTCGGGCGCAACGCTGGTGCGGGACCAGGACGGCGAAACCCACATCATTGCCGCCCGGTTTGATGTTGAAGAACTTCATGAGGATTGAACCATGTCTTTGAACTTCCCGGCCCAGGGCCGCGACTATTTGATGGATGTCGGTGTCCACGGCGGCACGCAGGTGCCCACCTGGCACATCGCATTGTTTGAGGGCGACTACGACCCTCAAGAGGACGACACGGCGGCCAACATCGGTAGCCGCGCAACAGAGATCACGGCTTATTCCGAGACCACCCGGCAGGAGTTCAAGGAAGCGGCGGCCACTGGCGGCGCTACCAGCAACTCTGGTGCGGTGGCACTCGTCACGTTGACCGCGCAGAAAGCTGTCTCCGGTTTCGCTCTGGTGTCCAGCGCAGGCAAGGGGTCGAGCACCGGCATCTTGCTGTGCTACCAGCGCCTGCCATCGCCCCGCACCTATGGCCCGGGCGACGTGGTCAAGATCCCGGTGAGCCTGTTGCTCGCCAACGCCGTTTAACCCGAACCCCGAAGGAGCGTCACATGACGGTTAGTTTTTCCACTGGATACCGCAATGCTGCAGCAGGCGGCGCGCTGAACGCGGCCCCGTCCGCCCCCATCATGGATGGCTGCGTGCTGATGCTCTATGCCGGCAGCATGCCTGCCTCGGCTGACGCAGCGCTCGACAGCGCCACCTTGCTGGCCACCTACAGCTTGAACGGCACCGGTGACCCGCTCGCCTGGAGCGCCCCGGCCAATGGCTCGGTGTCCAAGGTGGCAGGCGATGTCTGGTCGGCTGTCGCGGTTGCCTCAGGCACACCCACGTTCTTCCGCTACCAAGCGCCCGATGACGATGGCACCTTGAGCAACACCCGCGTCCGGATGCAAGGTAAGGTGGGCCTGGTGTCAGACCCGAGCGCAGACCTGGCACTGAGCAGCCTGGCCATTGCCAATGGCGCGCCGCTGACCATTGATGCTGCAAGCGCCACGGTGCCGGCCAGCATGTAAGGGCAGCCATGACGCTGTTGGTAGATGCTGACTTTGGCGGGCCTGCGGGTAGCCGTATTGAGGGTCGCAACGCGGGGGTAGGGGCTGAGCTGCTGTGGGCGAGCGAGTGGGGCGACCCCACGCCGATCATGGATGGCATGGGCAACGTGATCCAGGAGGACTCTTCTGAAAGGGACGCCATCTTGTCGCTCCCGCCAGCCATGTTCACGGGGCCGTTCTCGGTAGCGCTGCGCTTAGCGGCCGTCAGCACAGGAGGGGATAGCCCCAATGTGATCACCGTGCGCATGGGCGGGTTGGATGTGTTCCTGATGAACCAACCCGGTGTCGGCGGCGCGATTACAGCAGGAGCCACCTTTGCTGGCATTGCCACCGTGGACGATGCCGTGGGCAAACAAATCTGGTACACCTTCGACCCGGTCGAGATGCGCATTGTCGCAGGCGTCGGTGAGGAGATTGGGCGTGAAGACGATGTGATTCTCAGCGCCTACGGGCCCATCTACTTCTCAGACACCAACCTCAAGCTGATCATGTATTCGGTGGAGGAGGGCGCCACGACCGTCAAGCTCAGCAATTTGAAGGTAGACGGCATCGGCTCGCTCAACATGCCCGATTTCTGGACGGAGTTCGCGGGCGCACGCGAAGTGCCTTGATGGACTACAGCAAGTTCCCCCACCACCGAGGCATGCCCCGCAGCCTGCAGGGCGAGCGACAGGCCAGGTTTCTGGACACCCTGGGCGCTCCTGCCCTGCGCCATGCCAACCTCGATGGCAGCCGCTCGTCCAAGGTAGGCGGCCGTCTGTATGTCGATCCGGCGCAAGACCAGGCAGAGGACGGCTACTACAGCGCCGGGGCGGTGGGTGATGGCTCGATCCATGTTGTGGGCAGCGCCACAGCCATAGGCGTATTCCTCGATCGCGGCGTCTTTGGCAACTCGGCGGACTATGTGAACACCGACATCAGGCAGATGTTCTACTACGGTGCGGGGCTGGGCGCCATGATCCGGGTGGTCTACCGGGGCACCATGCCAGACTTTAACGGCATGCCATCCATCGTGGCGGGCGTGTCCGTGCACAAGACGCGCAACGGCCGCACCTTTGAGCAGGTCTACGAGACCTACGCCTCTGTGCCCTACGTCTCTGCGCTCCGTTCTTATAACGCGGCCATCTTCGCCACCGGGCCCACCTTGGTGCGCCAGGGCGTGGTGGGGTGGCGCTACATGGGCCTGGGCGCCGTGCAGTTCCTGGACGGCCAGTACCAGTTTGTCTACATCGTGGATGACGGGATCTCCCGAGGCTATGGCAACACCCTGACGATTGCCTGGCAGCTGCCGCTGCTGTTTGAGGCCTGGTCCACGGCGCCCGAGCAGCGCTTTGCACTGGGTAAATACCTGCGGCCCGAATACAGCCAGGCAGGGATGCCGCACCCGATCAATGTGGCCGCCTGCCCCGGGGTGGATTTTCAGTTCTCTGATGACTCAGGCATGAACTGGGTGCGCGCCGCTGCGCTCCCGGTGATGGCCGAATTCAGCGATACCGCTTTGGCGCTGCCGGCCGACTCTGTCCCTGCCGCCATCGCCTTCAATACGGCGGTCAACTGGGTGCATGTGAACGTGGCGCCCGTCTCCAAGCGCTATGCCGTGGCCATTGTCTCTGTGCCCTACATCGAGGTGGATGCCAGCCTGCCCACCGGCTACCGGGTGCATGCCAAGGTCAAGCTGGCCCGGATCGATCACGAGGAGCGCACCGTCGTGCAGACGGCGGTGCTGCAGGACTTCCGTTCCGAAGACGCAGACGACTGGGACAGCGGCGCGGAGAATGCCGCGGCGTTCGCCAATGGCGGCTGCGTGCCCATCGCGGGTGGCGCGCTGTTTGTGCTGCGCCCGCCCGGCCAGGCTGACTACCGGGACAACGCGGCCGTGTGCCTTTTCACCACCGATGGCTATGACCTGCAGTACCAGCCCAGCACCGGCTGGCCAGGCTGGCATGTCGGCATTCCCTTTGCCATTGATGCCCGGACCCTGGCGCTGCCCGTATTCAGGGCTGAGCCCGTCCTCGTGGAATCGGGCGGCGCGGTGGCGGCATATGGCCAGGGCTACACGCTCATGCAGTCCACGGACCTGGGAGCGACTTGGAAGCAGCGCGCCGTGCTCTCGGTGGATGCGCCCGCGCCGGTAAAACAATTGGGCGTGTCCTACCTGCGCGACTTTGCCAGCATCACCCAGCTGCGCGCTGCCAACTTCGCGGCCAATGCCACACCAGGGGCTACCTGGATTTCTGACTCTCGATTCCCAGCGCCCAGCGCATAGGAGCAAGCGGTGGCCAATTCACTGATCAAGGAAAAAGTCTACGTCCCGGGCGAGCAGGGCCAGGAATACCGCCCGGCCCGGCCAGCTCGAGATATCTTTGTCGACACCATGGTGTGCGGCATGCGCCCCGTATCCAAGAATGTGCCCGGGCGCTACAAGTATGTGACCAATGCGGCCACCGGTCAGGTCTCGGCCATCTTTGTGCCCGACAAGAAGACCGGCACCGTCACCCTGGTGAGCGAGATTGAGATGACCTATGCCTGCTGGGAGGAGAAGGTGCTGGTTCACCTTCCGGCTGACCCGGGGCAGAAGGGGGTCGCTGCCCGCGCGCCGGGCTGGGACTACGCCCTGGGCTGGGAGAACGGGGCGCGCTCGCTGATGTTCGTGACTGGCGATGCTTCGGCCACCTTCCAGGGCCGGGCCAGCCTCATCGGCGCCGTGGTGGGCCTCAATGGCTACGAGGACCCGGTCCAGTACACGGGCCTCACCACCGCTTACGGCTTCTACCTGGCCAAGGGCCTTGCCAAGGTGATGGAGCTGGGCAAGGCAAAGACTGGTTCGCGCCCCTACACCGATGCCACCGTGTTCAAGATCGAGCGCGTCGATGGCGTGGTGAGCTATTTCCTCGATGACGAGCTGGTCTACACCAGCAGTACCACCGGCAGCACCGAGCCACTGTGGCTGCAGGCCGCGCTGTATGCCGGGGATGATGAGATCTTCAACCCTGTGCTCACGCAGCTGTCTCCCCCAGACACGAGCCCAGTGACAGGTGAGATCAAGTTGACCTTGCCCCCGGCCAACGCCGCCTTCGACAAGGGCCGGGTCCTGCGCTTGGTGCTGGGCCAGGCCAAGCCCGCCATGTCGTTTGGCAAGCTGGCCGCGCCATCGTTCGCATTGCTGAGCCTCACCCTGCCGCCGGTGCAGCCGTATGCCAATGCGCTGGTGGGCGCCGTGGGTCAGCTGGTCCTGACTATCCCTCCTGTCAATCTCGCAGCGTCGGACCGGGAGATCGGCCGGCTCAAGCTGCCCCTGCCAGCGCCAACCCTTTACGGCCGCAACTGGCCCTACGGCGAGCTGCCGGGCACCTTTGGGCGGCTGATGCTGGGCGGCAAGATCTCGTTGCAGGGCTTGGTGACCCTGCAGACCAAGCCCATGCGCGCGGTGCTGTCTGGATCCGTGTCTCCGTATGCAGAGGCCACCCTGCAGACGGTGGTGATGCGCGGGATGCTCAGCGGCGACATGACGGCCATGGGCGAGGTCACTTTGCCGGTGGTGCCCATGCGCGCTGTGCTGAGCGGGAAGATCTCGATTCTGTCGGGCCTGGGTGAGGTGTTCGCCCTCAACATGACCGGCGGCAACCCGGGCGGGACCACCCGCTACGAGCGCTACCCCTACAACAGCTTTGCCACCATTGGCGGTAAGCACTATGGGGCCAGTGAGGAAGGCCTGTTCCTGCTGGATGGTGATGACGATGCGGGCGAGCCCATCGAGGCCGTGTTCGGCATGGGCCAACTGGACTTCGGCAGTCCGCAGGTGAAGATCCTGAGCTACTGCTACCTGGGCGCGGCGGCGGGCTCCATGCGGCTGCAGATCGAATCCTTGCTCAACGGCCGGCCCGCCAGCTACACCTATCCAGCCCGTGGGCACGGGGCCAGCATGCGCGAGGTGCGCTTTGACCTGGGTCGCGGGCTGCGCAGCGCCTACGCCACGCCCACTTTCTACAACAGCAACGGCGATGCGTTTGAGGTGGATGCCATTCGCTTCGTCGTCAACGAGTCAAACCGGAGGATCTAAGCCATGCCTATCGTCACCATTCCGCCCGGCATCACGGGCCCGGCCCTGCAAACCACTCAGGTCATCAACGCCAAATGGGACAACGCCATGGGTTGGCACGCCCAGTCAATCGGCTTTGGGCAGGAAGCCATGGCACAAGCGGGGACTGCGCCCGTGGTGCAGCAGCCCTCTGTTGTGCAGAATTTTGAACTGGTCGACCCGCCAAACAACCTGAGTTTTGACGACCCAACGGCAGCGATGGCGTACTTTGATGCCAAGAATTCTGAGATCTCAGCCCAGATTGATACGGCGTTCCGCTCGATGCTGGGCGAAGCCTTCCCTGATTTGTCCATTCTGGCCGAGGCACTGGCTTGGTGCCGGCGCGCCATCACGCAGGGCGGCACGGGCATCAACTCCAATGTGGAGGCCGCATTGTGGGAGCGCGGCCGGGCGCGTATCCTGCGCCAAGCCGACCGTGACATGGCTAGCACCACCGAGCGCTATGCCCGCGCCGGCTGGCCGCTGCCGCCTGGCGCGATGCTGCACGATACGGCGCTGATCCGCCAAGACAGCCGAGACAAGCTGGCCGAGCAAAGCCGCGACATTTCCATCAAGAGCTTTGAGACAGAGGTGGAGAACGTCCGCTTTGCCGTCGGCGCCGTGTCGGACATGTACACGAAGGCCATTGCTGCCGTGGGCGAGTATGTCAAGGCCATTGCGCTGGGGCCGCAGTTGGCCGCCCAGCTATCTACCTCGATGTCCGGGCTCAAGAACGAGGCAGCGCGCACCTTGGTGGCCCTGTATCAGGCGCAGAGCGCTGCTATCGATCCGCTGCTCCGCCTGTCCATCACCGATGCCGAGCTAAAGACCCGGGTGTCCGAAGCCAATGCCCGCTTTAAGCTGGAGACCAACCAGATGCGCGTGCAGACCTTCCTGGCCAACGCCAAGATGGCTGGCGACTCAGTGGCTGCCAGCTTGAACGGTATCGGCGCAGGGGTGAGCAACAACATGAGCACCTCCGTGCAGAGCTTCTAACCGCTTACCCCGTATAGGGTTCGACGTTCTGGGCCGGGGGCTTGACACTGCTATGCATGACAGCGCCCGCTCACCTCTGCTACACCATCTACCAAGGGGCCACGTTCCGGCGTGGCTTCCAGTGGTGCACGGCACCTTACCCCACGCGCCTCGTCAATGGAGAGTTGGTCAATGCCCAGAACGGCCGGCCCGTCCCCAAGACTGACCTGACGCCGGTGGACCTCACGGGCTGCGCGGCCCGCATGCAGCTGCGTGACGATGTGCTCGCCCCCGATGTACTGCTGGAGCTGAGCACGGAAAACGGCCGCATTGACCTCAGCAGTGGGGAGGGGCGCGTGGTCTTCTTGCTGGATGCCGCGACCACGGCGGGGCTCCCCTATGGGCAAAACCCTCCAGTGGCCTGGTGCTCGGCGGTGGGTCAGTTGGAGATCCTGCACCCCAATGGCGATGTGTCGCGCGTGGCGGAAATCTCCTGGAACCTGAGCCCAGAGGGCACGCGATGAACTGCGATACCTCCGTCATCGTGGACCTGCAGCCCGGCGAGATTCTGGTAATGCCAGAGGACAGCCAGGTGGTCGTGAGCGAGATCGAGCTTACCGAAGTGCTGATCGCGCCCGGGGAGCAAGGCCCGCCAGGCCCACCTGGCCCGCCAGGACCTATTGGGAACGCTGACGGCGCTTTCTTGGTGTCGAACCGGTTAGCGGAACTAGACACCGAAGAAGCCAAGCAAAGCGCTCGCGCCAATCTGGGTGTGCAGATCATCGACGGCGGAACGTTTAATTAGGAGGCCACATGCCACGTATTCAACTCAAACGCGGCCTCAAGGCCAATCTTCCGACTTCAGGAATGCTCGCAGGTGAGCCGCTGGTCACCACGGATCGGGGAACACTCCATGTAGCGCTTGATGAGGCCACCAAGTTGCCGGTGGTGCCGGCCCTTGACGATCTCGCCACGCTGCCTGCGATCTCAGGCGCTGATGATTTGCTGCTGATCCATGACGCGAGCGAAGCATCCGGGCAGAAAGAAAAGAAGATCACCTTTGATGCCTTCAAGACGGCCCTGAACATTCCTCCCGGCTCCGCCGATGAAAAGGTAGCAGTCGTCGCGGGCGGCACTGCCGGATTTATCTGGGGGACTGACGGCACTGACGGCATTCTGCGCATGAACGCCAGCCTGGCGTGGACCAAGGATCCAGGGAATGCATTCGTGACCCTGGCGGTGGGTGTCGTTGATGGCGGGACATTCTGATGACGGCCATCAAGATGAAGCGCGGCTCGCGTGCACAGATAGAGGCTGCTGCATCCGTGGGTGGACTTGCTGCTGGAGAGCCGTACCTGGTGACTGATAAAGAAGCCATTGCCGTGGGGACGGGGGCGGGCTCATTTTCTCAAATGATCGCGGGCTCCGGGGTAGGCAAGGTGACGTTATCAGCCACTGAACCTGCCGCCCCAAAATTTGGCGATGTGTGGATTCAAATCACGGCTTGACGAGAGTCGTGCTATTAAGGGTTTAGGATTCATATGGCAAATATTCCTGTCAAGTGGGCTCATAGCGGCATGCGTGGCGCGCCGGTCATCAATGGTGTTGCGGGCTCGTTAATCGGCGCCCTGCGAGCTTTTTTGCTTAACGGCTTCGCTCCGACCTCTGCCGTCTCGGCTACGGCCTTGAATGGCATTGCCACCATCATTCTGCCCAGTGACCAGAGCTTCGAAGAGCACAGCGTGGTTCTGCTCGCAGGCGCCTCCACGCCCGGCTTCAATGGCGAAGAACGTGTGCTTACTACGGCCAGCGACCGCATCACAGTTGCGACCACCGCAGCCAATGGCCCGATTGCTGGCAGCATCACTGTTCGCTATGCGCCGGTGGGCGGCTGGGAGGAGGTTTTCTCCAAAACCAATGTGAGCGTGTTCCGGAGTTCGGATCTCACCGGCAACCGCATGTTTTTGCGCATTGACGATACTGCTGCGCTGGTGGCTCGTGTGGTGGGCTATGAATCGATGACGGACGTAGATACCGGCACAGGTGCATTCCCAACTGCAGGACAAGTGTCAGGTGGTGGATATTGGCACAAATCAATGACGGCGGGCTCTACTGCTGTGCGTTGGAAAATGGCTGGAGATTCCAAATTTTTCATGCATGGTATTGCCCCCTATGTGGGTGCATCAACTGGGGATGTCATGGCAGCGCCCGCGCGTGGTTTTGGTGATCCTATTTCGCTGTCTACGTCCGGTGATGCATGGGGCGCTGTGCTTAGTTCCGCTGGTTCGGCGACGAACACTAGCTTTGCAGTTGGCGCGTTTGATGCGAGTGCTCTCTCCACACTGGGGACTGGGGCGATTTTTAGCCCTCGCTCTATTACGGGTCTTGGGTCCTCTGTGATGATTGATGTGCGGCCGTTCACAGGGACGAGAGCTACTTATTCTGGTGGAGACTCTTTCATGGGGGCTGCGCCGAGTCGAGTTGATGGGCAAATCAAGACGAGCGGCATATTCGCATTGGAGAGTGGCGACGCTACTGCACCACCTCGAATGGTGATACCCGGGATTCAATTTATTCCACAGTCTGGTGTAACTAGTATTTTGACTGACGGTGATATTTTGAGCGGATCCGGATCCATGGCAGGAAGGCGCTTGCTTGCGGTGTCCACTGGTAATGCCAACTCGACGGTGAATGGTCGCTACCTTATCGATATCACGGGTCCGTGGAGAAGCTGATGGCTCTTTTGACCACTCCTACAGCGCCTCAGCCACTCCCGGGGTTCATTCAGGGGCGTGCTCCTTCCAAATTCACCCGTCTTGCCCCAACGCCAGTGCACGCAAACCTAGTCCAGGACTATCGGCAGGTCGGCGACACGAGGGGCGTAATAAATGACCGCGTCATGCTCAAGACCAGCCCCAGTGCGCCCGAGGTGCCCATGGCCAGCGCCCGCGTTTGGGCGCTGCGCCTGGCTGATGGCTACAAGGCCTGGGAAGGCTTTTCCGACGCGCTGGGTTACTACCACGCAACCGGTCTGGAAGTTGGAGTGGCCTACCAAGTTACAGCCATTGACCTGGCGGGAGGGCACAAATGCACCGCTGGCGGCCCCGTGATCGCAGTGAAGCCGTCCTAAATCCGTAGATTCTTCCAGCTTATAGGGGGTAGAGGTGGCTGTCTTCGATGGAAAACTCGTCTTTACTGCCCCAGCGGATGGGAGCGGGAAGCTGGTTTTTGGGGAGGAATTCCCCTCAGACTGGATGGTAGTTTCCAGTGTCAAAGTGTGGAATGGCAGCGCGTGGGTTCAACGGAATCTGCGAGTTTTTGATGGGGTGGCTTGGCAGACTGTGAGCCTAAAGATCTGGATCGGGGGCTAGCTCTGCTCTGCAGGCGTCCGCCATCTGATCCTCCCCCGCGTAGGGTTAGACGCAAGAGGCTGGGCCCGGGATCATGGGCCCATGAAAAAAGCGCTCGTCGTCCTTCTCGCCGCCATAGGTGTCAACCGGCACCTAAGTGCTGAACAGCGCCAGGACATTGCCACAGCGGCCTACCACGCGACGCCAGGAGCAGTGGCAGGGGGTGCAGCTCGCTACGGCGGCCTGCCTCTTTCTGACTGGCTGGTTGTGGCTTCCATCTTCTTTATCGTCCTGCAGGCAGGCTACTTGGTATGGAAGTGGCGCCGCGACTACCGGCGTGACCTTGCGCGCCGCGCCCTGGGCAAGCTGGCCGAAGAAACTGTGCGGGGTGACCTGTGAGCGGGCCGGGCAAGATCTGGAGCAGCCTTGCCGCACTTGTCATCGCCGTAGTGGGGAGTGTGCTCTACAAGGAGGGCGGCTACGTCAACGACCCCAACGACGCCGGCGGCGAGACGAACCACGGCATCACCGTGGCAGTGGCGCGCGACAGCGGCTATACCGGCCCGATGGTGAGCATGCCGGTGGAGAAGGCCATCGACATCTACGCCGAGTCGTACATCAAGGGGCCAAAGTTTGACCAGGTGCTGGCGCTTTCGCCTGCAGTGGGCACCAAGCTGACCGACATCGGGGTGAACGCCGGGCCAGGCCGCGCCGCGCGCTGGCTGCAGCAGTCCCTCAACGACCTGAGCCGTGGTGGCCGGGACTTCACCATGGTGGCCACCGACGGTGACATTGGCGCCCGCACGCTGGCCGCCTATGCCGCGCTGGAAAAGCGCCGGGGCCGGGTGAAGGCCTGCGAGCTGACGATCAAGCTGCTCGATGGCTACCAGGCCGCCCACTACTCCCAGCTTGCCAAGAGTGCCTCCAATGCCAGCTTCATGGTTGGATGGGTGGATCACCGGTTGGGCAATGTGCCGCTGGACCGTTGCGCCGAAAAGGTGGCGGGGGTGGCGGGGTGAGCCTCGCAACCATCACCCATGGCGCCGTCGCCATCTTGGCAGGCCTGCTGGTCTGGTTCTTCCAGGAGGCCCGCTTGGGTGCTGACCTGGCCGACGAGCGCCTGCAGGCGGGTCAGTTCCGCGAGCAGATTACCAGCGAGCGCAGCGCGGCCGACAAGCGCGTAGCCAGGGCCAGCGCCAGCGCGGCCGCAAAATACCAAGGAGCCCTGAATGCATCCCTCAAACGTGAGGCGCTGCAGCGCCTGGAGCTTGATGGCCTGCGCCGCGTCAATGACGGCCTGCGCGACCAAAACGCCGATGCCGCCCGCCGACTTGCCGCTGCTCCCCCCGCCGCCGTCCTTGAGTACGCCACTGCCCTCGGAGTCGTATTTGAAGACTGCCGCGCAGCGTATGGCGACATGGCAGCAAAGGCTGCAGGCCACGCAAGTGATGTCGTCACCGCCCACGACGCCTGGCCCAGCTTCGCCCCAGTGAAGGAATAGGGCATGGCCGCACAACGCCCACTGCCCCTCTACACGTCCCGCGCCACAGTGCGGGCGCTCAAGATCAAAACCGTCACCTACAGCCGCGAGCCCCTGGAGGGCGTGCCGCGCGGCGAAGCCTTCATCACGCCGGCCGATGGGCGCTATGCGCCCTTCTGGGTCAATGAGCCCTGGGCCATGAAGAACCGCCCCCAGGCGGGCGGCTACTTCGTGGTTCACGCAGACGGCCACCAATCGTTTTCACCCGCCAAAGCATTTGAGAGCGGCTATTTCCCGGTTTAAGCCATCCGGCCCGCACCGGCCGGCTGCCGGATCATTTGGAGAGAATATGACCTTCCTGAAAAAGCATTGGCAGATCGCTGCCGCCTTGGCGCTGATCGCATTCATGTTCTTCTTTGGCTGGCGCCTGTTCGGCGCGGCTGCCAAAGCCATCGACCTGGGCGCCTTTGTGGTGCTGGGTGTGGGGCTGCTGCTGGTCCCCA
This sequence comes from Comamonas sp. MYb21, assembly GCF_037479395.1. Classification (NCBI taxonomy): domain Bacteria; kingdom Pseudomonadati; phylum Pseudomonadota; class Betaproteobacteria; order Burkholderiales; family Comamonadaceae; genus Comamonas; species Comamonas sp. MYb21. The sequence continues at coordinate 199,336 of NZ_JBBGZC010000010.1, read as the reverse complement.
TCGCCAGCATGGGCGACGAGATTCTGCGCAAGCTCAAGGAGCAGGCCACGGCCGTGACGAACGAGACGACCCAGGCGGTCGCTTCGGTGTCCTGGCCGAGCCCGCGAACGCACCGGCAGGAGCTTGAGCTGGCAATGGTCGGGCGCATGGGCGATCTGCCGCTTAGTGACCCAGCCCTGGCGGGCAAGCACGTCAAGACGATGCTGGATGCCCTGGAGGCTCCACCAACTGCAGCGCCAGTCGATGGCATCTTGAGCAGCGCCGGCTTCAGCAAAGCAAACTGCGGCGGCTGCCAGAAAGTGGACACCATCAAGCTCCCAGTGGTCGATGCTGGCGCTGATGCGCAGGAGCGCGAGATTCAAGCCAAGGGCCTGACCGCGCCGCGCGTGACCAAGGAAGACATTCAGGCCGAGATTGTCAGCGAGCACTATTTCGTCGCCAGTGATGCGATCCAGCACGACAATGCTGTGCATGTTTTCGGGTTGCACGGCTGGCACCTCGGCGCCACTCTGCGAATGACCTTCTGTGTCCTGCAGCTGAAAAACGGCTTCACCGTTACAGGCGAGTCGGCGTGCGTCAGCCCGGAAAACTTCAACGCCCAGACCGGCCGCGACATTGCCCGAGCCAACGCCATCGAAAAGATGTGGCTGCTGCTCGGTTTCCGTTTGGCCGACGAGTTGGCACAATAACGTACGGCCAAGCAAAAAAACCTGCGGTTGCTTTACTCGCTACCCACGCTTCAACTCAAAAGCGTGGGTTTTTTTATCCAATTTTTTTATTTATAACTGACCTATTTGAATTTTTTTGTTATCTTAGGTCGAACGTGCTCGTAAATTGGATCTATACCCAACTCTACAAAAAATCTATCGGTATATGCTACTGCTGACTTTACTGCCCACTCAGAGCAGCCGGCACTAATCCAACCACTTGAATTCAGATTTGTTCCCGGGATAGGTTCGAATCTTCCTTTAATTTTATCAAGTAGTTTTCTCTGTTCGAATGTGCCTGACCTTACGGTGGTGCCAGAATCAAATAACTCTGCTTTATAGTGAACAAGTTCATTTCTCAGTTTAATAACTGTAGACATATCTTGTCCTGGATTTGATCCCAGTGATATCCTATTTTTGTTGACTGCTTGCAAAATTGAATTATATTTGCAAAGGGGTTTCATTTTATCGAAAGTTTGCTTATCTCCAATTTGGCAAATTGCTTGTCTTTCGCTTTCTGAAAGCTTTCTTAGATTACCACCATCTGGTAAATGGGCATCAGCAAAGATTTCATTTGCAAGAGCTTCAAGAAATGCAACAGTGGTCAATAGCGTTGATGCTGAATACCCCTGTATCAGGCTATTTAGGTTGCTATTGAAAAAATCTTTATTGGTTCTTCTTTCAAGCCTGGCAGCTCTTTTGGTAAAATACTCTGCAGTCTGCAAGTGCTGAATTGAGTAGTATGTTAGGATTTTTATTGAAGTAATAATCATGTGCTATCCGCTCAGGTTCAGTAGGGAATATCTTGCTCTAAGCTCCTATAGAGGAGCTGCATTTCAGCGGGCGTCATGGGTGGCGGTGGCGTGACCTGCCGTAGCTTTATGCGCACCACCTGCTGCTCCTGAGGCGGGAGCTTATCAGGTGGGCATGTCCAGAAATCAAACTGCTGGTTCTGCATATCAACACCTTGCAATGGGAATTTCGTCAATGTTGGTGGTGTAGCGGGGCGTGCGCCGCTCCTGACGCATGCGCCATCCGGCTTCGTCTTGCGAGGCAAAGCCTGTGCTGGCAACGTGCACCGTGCCTTTGCCGAAGCGGCCGTTCACCCGATCCATGGCCTCCATGAGGCGGCTTTGATCCCGGCCAACGTCTGCGGCGGCGAGCAGGTCGTGCTGCTCATGGCGGCTTTCGGCAAGATCCATCAGCATCACGCCGGCTTTGGCCAGGCGAAAGCCCGGCTGGTAGATGGAGTGCATGCCGCCCAGCGCGGCGCGCACCAGGGCTTTTGTGTCGGAGGTGGGGGGGACGAGTTGGGTGGTGGTCTGTCCGTAGAACCTGGGCCCTGGCCGGAAGGGTGAGGTATGGGCGAAGACGTGCAGGGCGCCGGCGCGCAGATCCTGCTTGCGCAGCTTCTCAGCCGCTCGCGTGGCGAACTCGCTGACGGCTTCGAGCAGGGGCTCGAGCTCATTGATGCCATGGCCAAAGCTGCGCGTGCACGCAATCTGCTTCTTGGGCGGCGGCGCCAGTTCCATCGGTATGCAGCTGATGCCCTGCAGCTCGCGGACGGTGCGCTCGAGCACGACACCCCAGTTGCTGCGCACCATTGGGCCGGGCATGCGGGAGACATCGAGGGCGGTGACAATGCCGCGCTCTGCCAGCTGCACAGCGATCCGCCGGCCGATCCCCCAGACATCGCCGGCCATGGTCCGGCGCAGCACATCCTCGCGCATGGCGGGCGGCATCTCCTGCCAGTTGCAGACCCGGGCCAGCTCAGCCGGGTAGCTGCCGGGCTTGCGCTCTGAATCTTTGGCCACATGGTTGCAGAGCTTGGCCAGGGTCTTGGTAGGGGCCAGGCCGACGCAGCAGGGTATGCCAACCCATTGCAGGATGCGTGCACGCACTGACCATGCCCGGCGGGTCAGGTCGCGCACACCGGCCAGGTCGCCGATGAAGGATTCGTCGATGGAGTAGATCTCCTGTCGAGGCCCCAGGCCGGCAGCCAGCGTCATCATGCGGTCGCTCATGTCGCCGTACAGCTCGAAGTTGGCCGACAGGCAGACCAACCCCTTGAGCTCGACTAGGTGCTGCAGCTGGAAGAAGGGCTGGCCCATCTTGACGCCCAAGGCTTTGGCCTCATCCGATCGGGCGATGGCACAGCCGTCGTTGTTGCTGAGCACCACCACCGGCAGTCCCTGCAGGCTCGGCCGGAATACCCGCTCACAGCTCACATAGAAGTTGTTGCCGTCGATGAGCGCATACATGGCTGCCTCACGCGAAGATCTTGATGCAGCTGGTGACCACGCCCCAGATCTCCAGGCTCTGGCCTTCCTTGGGCGTGATGTCAGGGTAGGTGGGGTTGCCGGCTTTCAGCTTGACCATGCCTGCGGCCTTGAACAGCTTCTTGACCGTGAACTCGCCTTCGATGACGGCCACGACTATGCACCCATGGCGGGCCTGCAGCGCCCGGTCGACCGCCACCAGGTCGCCATCATCAATGCCGAACTCGCGCATGGACGGCCCAGCCACGCGCAGCAGGTAGGTGGCCTGCGGGTGCTTCACGAGCAGGGCGCCTATGTCCAGCCGGGTGACGGCAAAGTCTTCTGCAGGCGACGGGAAGCCAGCGCGCACAGACCCCTCGGCCCGCAGGATTGAGAGCGGGGCCGCGGACACCAGGATCGGTGTGTTGGGCTGAAAAGTACTGTGCATGCATACAGTATATCTGAAAGGAAGCTAACAGCTGTAACGGTTCTAGATGAAACTGAAGCGGAAGGAGGAGGGGGGATAGGATCGCCAGAGAAGCCTGCAGCGGTGGCAGGGCTGGCTGTAAAAGGGACAGGGGGAAAGAACGCGTGTCACTAGCTCTCACCCCCTCCGCAATCTGCGTGCGGGGTGTCTGATGGTGTCTGCAGACTTTTCTAAATTCGCACCGAATTCGCACCGAATGGGCTGAACCCCGCATGCGACAAGGATCGGACGGCGGTTCAATTCCCGCCAGCTCCACCACCATAACGTTCAAAGGCGTTCACTGAAGTTCAGTGAGCGCCTTTTTTCTTTGTGAAATCAATGGGTTATAGTTCGAGATGGTTCATTGTCGTTCGCTGGCAGCCAGAGGGTGATGGGGGTACGGGTGGGGGTGCATTCCTATTTTTGCATATACTTTAGCCAATATGTACCCCCTGATTGACGCTAGACCTTGCTACATGGGCCTTCTGGCGTATCACTTGTACCCCCGTGGGGTGTGTATCAGGTGGGCGTTGTACCCCCCTAGCTAATTGAGTTCACACCACATGTTGACCGATGTGCAATGCCGAAACGCCACTTGCCCCGCTGATCGCAAACAAGCGAGATTTGCTGACTCCGGAGGGCTTTACTTGCAGGTAAGTCCGAATGGCTCCAAGCGGTGGTTCTATAAGTACCGAATCCAAAATAAGGAAAAGCAGCTTGCATTGGGCAGCTATCCGACGGTTTCCCTGACGGCGGCTCGCAAGGCGCGTGATATTGCCAAATTGAAGAAGTCGGAAGGTGTCGATCCTGTTCAGGCTCGAAAGATGGAAAAGCTCAAGGGCTTGGCAGTCGACGGAAGCGTGTTCAAGGTTGTGGCATTGGAGTGGCACGCCAAGCAAGTAGGGACGTGGAGTGCTAGCCACGCAGAACGAACAAAACGCCAGCTTGAACGAGATTTATTTCCATGGATCGGTGATCGACAAATGGAAAGCATTGAGCCAATGGAGCTCCTGTCTGTTCTGAAGAAAGTAGAAGAACGGGGTGCTATCGAAACGGCGGATCGAGGTCTGATGCTTGTTCGTCAAATATGGCGTTACTGGCTTCCAACTGCTGGAAATGATCAACGGGACATCACCGAAGGCTTGAAAAGTCGATTGTTACCTTATCGTGGCAAGAACTTCCCTGCAATTGTTGAGCCGCAGCGTTTCGGTGAATTACTTCGGGCTATGTATGCCTACAAGGGTGGTCCGATTGTCCGTACAGCGCTGTTGTTGGCGCCAATGCTCTATCAGCGCCCCGGAAACTTGCGCATGATGGAATGGGTTGAACTGGACTTGGATGCAGCTACATGGACGATTCCAAGTGCCAAGATGAAGCGAACAGTTGAGGAAAAGGCCAACGGAGAACCGCATGTGGTACCTATGCCGACGCAAGCAGTCGAGCTGCTGAGAGATCTGCAGAAGCTGACAGGTCGAAGCTCTTATGTTTTCCCTGGGCAGCGTGACCATGAGCGACCAATGTCTGATAACTCTGTGCGAAGTGCTCTATATGGCCTTGGATTCGGGACTGAACAGAGTTGGCATGGTTTCCGGGCAAGTGCTCGCACGATGCTTGTTGATCAGCTCGATCTAGATCCGCTCGCGATTGAGGCGAATCTGGCACATATGGTGAAGGATGCCAATGGACGTAGTTACAACCGGACAAAGTATTTAACGAAGCGATTTGAGATGGTTCAGCTATGGGCTGACTACCTTGATCAACTGCGGTTGGGTGTGGAAATTGTTCCTTTAGCTCGACAGGCTTAAAGGTTAGCCTTGCGATGTGAGGGGGAGTAATACTGTCTGATTTTCGAAGTGTGCGGCTGGTATGCAGCGAATGCAGTCTTTCACGCATTGCGAGCTGATGGCTGCTGTGGGAACCGCAACCGTTCATTCACAACTCCTTGAAGTACTCGCAGTAGGTACGTAGTCAGGAAATGGCCAGACGAAGGAAGGGCCGCTTATCGGAATGCATGGAAGCGTGCTAATTGAATCGCCCCGGGTTTCGAGGAGGCTGTTTGGTTTAAGTCAGACCACCACAGCAGTGTTCTGATTGGCTAGGTGCCGGTAGTAGTTTGCCTCAGCTTCCGCAGGTGGGATGTATCCAATGGGTTCGAGCAGGCGATGGTGGTTAAACCATGACACCCATTCGAGCGTGGCGAACTCCACGGCTTCCTTTGTTTTCCATGGCGCGCGGCGATGGATTAACTCGGCCTTGTAGAGGCCGTTGATGGTCTCGGCCAAGGCGTTGTCATAGCTGTCGCCCTTGCTGCCCACGGAAGGCTCTATGCCCGCTTCAGCCAGTCGTTCGGAGTACCGAATGCTGACGTATTGCGACCCGCGGTCGCTGTGGCATATCAGGCTTCCATCGCGCTCAGGCTGCCGGGCATAGAGGGCTTGCTCCAGTGCATCGAGCACGAAGTCCGTGCGCATTGAACTGCTCACCCGCCAGCCCACGATGCGCCTGGCAAACACGTCGATGACAAAGGCCACGTACAACCAGCCCTGCCAGGTCGAAACGTAGGTGAAGTCGCTGACCCATAACTGGTTCGGACGCTCGGCTCGGAACTGGCGGTTGACGCGGTCCATCGGGCATGGCACTTTGGCATCCCCGATGGTGGTGCGCACGACCTTGCCTCGCATCACCCCGCGTAGCCCCAGCTTGCGCATTAGCCGCTCGACTGTGCAGAAACTGCTGGGTCAATACACAGACAAGACCCACTTGGCCACGGCGCTCGGCGTACAAGCCATCGAGCATCACCATCGCCGGGTGCGATTCTTCTCCACGGTCGAACTGGTCAATGCACTGGAGGTCGAGAAGGCGCAAGGCAAGTCGGGGCAGATCGCCACGCGGCTCATGTACGCCGATCTGCTCATCCTCGACGAACTGGGCTACCTGCCATTCAGCGCGTCTGGTGGGGCCTTGCTGTTCCACCTTCTGTCCAAGCTCTACGAACGAACCAGTGTTGTGATCACGACCAACCTAAGCTTAAGCGAATGGGCCACCGTGTTCGGTGATGCGAAGATGACCACAGCGCTGCTGGACCGGCTCACGCACCATTGCCATATTCTGGAGACTGGCAACGACAGCTTCCGCTTCAAGAACAGCTCGGCGCTGCCGGCACAATCCAAGAAGGAGAGAACCAAGAACTTATCCACAACGTAAGCCTTCCAGGCTTGCAAAGAGGGTGGATCAAAGTTAGATGGAAATGCCGGCTCAGGGTTGCATGGAAATTAACAATCTCGATCCAAATGCGTTGCTGCAGGCGCGGCTGTTTCCCGATATGTTTCCACTGATACGTCAGGTGCAGATCGCCTCGGATTTCTCCAAGGGCATCGACTCCCGCCTCGCTGGTGCAGAAGTGCCATCTTGGCCCGACACGGGCCGACCTTCAAGCGTTGATCGCCAAGGCGCTGGCCCATCTGGAAACTTTCAAGCCCGAGCAATTTGATCTCCGCGAAAACCGTGAAATCGTACTGCGCCCCGGCACGCCCAAGGAAAAGAAACTGACCGCGAGTACATATCTATTCCACTACGGTCTGCCGCAGTTCTTCTTCCATGTGACTACTGCCTATGACATCTTGCGCCACAACGGTGTCGCGATCGGCAAACGCGAGTATATGGGTGCCTATTAACACGAGCGGCATCACACGGTGACCGCCTCTTGGTCGCAACTAGCGCCTCCATTACTGCGCAAATCCAGCAAATGATCGATGGGGGTGCCATTTGCTCAATACCGCTTCAGTTTCGCAGCGATTGCTGCCGCTCATGACGACATTTCAATAGGTCGGTAGCCCAAAGACCAGGCATTGGTGCGTTTTGAGCAGTTGAATCGCCACAGATAGACGGAGTTTGTCTATCTGACTATGGGCTTTCATCCCCCTTTGACAACATGAAATGACCTGTTTTAGGACGAAGATCATGGTCTCGAAACGTCGAGAACACCGCTACATCGATGCGACTATGGTCGCCTTCACATTCTTGGCGGAGCACAGCCTCAAGCAAAAAGGTGAAGTTGTACGATAAGCTGAGAAGCATTCGTCTATTGGTGACAAGAACATTGCCAGTGATTTTCTGAATGGCAAAACGCTCAAAAAAACTATCGGTTAATGGCGTAATTGTGTCAACCATAATGCGTACTGCTGGTACATCGACAGGGTAAACGCATAACGCCAACTGAGCATGTCGGGCACGCTCGTCCACCAACACCGTATAAAAGCCAATGAGCTGATCACTTCCGTGCCTGTACACTCCAATGAATTGATTGTATTGACGGTCAAAACTGGCCAGCAGAGCACGCACACTCGCCAAGCTGTAATTGAATCGCGGCAGATTCATGCTGCTTATCAACCGGGGGGAATTAAGCCAATGCACCAGCGTTTCATTGGCATCTTTAGCCGTTAATGTCCGCAACTGATATCCAGATGCGTCGACAAGAGTACTCCCTCGAGCTGGTCTTTCAGGTAAATTGGTGATTGACTGATCCACCGTCCAACTACTGAAAAATCGACGACTTGCTTTAGCGCTCGCATTTAGCCATAGCGAACCATATGGCGGTTTCGAGCCACATCCTAGCGCAGACAGAACGAACACGTCCTCGTTGCGTTGTAGTGCAGGATGCCAAACTTGACGTAACCGACCTTCCAAAAAAAAATGCCTGTTAACCCGAAGCAAGGGCCACAATCTCCTCACTTCACAGCCAAGCAAGTAAACAGACAATTTTGGAGAACTAGCAGACAATAGCCTGTCCGCCAGTTGCCCGAAAGTTTGAGTGAGGAGCTTCAGGCCGCGGGCGTGCGGTAGTGCTATAAATGCAATGCGTGTAACCTGATGCTGTAAATGATTACTGCATAGATACAGGGCGCGCAATCGCCCATCTACATTGATGCCCCAAAATTGAATGCCGGATTGTGTCAGCAACTTTGGGATCTGATCCGCCGCGGACAAGGGAAATGCCATATTCAAGCTGGCCAAAGTCTCCGGGCGTAACCAAGACCAGTCTGAAGGGACTTCATTGGGCTGCAAGAGATCAAGCCGAGCACCTGCCGCATTCAATGCGATCGAAGATTGAACAGAATCTTTCATTGGCGTTGGTCGCTTAATCGTTCTAACGTCATCTGTCGCGCAATCTTTCCAGATGTCGTTAGCTTCACAGTTCGAGGGGACACAAGCAGAATTTCAGCAGCGTCCTGACACGTTTCAAAGACTATTTTCCTTACAGCCTCAGTCCATTGTTGTCGCAGTGCCTGATCCTTTGACCCACACTCCACCGCAATGACAATCCCAGCCGAAAAAGGTCTTTCTTCTTGGAAGGCCATCACTGTCCCATGGGGTAGCTGAAGATCTTCGCAGATAGCTGACTCAATAGCTTCCGCATGGACGTTGCGACCACGAACCAGCAAGAGTGATTGCATGCGTCCAGTCACAACCAATTCTCCTGATGGAGTGAGATACCCCAAATCTTCCGTTCGAAACCACGCTTGAGGCGACAAACGAGATAGCAGGCCCTCCTGCCAATACCCTGTCATCAACGCAGGTCCACGAATGTGGATGTGTCCCGACTTCAGCGCAGGAAGGGACGCTCCGGCATCATCCACGATGCGGATCTCCCAATTCGTCAGGGGCTTACCACTGCTGAGTCGATCCAAGGCGTCGGGATTCGATGATCCCATGCTGACAGCCAATGTGGCTTCAGCCAAACCATAGCAGGGATGAAAGCTCTGGGGAGCAAATCCGCTAGCTTCAAAGCGCTTGGTAAATCGATTCAGGTCGTGAGCACGCACCATGTCGCCACCAACACCTGCAATACGCAAGTTCAAACGCAACTGCTGCGCTTCCTCCAGAGAGGTTCTGTCGGCCGCAAGGCCCCAGGCAAAGCTAGGGGCAAAGCACACCGTACTGCCCAATTTCGCCATCAAGTTCGGCCATATTTGCGGACGACGTGCAAAGGCCTGAGGAGGCAGCAAATCCAGCGGTACGGCACCCATTAAAGGAGCCAATAGAAACCCCACTAGCCCCATGTCGTGGTGGAGTGGCAGCCACGAAAAAGCCCGGTCACAAGACTTGATTTGCAGCCCTTCATGCAAAATCGCCTTGAGGTTGTGACATACGGCGTGCTGAGAGATTTGAATGCCCTTGGGCTCATGAGTGGTGCCCGATGACAACTGTATGTAGGCAGCGGCATCACCCTTCAGAGGCTGCGACGTCAACGACTCGTCGGGTACGGGCAACGATGTACTCCTGATCAGTTGCAAATTTGGATCATCTGAGCGTGCAAAACGCTCAAACCAATCCAGCAAAGGCGCATGGATGGAGTCGAACAGCAGCATCCTCGCTTGAACAGCAGCCAGCAATTGCCTGGTGCGCCGCACATATGCTTCCAACCCCAAAGCAACCGGGGGGGGAGGCAATGGGCACGGCAGAAGCCCCACCAATTGGCAAGCGAAAAAATCAGTGATGAAGGATAAGCTGGTTTGGGCAATCAATCCAATCACTGCAGGCTGGGGCCATTTCCTTGTTAACCCTTGCAATTGCGTCGCCCGCATCCGCGCAGCCTGATACAAATCTTGATAACTGATTTTCGCTGTCAGGTTGCCGCGAGCATCAAAAATACGCAGCCCTGCCGAACTGCTAGCCGCATACTCCAACGCTTCCGCGAGGCAACTGATCTTTGAATAGGATGAGTTACTCACCATCATGCGCCTTTGGCGACATCACTAGGTTTGAGCGTTGGTGCCTTTCAAACAACTGCATCCAGCGATTCAAACTGGCCAGATGCAAAGCAATGGCATCAGTCCAACCCTGGCGGAACCAGCGAGTCAGCTCAGCTTCCGGCAAAGCACGGAACGCCGAGGCATTCACGCGGCGAAAGGTCCGGGTTGTGTGAGTTGAACCATCTGACAGGCGGACGTTCCCGCACACGTCTTCCAGCAAACCCGCCTTGTTCAAGGCTTGGCCGAATGCAATGGCTTCTTGCAAGGCGCTCCAATGCGCCCCCAGCTGTTGCGTGATTCCCGATAGCATGGGCGTCGGACGGCCATCGAACGTGAACAAGGGTAAAGCCGACTCATCCTCCTCCAATGGCACGAAGCGGGAAGCCGTCGTATCCACACACATCACGGCTCTCTTTGGATTGTCTTGATCTTGCGCAATCGAAAAAGGGTGATGCAGAAGTACGTTAGGAACCGTATAGTGCACAGGCCATTGATGCTGCAAGTCTAGGAAATCATTCTTGCCTGGCTGCATTCCGAATATGGCAAGCGGCTGGGGCATTGGCCCGATTGAAAAAACAATGGGCTGGCTGCCGACCATGTTCGCGAACTCTGTCAAGGCTATGGGCGCCGCATCCAAGGTCTGACAAAACGTCCAGTCTTTGTCAGTACGCAGGCCCATGCCCAAGTGTTGCTCAGGGGATAGCGGTTGCAATCGTGAATTCATCAGTGAGACATAAGAGGCTGAATGCGTACACGGTGACCACCACGTCGCACCATGAGAGAACACCACTGCATATCCAGTGGCTGGTCGAGTGGTTCGTGGGCCGTTGGGTGAACTTCAGTTCGGCCGAGCAACGCATGAAGCAGCGTGCGCATCTCCGTCATTGCAAACAGACGTCCGCCACAAACCCGTTCACCCACGCCAAAGGCCGTACCCAAACCACTTTCCGCTCGATTATGCAACTCGCGAGACGCCGCCATTTCAAGCTGCCACGGTTTGTCGCGGCGTACACCATGCATTTGAAGTCCCACCAAGGAAACCAAGGCAACGTCGCCAGGCTGAACCGCGCCAGCACTGAAAACATCATGGGACACAGCATGACGGCTCAATATCGGGTTGGCGGGAAACAGCCGCAACGTTTCACTCAGGAAGTCATCGAGCATTGGCGAGGAGTCCTCACAATCACGTAGCATTTTCTGCACGTCAGGATGCTGAGCCAACAAGTAACAAACCCACCCAAAGGTACTTGCACTAGTCTCCGAACCTGCCGCCAGCAAGGTGATCAGCTCCTGCTCCAAAACAAAACGATCAGGCTGACCACGGGTGACCGACTCGGCCGCCAGCATCTCTCGAATGACAGGCTTATTGGCATATTCGGGTTGCCTGAATACGCTCATATCTTGCATTACCCGTGCTTTGGCGGCGTTCAATTGGCTTACGTGGTGCCGCCGCTCATCCCCCGTCAGGTCACCAGGAGGAATAAAAGCATACTGAGAACTCATCTCCAACAATCGAAACAGATGCTCTGAATTGATATTTGTCTCGCGCAAATCCACATCAAAAAACACATCCAGAAAAATCCGCAGTGTCATCTCCCGCAGCAAATGGTCTGAGAGCGGAGCGGTTGCCGTTTGTGCAATCAGTTGTGGTAAAGCCTCCGAAAAGGCTTGGCGCGATGCACGAACCGTTTTGACAACGTCATAGCGGTTGAAATGAGTTTGTGTAAGCTGCCTGCGAAACACCCAGGCGCCATGATTCTCCGACATGCGCGACGGCCCCAGCGTTTGACGCATCCACGCCATATGCTTGGGCCAGTTGTCCGCATTTGCCTTCAGAATGTGATGGGCATCTGAGGGATGCTGCACAATCCAGACTCTGCGATCACTGAGACGATGCAAAGACGAAATACCAGGCTGGGTACGTGCTAAGTGGTACAACTCATTGCAGATATCGGAAGGATCCATCAGCGTGTATTTGTCGCTATCAATCAGCCATGTTCAACGGCTGACCATCCAATAGCTTCGCTACGTCTCGAACTGTTCTCAGCTGCAGCAAATCCATCACATCCACCGGCATCCCAGTGGCATTCTCGATTTCAATCACAATTCCTTCGAACATCAAACTGTCGACATCCCGAAGATCGCCCACATTGGCGTCATCGCCAATGTGCTCCACCGGCACCAAAAGACAGTTGGACAATAGCGTTTTGGCGTGCAATAGCGAGGAAAACATAAGCTGAATCAGAAAAATTGAGAGCCCGAGAGTATCTCAGGCTTGATGGTCACTCCCGAACGCCAAAAGCAGAGCGTCGAATGGATGCGAATCCGAACAACAAGGCACTCAAAAGTCCCAATGCCCAACCCCCAAGGGTCGGCACAGGCTGAGGCGTAACAGATGGGTCTGGTGGCGTGACGACATCGTCATCCTTGACCAGCACCTGGGCGGCAGACCCTGTGACTACATATTCGTTCGCATTGGTAGGGGCCGCCAGAGAAAGCGCTGCTGTCACATTGCCGTCGCCTGCGACCATATTGGACGTGGCAGTTATTTTGCAGCTTGCTGCGGTTGCGCCCGAAGCAATGATGATCGGGTTAGGGCAATCGGTGGAGTATCGTGGATTGGATTGCGGCAGATTCAAGTTGACCCGAAGACCAGCAGTGCCTGCGGCCACATCGGATGAAATGGTGCAGGTCGCGGACTGGTTGTCTGAGTCCAAAATCTCGGATGGGAGGCAACTTAGGCTAACATTCGGCGGTGGTGGCACATTCAACTTCACACTGAAGCTAATCTGGTTAGTTGGGACGACTTGAGCTGCAGGGTCTGAACCAGGAATACCTTTTACATAAACCAATGGCTCGGGATCGCCATGGTTACCCATCATTCTAAATACCAAGGGCGTCAACTGATCCAAAACAGGTGTGCCATCGATGGCTCCCGGATAGGTGGTGGGGTTAATAATGACTTGCGATCCTGGCAAGATGGCGGGCAAAGTCACAACGATACTAGTTTGATTGGCGGGGATAGTAACCGTAATTGGTGTGGAATTCCCATAAGCGGGTAAATAGCCCTCAGATACAGGGTCATAACTGCCACCCAAATAAGATTGAGGAACTTCTGTCACCATGAAAGTGATGGTGCTGTCTGTGGCCTGCGCATTAGTCAACTCGAACGTAACAGTAGCCGTGGTAGTCTTCGAATTGATGAATAAGTTGCTGGTAACAGACCCCGAGTCACTAATGGGGCCGGACTCAATGCTTGGAATTGATATGATCGGCTCCGAGTGAAAAACGAGCATCTCCGACACCCACGCATAATAGCTTGGTGCAGAAGGATCTCCACTCTGATCATAACCTTGTGCATTACTCACATATCCAGCGTGAGGCACGTCCTCTACCTGCGCTGAGTCGCCCGTCACTACATCATAATATGTAGGGAAAGCTTCAAGCTCGCAATTAGCCACGCCCCCAACAGTATCCGGTGTGACATTGATCGCGACCGCCGATGGACTAGCCCCTAAATTATCGAATGCGATGAATCCACCGCTTGGGTTATTAACCTGTTGATAAACCCCTGCTGCTGGGTCAGGCGTAAAGGCACCACCATTGCAAGAGAAATAAACGCCAAGTTTCATGCCTGTAGGCGGACTGAACGCCATCACAGGTGTAAGTGAGGAAGCTGAAGGTGGAGACGTATAAAAAGAAGAATTCGGTGTCTGCTGAGGCGTATAGTTGATATTCCAAGTACCGGCCCAGGCAGTGCTCGCACTAAGCAATCCTGCTGCCAGCAACCCTCGCATCAATGGGCTTGCAAAGCGGTAACGCGGAGAATTTTTCAACAGGATTCTCATAGTTCGTTCGATTAATTTACTGAAATATTGATCTGCATCAGAGGAAATTTCAATTCATCGTATGGAAACAAATATGGCAAGTCAACCTTCAAGATGCTGAAAAACTACAATGCTTCGTGAGAACACAGCAATGCTTGCAATTGTTTACAATGGCGTCGTTGAACTCGTGGCAACGCATGCGCAGCTTGTTTGGCGAGCTGTGGGAGAAGCCGCTGCTGTCGTTGATGGTGGTGGACGTGTCTGCGTTGGTCCTGCGGTCGCGTAGAGCAGCTTGATGTCGGAATAGCCAGTAGATCTGGCAACAATCAAGAAGCACCGACGTGCCATGCCCCTTCTTGCTTTTTTGTTGGATTCTTGCCTGTGGATGAATTGCTGCGTTGGCCAAGAGCGAACTTACGTAATTGGTCTAGATCGCCAGTTCAAAGTTCGGGAAGCAGTCGTTGAAACTGCTGCTCCAAAATTTTCATCACACGTCTGACCGGTTCGCCGACCAATGTCTGGTCTTTGCGAACGCGGTCATTGCTTCATCTGACATGGAAGACTGCAACCAGCCTGAACCAGACTTCAGCCTACAAGGTTGAGTTCACAAGTGATTGTGGCCAACGCCTGGCAAAGCTCGAACGGCGGTGATCAGCTACAAAGCTGTCGTCTCCACATGCATAAGGATCAGGCGTCTTTGACTCAGTCGGACCGACTCAGCTGTGCACAATACATCTTCAAAGGCTACCTTCCCATACGGCAGCCGTCTTAATTACCTCAACAAGTCGCGCAGCAGAAAAGCCATCCGGATATAGAGTGTCATCTTTGTAGGGTTTCGCATAATCATCAGGCGGGTGAGCACGGTCGGCATGGCCGGCAAATAGCCCATGCGGGTGATTTAGCAGCATCCTGTCATCTCGCAGCGCAATCAGTACCTCTTCCAGAGATATCTTGAGGAAACCTCGGAAAAGTTGGTGATCCCATTCGATTGAGGTATCAACGATCCAAGCTGTGACCGTGGGCTGGCCGTTCTTAAGACCGAGCGCATTCATTAATTCCATGTCTCGCCCAAGTGCCCGCTGGACAACAGGCACTTTTCTGCTCAACTGCAGCCCAGCCTTTCGAAGCGTAGAAGTTCGATGCGCCCAAGCCTCCTTTACAGAGCGGCGTTGGTAGGTTGATTTGAGTTCCAAGATGAGTACATGACCGTCTCGAGCACAAATTAAATCAATTTCTCCCGCATTGGCATCCTCTGCAACCTGATACCCAATAAGCACCTGAAACCCGCGTTTTCGAAACAGTGCTCCGAGCCGCTCTTCAATTCGACGTGTCTCTTCTTTGGTTTCATTTCGCCGAGCGCCCAACCGCCGTAGGTTATTGATTACAGCCGCAGAGTTATTTTGTACAGCCATCATCCATGGCAACTGAAGCGAGAGTCGTCCCATCTTGAAAAAAGGTCGCTCTTGCCAGCGGGGCCGCAATGCCACCTCACCGGCGCGCAACTGCTTCGCCATCGCAGCCCAGTCACATGTCATGAAGTCCAAGACTGTCTCGGCAGCTCGTGAGGAGCCACTCGGATGCTTTGCCGTAGCCGTCCAAGGCTTAATACGCTCAACTTTGGCCGCTCTATCCGACCATGTGAGTGGGAAGCGATTTTGCATGTCTGGCTGAAGCAAACCACCAAATGCCAGCCGCCCCATCGCGAGAAAAGAATTTCCGGTCTCAGAAAGGGACTGCTGATATGGCCGGAGGTAGTCTTCAATGAAAAAGGCTGTCATCAGTTCGATGGCCATCAGAACATGAAAGACTATTGCAGATGAGTCAGTGTCTGTTCGGACCTGCTCGGCCATGCCATAGACTTCTTGCAAGCGAAGCCATGTGCCCATCGCCTTGGCCAGAGCCTGAAGATTGGCTTCAAGGTTTGCAGGGCTTACACGGGCTAGCAGATCAGGAGCGTTCAGGAGGGCATCCATGCCCCGGTACAACCAGTACTGGTGTAAAAGGTCGAACTTCTTGCCATCTCGACGCCACGCCGCTATGGCATCGGCATCCACTTCGACTATCTCAAGGTGATCTCCACATCGTTCAAACCGAATAGAGTCGTCGTAGCTGAAGGCGTCAGCAGATCTATGCACAAATGCGTTCAGTTCGACCTGTGCGCCAAGCAATGCAAGAAATGCCTGATAACAATCGTGTCGTGGCCTTTCCGCAGACGGGAATAGAAATGGAATCAGATGCTGCCTCAATGATGAAGCGATTGATGTTTCGCTCAATTGCAGGTCCGACTCATCGCAGTTGGCGAGGCTCCAGGCCAATATATCGTCAATGGCATCCCATGCCTCTTGAACATCGGGCAAATTTGGTCGCGACCGACCATCAAGCAAATTTGGTATTTGGTGCTCAAAGGCGAAAAGGCTGGCATAGATCAGCAAATCTACAGGAGCGAGCTCACGCAAGGGGTTGCGTAGACGCGCCACTTCATCAAGCCGTACCTGGTGAGCTTCGCGGAATATGAGAAACACGCGCGTCAGTTCAGCGAGCGCCTCATGCTGATCCGCATCCAGCTTGCTGATCTCCAACCAACGCGGAGAATCCTGTCGCATCACGAGGTCAGAATGGCGGGTAGCCCACATCAGCACATCGGGAGCGATGGCGGCAACCCGCGCCACAAGCTCGGGACATGCAACTCGATCTTGCGCTAAGTATTGCGTTAAAGCTAAGCGAATGGGCTCTTGGCTCCAAACATCAGCGGGTAGAGCCTTCAGGAACTCGGAGCTCCAGAGGGCTGTGTGTCGATCTCTACCACTCCACTTTTTCTTGCCCTGACCCATCGGCTTTCCGTCAAGAAATGCCATCGCTGCTTCGTCCGCTGCTGCTGAGATCGTCAAGCCTTTTTCGCGGGCTGCTGAGAACAATGTGTCGTAGTAGTGCTGGTTCATCACCTAATGCTATCTTGGCTTAGATCGCGGCTGTGAATCGACAAACCCATTCTAGGCAGACATTGGACTGTTTTGTCCATGGGAAGATTTCTGCAGAAGCCTCGGATCAATGACTGTTCTGAGTATCAGCAGTCATGGGTACTTCTGAGTTGACTGACGGCAATCAGCCTATTTCGGCTGCGCAGCGGTTGCGGTCCATCGATACGCTCATGGAGCGAATCTGAATCTGTCGTTCATCGTTGAAGTTGAACCGCGCGGCAACATTTCCGAAGCATTGCTGCCAGAGGTGGCGTCGAGACGATACTGATACCATCAACAAGTAAGCAACAAATTGCTACTATATTGCTCAAAAGGGTATTCACCGTCTGTGGAAGGGAAATGGCTTTGCCTGTATTCATCAGTGATGTGGAAGATGTACTTGCCTTGCGGGGTCTGGAGATGCCCGACTTGGCTGCGCTCCAAGCCACGCATCAAAGCTACCGCGCACTTCTACTCCAGCCGTCGGGTCCTATTTACGCAGACCCCCTCCGAATTGGTCACCTCGACTTGGCCGTCGCAGCCGCTAGGGCTGACGCCTTTCTCGCGATGGCTGCAGAGCGAGGTGACCAGCTAGTGGTGACGCCGGAATACTTTCTCCCGGTGAGCTCGCTGGCGAAGGCAGCGAAGGGTGGGCCGTTCCCCGTAGACGGCGCACTTTGGGTGCTGGGATGCGAAAGCATGACTCCCGAAAGGCTCGCGACGTTTAAAGCGGACTGCGCTGGACATTGCGACGTAATCTACGAGGAGGACCCCGCGCCGGCGGTGCAGGGCAACTACTTTGACCCGGTCGCGTATTGCTTTGTCACTCGTGATGCGGAACAGACGCTCAAGCGGGTCGTCCTGTTCCAATTCAAGACCGCGCCATCTCGGGATGACCACGGCTTTGAGAACAAGCAACTGCGCTGTGGCCGCGCCATCTACCGGTTCCAGGGCAAAGACGGGTATATCAAGCTTTCGACCATCATTTGTTCCGACGCACTGAATCTAGGCGAAGACCTTAATGCCAATAAGAAGTTATCGGACAGAACCATCCTCATCCACATCCAGTTGAACCCGAAGCCCAAGCACACCGACTACCGCCGATACCGAAATGAGGTCTTCCGGCGCAGTCCAGTCGCTACCGACTGCGACATCGTGTGCTTGAACTGGGCTCACAACGTCATTCAACACGACTCACCTGTCCATGCGAATGCCTGGAAAAACGAGAGCGGTTCAGCTTGGTATATACCAGAGCGTCGCTGCTCAGTGAAAGATGACGAGGTTGCTAGCAATGAGGCCAATGGCCTGTATTACACTTGGCATGAAAAGCGGCGCCACGTCTTGCACTTCCACTACGACGAGGCCGTTTTTGCGCTGACGGTTCCCAAAGTCATGCAGGATGGCCCAGCTGTACACGATGTGCTCATCGGACCGCAGCTAGATACGCGTTTCGCCTGGGACGACGGAGCTGGCGCATGGCTGGCCTGTGCGAACTCTCCGGAGACCGGATGGGGCGACGTCATCAATACCAGCCCGGAAGTGAACGCAGCGTTTCAAAGCCTACAGGACATCGCGAACCGGCTACACATCGAGCGGGCCATCTCGCTTTCATGCGGTCCTTACAGCATGAGGGACCAGTGGCATCGCGTGAATAACCTGGACGTGTGCCGCATCCCAGAGTCTGAAGTCGTAGCCCGCGCCACCCTTCAACTCGACCGCGACATTCCAGCCTCCGAAGAGCGTAATAGACGTATCACCCGCGTTGCGACCTTGGCACACATCCTTCAGACAGAGACGTTGCCTCCGCAAATCAAGGACCTTGCCGGTGGCGGAGCCGCGATAGCGTGGTCTCCCGACTCTCCAAACACCAATGTCATCAAGGCCGGCTTGCGTCCGGCACTAGTGGCTTACCTCGGTGACAACCCGCCGATGGATATGGTCAAGAGGATTGGCGAGAACGCTTTCGAGCTCCTGCGAAAAGAAAACAAGGACCACAAGGAGCGCGTGGCCATCTGCTATCGCACGGTCGCGGGCGTCACGAAGTTCGCCGACATCAAGCAGCAGACTGACATTACATACGATGGAAGCAGCATGGCCTCCATCACCGGAGGACAGTGAAATGGCTGAAATGCAAGCTGCGCGTGAAGCGCTGTCTCATCTACTCGTCGGGCTTCACGACGTCGACGATTCCGTTGTGCGCGGCGAGAAGAAACTCGGTGACCAGACCTACGCGGTTGCCTACGTTGATTTCGCTGATGATGTGGTGGCGCGCTCGCTACACCTGCGCGACTTTCAAGAACGCATCCTTGCTGACGATTTCTTCGACACGCCAGGCGATCTTCGATGGAACAAGTACCTTTACATCGTCGCCGGCCCGAACTCGAAGGCAAGTCCTCAATTTGCTCAGGCGAAAGCCGCAATCGAGGCTGACAAAGACTACGCGCGCAAGCGTGTCGTCTTACAGGACGACCTCGAGTCCCTGCTGGGAGGGCCGAAGCTGTTCGAGGCAACTGAGCTCGGAAGCACGTACGACGTGCTGACGGACTGGCGGAAACGCCTGTCAGCTGCTGGGCTTGAGCTACTGCTCGACGCGCCTACTCCTCGCACCACGGTGGTGGAGAAGATTGCTCAGCGCGAAGTAGGTTCGGCTGCGAACGCTAAGCAGCGCGTGAACGAAATAAACGCAGCCGACACGCCGTTGGCGACTGCGAAGCTACTCAGCCTGAGCATCGCTTCGTTCCGTCCGATACACAACGGAAAAACCTATGAATTCGGCGACGTCACGCTGTTAGTTGGCGCTAATGGAAGCGGGAAAACATCCCTGCTCGAGGCAGTCGAATACTTCTACTGCGGAAACAACCGCAGAAGCACAGCCGTGGGGCCAGTGCGTCTCAAAGGGAAACTGCGGCCGAGCGCAGGTGGCAGCACGCTCGAGCTTTCATCCACCGGGGATGGCCCTCGCATCAAGGCTCGAAATCTTGCTTGGTACAACCGCAAGGAACAAAGCATTGCAGACATCGTTGACAGCTTCTCGCTCTACAATTTTCTCGATACCGATGCCGCGTATCGCTTGTCCGGCAATCTTAAGCCCGATGACATTAAGACCGAGTTGAGCCGGTTGTTGGTGGGCTCTTCAGCTGCTACGACGTTTGACTACTTGCAGAAGATTAGAGCAGATGTAGATAAGGCTTGGGACAGAGCTCAGCGCCGAGTCGATGGGCTGCAGGTGGAGTTGACCGTTTTCGAGCGGCGTCTGAAGGAACTACAAGACAAGCCGTCCATGGCTAAAACGCTGACGGAGGCATATCGCGCCGCGCTTGCAGGCCTCGGTTGGATGAGGCCAACTGAAGCCGGTGTTCCCATGCCGAAGGAGGGTCAAGAGCTTCTGGCCGCGCTGACGCACATGCAAGCGCTGGTCTCCCTCGGCGGCGCAGCCCGAACCATCAAGGATGTCGATCATCGCATGGCGCATCTGCAGGCCACAGTTAGCAACGCAAAGCCTGTCGACACGCAGCTTGTTGGAACCCTCGAGCAAGAGAAACAACTTGTTTCGAAGATGGAGGAGCTTGAGGCCAACGTCAAAAACCTGGACCGATGGATTGCGTATGAGTCTGCGGGGTTTCAGGACGCTCGTCGTCGTTACAAGTCGGCTCGCGAGGTCTCAGAGCAACTGGCCACACGCCTTGGAGGATTAATCGCCGGCGGCCTGCCCGAGGTGCCGCCGCAGTACACCTCCCTCCAACTGCAACATGCCGTGCAGGCTTCGGGCGAAGCAGCCACTACCGCCCACGCGAGGCTTACCCGCGCTCAGCAAGCCCTTGACCTTCATGGACGGGCCGCTGCTGCTCGCGCTACTGCGGCCGCGAAGCTAAAGGACGCGGCGAATGAAGCGCTCAAGTCTTTGGAGAATCCGGACAGGTGCCCAGTCTGCCGTACGGTGCATGCGAGCGGCACATTGAAGCATCTCATCGAGGAACTCACCTCGGGGCCTGAGACGACGCGGGAGGTCGAGGCACTTGCGGAGTCGTTGCTTCTGGCGGGAGACGAGGCGAACGAAGCGCGGCGTTGGGCTAGCGCCGTTGAGCTCTGTCAGAAGCTTGCAGCGCAATTGCAACTGAGGGCGACCACGCCCAAGGAGGTTCTGGAAGAACTAGTCAGACTACGTGAGCTGGCAAATCAAGCGCAGTTGGAGCTGCAGCGCGTCATAAAGGAGGGACAGGATCTGCGCAGCGCGGGCTTCTCCAGCAACGAGGCGGATTTGGTTTGGGGTCGAATTGCTGGGCTATTCGAGCCCGAGTCCGGCAGTCTCACCGCCGACATTGTCTCGGGCGAAAGGCGGCGTCAGTCGGACGCGGTGGAAGAGACGCGAAAAACTCTGGGTGAGTGCCGAAGCAACATGGGAGGCCTTGTTGAGGTCATGCGAGGCTTTGCTCGATCTGTCGACGTTGACGGTTGGGTCACTCGCGTCGAGCGCAGCGGCACCTTCGCATCGCTTGTTGCGCTGCATGACGAATTCCTTGCCGCTACTAGCAATGCTGCCGAGCTTCGTTCCTACGTTACTGTCGAAGACGATATTCCGCTGGTCGAGGTTCAGGCGCGCATTGCAGCCGTGACCTCCGCCTTTAAGCATGCTGACGAAGCGTCGCATAGGGATTCGGCGAAATCGACGGAGCAGCGTGATCTGATGAAGAAGATTCAGGAGGTGAATCTCAGCCTAGGAAAGCATCGCAGCGAGGAGGAGGCGCTACAAGATGCCGGCAAGGTATTGGACGACCTAATTGAGAACGCCTCCCTGGAGAACGCCACCCAGGAGGCGCTTGATACCATCGGCGGTCAAATCAATGAAGTATTCTCGCGTATCCACTCGCCGCGAGAATACGAGTACGTCGGAAGCCCGAATGTTCTTCTGCGGACTGCGGATGGTCATAATTCCCGCACGCTAGATGAGGTCAGCACTGGGCAGCGAGCCGCGTTTGCTTTGTCAATCTTCCTTGCCAGGAATCGCACGGCCGGGGCAGCCCCACCTATGTTGCTCATCGACGATCCCATCGCGCACATCGACGACCTCAACGCTCTATCGTTCCTTGACTACCTGCGCGACTTGGCGGTGAACTCGGGTCGGCAAATCTTCTTCGCCACCGCTGACACCCGAGTGGCATCTTTGTTCTCGAAGAAATTCAGCTTTCTAGGAGAGTCCTTTAAGACAATCCATCTAGCGCGTAGTCCGCAGCCTGAGGAAGCAGATGCGGCAGGCTAACGACTTAAGCGGGGCGCATTACGCCTGTTTTGCGGTGCTACGTGAAGTACCGGGGCTGCGCGTCAAGTAAGTTGATTTCCGCCAACCCCAAGCTATGTGGGCGAGAGCAGGCGACAAAGAACCGCAGCCCTCGATCACGTTCTCCAGGACTCAATTGTCAAGCATCAAGTGCCACAAAGCGGTCTCTGGTGAGCTTCCGCATCCAGCCTGGAGCTGCCAGCCATTTCTTCGATTCCAAATCTTTTCAATCATATATCCCTGACGTGATGCAGGAGCTGTTTGCTTCGTAGCGACTCGTTCCGCATTGATTTCTCTCTTCAACCATCGCCCTTGGCTTCGTGCCAGGGGCGCTTTTTTACGTCAGGAGCATTTATGTCTATCCAGTGTCCCCATTGCCATTCTCTGAATGTTCGTGCCAAGGGTGTCGCCAAACAGGTGGGTCAGCGAGTTGGCTCAGCTACAGGAACTGCCACCGGTATCGCAGGAGCCATGCAAGGCGCAACTACTGGTGCGAGCGTTGGTCTAGCTGCTGGCCCCGTCGGCAGTGTTCTCGGCTCCTTGCTCGGGGCCATCATCGGTGGCGTTTTAGGCGGCACCGTTGGCCACGAAGTCGGAGGCCGTATTGGCGAGCAGATCGACCAGACCTATCTCGACAACCACGAATGTCAGAACTGCGGCCATTCCTTTCAAGCTTGATTTAAGGAGATATTTACTATGTCCCATCTTGTCGAAACCATGGCCTACACCGGCCAAACCCCGTGGCACCAACTGGGCCACGCGCTACCCAAGAAGCAATCCATTGATGTCTGGGCGCAAGCGGCAAGCATGCAGTGGAAAATTCAAGAAACTCCCGTGCGCTACATGGCTACGGGCGATGCCGACGCTCTCTACGGCGAAGCCTTGGAATTCCCCGAGCAAAAAGTACTCTACCGCAGCGACAACCATGCTGCCCTGTCTGTGGTCAGCCAGCGATACAAGGTAGTGCAGCCCCAAGAGGTGCTGGAGTTCTACCGCGATCTTTCCGAGGTTGCCGGGTTTGAACTTGAAACAGCAGGTGTTCTCAAGGCTGGCCGGCGCTTTTGGGCGTTGGCTCGAACTGGTAAATCTGCGTGCCTCAAAGGCAACGATGTTGTGCACAGCTACCTGCTGCTGGCAACGTCATGCGACGGAACTCTGGCCACCATGGCGATCCCCACGACAGTTCGCGTGGTGTGCAACAACACCCTGGCGATGGCTCTCCAAGGGGCTAATGCAGGATCCATCAAGGTCCCACATTCCACCAGCTTCGATGCCCAAGCTGTCAAACGGCAACTGGGTATTGCAGTTGGCCAATGGGACAGTTTCATGTACCGCATGAAGACGCTGGCGGAACGCAAGGTCAAGACCCATGAGGCTATGAACTACTTCCTCAAAGTGATCTGTCAAACCGATCAACAAGGGCAGGGTGGTGGCTCAGGTGCTTCTGGCCTGGCCAACGAGCGAGCTTTGAAGAAAGTGCAAACCTTGTTCGAAGGTCATGGACGCGGTGCAGAGCTGCAAGCGGCCAAGGACACCGCTTGGGGTCTTTTGAGCGCCGTGACCGAATTCGTCGATCATGAGAAGCAAGCCCGCAGCCAAGACAATCGCTTGGACAGTGCCTGGTTCGGCCAAGGCGCAGTACTCAAGCAGCGGGCTTTGGAGCATGCTCTCCAGCTCGTCGCGTAGTTGGGATCCGGCTCATAAGTGTCTATCTCGTAGGCCGCAAGGTTTGTCACTCGACAAGCAGTAATTCATTCCAATCCTGTTCTTTTATCAATTCCACCCACCTTTCCTTCTCGCCACATTCCACCCAGCCAAAGCCCTTGCCATCGCGGTAGGGGCTTTGTGCTTTGTGGGGGAGGGTGCAACCTTGTAGGAGGCTTTATGCCAACTCTCGTTTCAACAACGGCAGCCACCGATGCTGCCCACTCTTTACCCCGCCAGCGTCCCGCATTGCGTTTGGTCTCCACCAAAGGCATGGCCCGCGAGACCTGGCTGGATGTTCGCCGCCAAGGCATTGGTAGCTCCGATGCAGCCGCTGCGGTGGGTTTGAACCCCTACCAGTCTCAGCTAGAGTTGTGGATGCACAAAACAGGCAAGGGAGAGCTCTTGCCAGCAGTCGATCCTAATGATGAGATCAGCCCCATGTACTGGGGCACTTTGCTCGAACCCATCGTTGCTGCGCATTACACCAAGCGCACCGGCAACCGCGTACGCCGTATCAATGCGGTTCTTGGGCACCCCGAAGTCCCCTGGATGCTGGCCAACATCGACAGAGAAGTCGTGGGTGCCCTCGACGTACAGATCCTCGAATGCAAAACCGCAGGTATCAATGGTGCCAAGCTCTGGAAGGATGGTGTTCCTGAGTACATCCAACTTCAGGTCATGCACCAGCTGGCAGTCACCGGCAAGCGTGCGGCCGATGTCGCCGTCCTTATCTGTGGGCAGGAGTTGCAGATCCACCGCATCGAACGCGACGAAACCATGATCTCCCAACTGATTGCCCTGGAGCAGCAATTCTGGGAGTGGGTCAAGGCGGAGCAGGAACCTCCTGCGGATGCCTCAGAAAGCGCTGCAACTGCGCTGCGATGCCTCTATGCGCAAGACATGGGAGATGAGCTGGACCTGTCGGAAGACGAGGCCGCCACCAGTGCCTTTATCCAGCTCCAGCAGGTACGTCTGCAGATGAGTGAGGGCGAAACAGAAGAGGCGCTTCTCAAGCACCAGATCCAGCAGCGCATGGGCAATGCAAGCCTTGCGCGGTTTGCCGCTGGCTCGGTCAGTTGGAAGAAGAGCAAGGATAGCCAGGTCTTTAACGCAGCCCTGTTCCAGAAAGAGCATCCAGCACTTGCCAAGGCCTACATGGGAGCCAAACCAGGCTCCCGGCGATTCTTGCTGCATGCACAGCCGTGATGGCCACTGCAGCGCAAACAAGTTCACGAATAGTGAGACATAACGCAAGTCAAGAACGCACAACAGACACATGCTGCTCAGCAGAGCACAGCAACACAGCAGCCCCGTCCGCCACACCAGGCAGACGGGGCTTTTGCATTTACGAATGGAGTAAGAAATGATTAAAGGACTGATGATGACCCCGCCCGTAGTTGGGCGGATTTCGATTGGCAAAGTGGTTGAGCGCAACGGCATGCGCTTGCCAGAGAAAGACGATGAATTCACCATCACTACGCAGATGCAAAGCCGCCAGGGCTGGGTGCTGCACCCTCTAGATGGCATCTTGCGCAAAGAAGAGTTGGACCGTGCGCAGATCACTACAGGCGTAGAGGTGACTGAGCTCAAAGAGGTACCTCCAGAATTTGCCGAGCACTTTGAGAAGCACGAGCAGCAGCACCAGCCACATAGCGAAGGCCAGCCAGAGGACCCGCAGCAATCCTTGCAATCGACTAAGCCCAGCTTGCGAGAAAAGCTCTCGCAGCGTGTGAAGGTCAAAAGCACTGCAGCCAACCATAGCTGTGTTCTGGACCAAGCATCGGATAACAGCGCGGGCAAAGAAGCCAAGCCGACAATTCGCGCGATTGGCACCAAGCTGCGCCGCATTCCCGTGCGGCTACTCTTCAACGATCCAGCATTGAACCTGCGTGCCAACTACACCTTGTTTGACCGAGCCACAGCACGGCCAGTTTGTGTTGGTGATGGCCAGAGCTGCAAACGTGTCACTGACGCTGGCATCAAGCAACTGACCTGTGCTGGACCAGATCTTTGTGAGCTTGCTCAGCAGGGAGGATGCAAGCCGTTTGGGCGTTTTCATGTACGGATCGACCATCCAGGAAACCCAGCCGATTCACTGAGCACCTTTGTATTGCGCACCACGGGCATCAACACGTTGCGCACGCTATTGGCTCGCATGCACTACCTGCAAGCCGCATCTGGAGATTTGCTGGCCTACCTGGCCTTGGAGATTCGACTGCGAGGCAAGTCCACCATGCAGTCTCGTCGCACACCGATCTACTATGTAGATATCGGCGTTAGAGAGAACCTTTCGCTCGAAGCTGCTATCCACCAAGCTGCGCAAACAGCAGAGCATGCTAGGCAGAGCGGGTATGACCAGGAGGGCCTTGAACAAGCGGCCAATGAGGGCTATGCGCTGGGGCTGTTTGAGGAGCTGGAGGCCGAAGCAGTGGAGATCGTGCAGGAGTTCTATCCGCCTAATGCGACAGCTGCAAACGATATCAGAAGCGAAGCATCCGTCGTCCACAAGGCTCGTCGTTATCCAGTAGTTCGGGAGCAATCCCATGAGTGAGAAATCTGCCCAAGGGCTTGTTCATCACTACATGCGTGGCCTCCGGTTTGATGGACCGTGGGAATACCGGGTGGTCATTGCATCGGGGCGCAGGCACTGGAGCCGTATGCTTCCTGATGCTGATCGCGACAGGACATCGGATCAGGAAGGGCTGGGGTGGTCCCTGAGAAGAATTGCAGCAGTGATGACGCAACGGCCTTTACGCACTATTGCTGCATTTTCTTCATTGAGCACACACGCAGACGGACGCCTCAGGAGGAAAGGACTGTTTCCGGGGGTTGAGATCTGGAGTTCCAAGGCCATCGGAGCCGACTTGATGAGCCGTCTAGGAGTCGTTCTGGAAAGTGGCGGCTGTGCACTGCTCAAACTGGTTTTGCAGCGCAGGCAGCATGGCAAGTTAGAGCATGCAGCTTGCTGGGCCTGGGTGGTTGGTGTTGAGATGATGGCGCTGCCTGACACAGAAGAGCGAAGCACGGCGCAGCCCCGTCATACCATCAGGGCCGCACTGGTCGTCAGTCGCGAATGGAATGCGCCATGGGGCAGCGGGTTTGGTGCTCGTGTGTCGTGGGATGCGCTTGGACAATGCATTCTCTGCTCTCTCGACGGAGCACGATTGCAAGGCCGATGTGCTGAGGTTGTGACCATCGTGCCGAAACGCTCTCGGCATACGACCTGAGAAAAGAAAAAAGGATGAGCCCGGCCAACGCTGGGTTCATCCTTTCTGATCCTCTTTTTTCTTTTGCGAATTTAGCAATGCTCGTGCTAACGGTGCGTCTCCGGCGGCTTGATCAATGTCCAGGCCTTCACATCCAGCGCTTGCGCGATGCGCTCGATATTGGCCAGCGACACATTCCAACGAGACCGCTCCACAGCCGACACGTACGTCCTGTCCAATTCGCATTCGAGCGCCAGGCGCTCCTGCGACCAGCCTTTCTCGACACGCTTGAGGCGCACCCAATACGCAAACACATCGCGCAGGTTGTCGGGATCAGGAAGATGAGTAGGGGGAGTGGGTTTGGCAGACACCCCTCAAGCATCCGTTTCTGATACATTTACATCTACGGAGTTTGCTTCACATATTGATGCAAGAAGAAACCCAATCCGGCATCAGCGGGGCATCTCCGAGTACCAAATACCAAGAAAAGGAGTGCGCGCATGCGCTTGGAGCGTCTGTTGCCTTGGGTGTTGATGCCCAATATTGCCGTGGCAGGTGGTGGAGCGGGAGGCATCGTCCTGGGCCTGATCATCTTTCTGCCCATTCTGGTGTGGGGCTTCATCAAGCTCTGGAAGTTCTGGTTCCAGATGATCTTTGGAGGCCTGGGGCGCACACAACCACAGCCAGGCGGCCCACACGCCATCGCTCAGCCCATGGCACAAGCCACTAAAGACTGTCCCTATTGCGCAGAACCCATCATAGCCAAGGCCAGGAAGTGCAAGCACTGCGGCTCTGATTTGAGTTGATCATGGGTAGGGGCATCGATATGACGGAGCAGCCGGTATTTGCCTTTCGACTTCCATCTGCCAGCCCTTGCGTCGCAGTTTCATTGCCAGTCTCGTCACTGGCGCACATCTACTGAATCACCCCTGACAGGCCGCTGAACGGATGCACTGCTTGCTTCAGCCTTGGCCTTGGTGCGTTCTGATTTGATGAGTTTGCTTCACTTTTTAGGCTGTAGAGGTCAGACCGCTGTTGGTTATGTCCTTCTACGGTGCCACCAATAATGACAAGAGGAAGAGTCACAAATGCAAGAGAAATACAACGTTGTCCTGAGCGGGAAGCACCCTGCAGCAGATACCCACCAGGTGGCGCAAAAGCTCGCGACCCTCTTCAAGTGCACGCCCGAGCAGGCAGGGCGCTTGCTGTCGCAACCATCCTGTGTGGTCAAGAAGGATGTGACAGCAGACGTTGCTGACAAATACAAGTGGGCCGTTGAGAGCACGGGCGCCCAATGCATCATCCAGCTGGTTCCTCAGGAAGCACCGTTGGACTTTGATGTGGTGCCTGTTCTCTCGGCTGCTGCTCCTACTCCGACATCTTCATCGCCGTCCGTTTCTGCTGGTGGGGTTGGAGTGCAAATTGCTTCTGGAGTTGCTGCTGACGCCATACAAGCACCCGCAGCGGTATCCACTCCTGCATCGGCTCCTGCTGCACCTCCAGCTGTCACCCCTGCACCGGCGATGCAACCACGATCTGCAACAGCTTCATCGTCGTCCCGCCAGGAGGCCATCCAGATCTTTGTTGGCAAGAACCATGGTTACATTGAGCACAAGTGGAAGAAAGCGTCGCAGCGCAAGCACCAGTGGTCCTGGAATTGGGCTGCCTTTCTGGTGGGCTTTGGCTGGATGGGGTATCGCAAGATGTACCTCTACTCCTGGATCTTCATTGGCGTAGTGGCTGCTGAGCTGATTGCAGAACTTGTCATTGGCGTTCCCAGCTCCATTACGAGCAGCATCAATCTTGGCATTGCGATCGGCTTTGGCCTCAAGGGCAATGCCTGGTACCAGCAGCATGTGAATCAACGGGTGGACCAGATCCTCGCATCCCATGCACCCGAGCAGGCCCGCATCGAACTGGCTCGCCAGGGTGGCACCAATATCGGTGCAGCAGTCGGCTTTGTGGCCGCGCTGTTCGTACTTCTCGGAATGATCGGCGTGATTGCGGAAGGTTGATCCCTTGATCCAGCGAACCGCCCTGGTGGATCGCATCAACCGGTGCGACTTCCATGGTTCTCCGATTCCCATCTTCCGCGGTGCGTTAGATCGCTGGGCTCCTTTGACCACCAATATCCATCTCTGACTTCCATATGAAACTGACAACATGCGGCGCGCTGCTCATGGCGGTAGCCCTGGTGGGGTGCACGGACCGTGCACGAGATCGCATTTCTTCCTTGGTGGAGCGCGCCCAATCGGTCTTTGGCTCCCAGGGCACCAAAGAGCCAGCGCCAGCGACGCCGGACTTGCTCACCCAACTGATCTCCTGGGATGCCATCGGCATGAATTTGGCCTATGTACAGCAAAGGGCAGGGCCTGCCGTTCGGTCCGAAGACCACCAGCATTACTACATGGTCCAAGGCTGTCAACTGGTGCTGGGGAGCGATCAACAGGACAAGGCCATACGCTCGGTCCAGGTGGCACTCTCGCCCGGGTGTGATATGGATGTTGGTGGGGTGCTGGGCATGTCACAGCCGCAACCACTCAATGCACTGACCTTTGGGGCGTTCGATGAAGCTATGGGCTCAGGGCAGTACCTAGCAGACTGTCTCCGGGACTGCGGCAATGCCTATGTTCCCAGTATCTACCTGGTAGTGCAAGGGAGTAGGGCATTGCAGTTCAGGCAGGTAATGCTCACTGCCGAACTGGCAGCCGATCAGGCCATGGTGGCAGCAGGGCAGTGGGCTGACGCCATGGTGGCCAAGGAATCCGAAGACTGGGTGGTGAGAGATCTGGGATTCAACTGCCAGCCACAGAAGTACCGGGATGTAGCAGCGCAGGCGCTGCGCACTGTCAGACCCGAGTTCTTCAGCTTTGGGGATGAATTGGAGTTCCCTAAGTGTCCAACGGCAGAGGCGGCAGCGAAGAGTGAGTCGCAAGCAGGAACATCGACTCTCCCCATTGGCATGGTGGTGGTCCCGCATCCAGCAGGACAGTGCGATATGGACTACGACAAACGGCTACGCGCTGCAGGCCTAAAAGCGAACGAGGTTTCCATCCATGGACCCGAGGATCAGGACTTCAAGGGCTATGGGTGCGCCTACCGCATCGTGCCTGTGCCAGGCAATGCGATACCGCCCGGCTCGACGGTGACCTATCGAAGTGCGTGGGAGGCCGGATGAGTCTCAGGCATGCCAGCTATCCCTTTCAGACGTCTCTCTAAGGCTTCGCTCCATGGGCCGCGACAGCGGCCACATTCACCTCTCACATACCTATGAAAAATCTCTCCTTCGTTGTTGCTTGCTCTGCCATCGCTCTTTCTGCTTGCAGCAAGAGCCCCGTTGACATCGTCAAGTCCAGTTATATCGATGGTGCTCGCACCACGACAGTTGCCAACGGTCTGAGCAAGCGGCCACTGTGCAAAAGTATCCATTGGGATAGTTTCAAGGACGAAAAGGGCCGCGTGGTGGTTCAGTACAAATGCACCATCATCGATGGTGAAGACTTTCAGAAAGAAATGAGAGAGGACTATCTGCAGCGCATCACGAAGGCTGCAGAACAATCTGTCATCAGCGCTGTGGAAGATCGCGAAAGCGCGGCGAAGCGAATTGAAGAAGATTTTCCGTATGAAAGAAATCTGATCGAACGCGCGCAGCGAGCAATTGAGCGGATCCAGGTGCTACCTGAGCAGCGATCTTTGCAACGGGACCAAATTATGGGCCTTCGGTTCGAAATCGAAGAATATGAACGCGGCTTAGAGAGGAGTCGGCGCGAAGCCAAACGAGGGCTACAAAGCGCTGAAGACGACATCCTAACCACTCAAAAACGGAATGATCCAGAGCTTCTGAGAAAAGATGCGATGGCACGGCATCCCGTCTACCAAGGCACGTCAGAAATTTTTCAGTGGATAGTTAATGCTGATGGGCAGCCAGTGATCACTTATGGTGAGATACAGGCTAAAGACGCCAAGGGACGAGAGCAAACGCTGATGAAGTACAACCAGCCGCATCGCATGCTCAGCCTTGCATCGCAAGCGCAGGAGAGCAGAATCTTGGACTACATGCAGGGGATTGGCATGGCGTCTTTTGTGGGTGTGCTCGGGCGTTGAATCTGACGTGTTTGAAACACATGCAAATTCAGCGGGAAAAATTATTGTGAAAATTCACCCCTAAAGGGGTGGTGTGAAGAGGAGGCGTCTAGAAACCATTTCATCCACACTTCAGTCGCGATGCCAGCTTCAGGCTGGTCGCGGCCCTTCGGCTCTAGTGATGCTACTGACTGCTGATATCAAAAGCGGTCATTGCGCCAAGAGTTTCCAGGAAGTCTGCTCTACACCTCAAAGCAGACACAGAAGTCTGCCTCTGCCGAGTGTCTGCTTTTGCATTTGTAGAAGTGGTGCGATCGACCAATTGCAGTCATGCACTTGTTATCTTCATAGCTATGCATTGCGGCCGTCTCGGTCAGTCGGTGCCGTGAATGTGCTCGGTGGCAGACCCATTTTCGCCATCGGGATAATCTTATGGCCTTCATCGCCTCAAGCTCACGTGGAAGATGCCCACCGAGTCCGATGGCGCTTCACTTTGCCTTCTTCCGCAATTTCAGAAAAGGTTCAACCCCCGCGATCAGCAACGCAAGGCCCATCTCGAAGCGCTCGTTGAAATCCACCGACGAGATTGCATTGCGCGCAGCCCAGTTCCCGGGGTACTGGGCCAGAGCTAATTTCATGAAGGCCTGATTGCGGGCGCCTAGGTCCGCTGTGCTGCCTGGCCCCAACGCTTGCTCTTCCATCACCAAACCTAGAACGAAATAAGTCAGGCTCAGAGTAAGCTGCGCGGCGGTGTCCGGGTCAGCTCCCGCTTGGCCAAACCCGGAAATAAGTGCCTCATTGGTACGCAGCACGTTGTCCGTCACCACATAGGTGCCCGCAAACACTCGGGCGCCGTCGCGGTGCTTGAGCAGAGCTTGCCGGAACTCCCTCGCAACCATCCGGACGCCCTCATCCCAGGCATGGTGACCTTGCAGCGTGCGGGCCACATCACCGATCAAGTTGTCCGCCATGGCGTCGACGAGCGCTTGCTTGCTCGCGAAGTGCCAATACAGAGATGCTGCCTGCATGTCCAGCGTCTGCGCGAGCTTGCGCATGCTCAAGCCATCCAAGCCGTCCTGTTCCAGCAACGCAAGCGCTGCCTCCACGATCTGTTCGCGCTGAACTCTGGGCGTTTTCACTGCTTCCTCGCAATCTTGCTTGAAAATCTAACGGTGTTAGTTTAACATTCTGAAAAACTAACAGTGTTAGATTAACATGACAAAGACATTTCTGAACTGCCTTTTGGTCGCCTGCCTTGTGGGCTGCGCCGACATGGCCGGGTTGGACAAGCACGCTGGATCGACGCTCATGACGCCCGACAAAATTGGTGCCCGCAATGTTGAGGTGCGGTGGCCATCGGACCCATGGTGGCGACGCTACCAGGACCCAAGCCTCGACAAGCTGGTGGAGCAGGCCCTGAGCCAAAGTCCTGACCTGCATATGGCGCGCTTGCGAATGGAACAGGCAGCGGCCGTCGCAGAGCAAACGGACGCCAAGATATCGCCCCGGTTCAGCAGCGCAGTGCAAGCACGACGCCAGCGCTATGCGCAGGCTTACGACGCATCTGCCCCTTTAGCGGGCAACGCAGGTAGCAGCATTGCAGTGCATGCCGAGGCCCAGTACACCTTCGACTTCTGGGGCGGCCAGCACGCAGCGCTAAGTGCCGCTGTTGGCGAGATGGCCGCGCGCGCCGCGGAGGCGCAGGCCGCAAGAACCGCGCTTGCCAGCAGCATCGTCAAGGCGTGGATTGAACTGGCCCGGCTTATTGCCGCGCGCGCGCTTGCGCAGGAAGGGCTCGTGCTTCGCAGCCAGACACTGCGAATCGTCGAGCGACGTATCCAGGCCGGTCTGGACACCCAGTTGGAGCGCACGCAAGCTCAAAGCGATCTGCCTGCTACCCAGCGCGACATCGCCAGGCTGGATGAACAGATACAGCTGCAGCGGCATGTGATGGCCATGCTTGTGGGCGTGTCTATCGATGCGCTCTCCAGTGCGACACCGCGCCCGCTTGCCGCACTGCAGATGGAGACGCCCGAGGCGGTGCCGGCCCAGCTGATTGGACGGCGGCCCGATGTCGTGGCGGCGCGCTGGCGTGTCGAGGTCGCAGCTGGTGAGGTGCTTGTCGCCCAGGCCGACTTTTATCCAAACGTCAGCTTGCGCGCCTTTGCTGGGCTAGGCCGCCAAGGGCGATCGGTGGGCCTATCGGACTGGCTCAATGCAAGTAGTCGCTACTTCGGAATCGAACCGGCTATCAGCCTTCCGATCTTCGACGGTGCCCGTTTGCGTGCACGCCTAAAGGGACGCACGGCCGAATTGGACGCCGCGGTCGAGAGCTACAACAAGGCCTTGCTCGGGGCGGTGCGCGACGTTGCAGACCAAATCGTCTCAGCCGATGCCCTTGCCCCGCAGTCCAGCGCGCAGCGCGAAGCGCTTGCTGCACGTCGCACAGCCTTTGATTTGGCTCGACGCCAATACGCTGCAGGGCTTTCCAACTACCTGAACGTGCTTGCCGCGCAGAACACCTGGCTGCACGAGCAGCAACAGCAACTTGATCTGGACGCGCGTTCGCGCGTCCTCGATGTCGAACTCCAGCGCGCACTTGGCGGCGGCTTCGATGCCAACGACATACCCACCATCATCGAACGAAAGATGTGACCATGAGTACACAAGAAAAATCATCCGACGCGCGCATGCTAGGTTTCCGCCTTGTGCCCTGGGTGGGTGCTGTCGCGGTCGTTGCATTGGTGTTGCTGGCCAATTCGCAGTGGGGCGAGTGGACCAGCAACAGGACCATCCAGAGCACGCAAAACGCCTTCGTCAAAACCGACCCCGTGGTGATGAGCGCCAAAGTCAGCGGCTACATCAAGGCTCTGCCTGTGGGCGACTACCAGCCGGTCCGTGCGGGCCAGTTGATCGCCTTGATCGATGATGGCGACTATGCGATGAAGGTGGCCACGGCCGAAGCGGAACTCGCAAAGGCGCAGGCACAATTGCACAACCTTGCTCGTGAAGTTGCGCAGCAGCACGCGAAAATCAAGGAATCGCAGGCCAATGTCCATGCTGCGCAGGTGCGTGTGCAGCAGCATAAAACCAATCCGGCACGCCAGCCAGGGTTGGTGCAGGAAGGGGTGTTGTCGCGCCAGGTTTACGAGAGCGCTCAAGCCGAGCTGGACTATGCGACCAGCCAACGCGATGCAGCGTTGGCACAAGCGGAACTAGCCAACAGGTCGTTGGACGTGCTCGAAGGTCAGCGAGAGCTGCGCTTTGCAACCGTGCGCGCGGCCCAAGCCGAACTCGAAAGCGCTCGACGCGAACAGGCCTACACCCGCATCGTTGCGCCTTTCGACGGTGTGCTCGGCAAGCGGCATGTACAGCAGGGCAGCCTGGTGTCCGGTGGCACCCAGATCGTGAGCCTGCTGCCGACGCAGCGGCCCCACATCATCGCCAACTACAAGGAGACGCAGTTGGCCCATATTCGACCTGGCCAGCCGGCCACATTCACTGTCGATGGGCTGCCAGGACACAGCTTCCGCGGGCACGCCGGCGAGATAGCACCCATGAGCGGCGCCGACTCTTCGCTATTGCCTGCGGACAACGCTTCTGGAAATTTCACCAAAGTCGTGCAACGCATCCCTATACGCATCGAGTTGGAACCAGGACAGCCTGATCTTGAGCGTCTGCGCTCAGGCATGTCCGTGGAGGTCAGCATCGACACCCAGGGCACGACGACAACGGCTGACGCGCTAGCGAAGGCCACGGAGTCTCCGACCGTAGTGCTGGCCAACCGGAAGTAGGAGTTACCGACATGGCAATGCACGGATTGCTTTCCAACGCCAATAGGCCGCGCCCCAAACTCACGGTCGCAGTCGTCTTCCTTGGTGCCATTCTCAGCACTCTGCAGGGGCGAATGTTCTCTGTTGCGCTGCCTGATTTGCGCGGGCAGTTCGGCCTGGACCTGATTGAGGCAGCCTGGCTTAGCACCGTACTGAATGGCGCGCAAATTGTGTCGATGACACTCGTTCCTTGGTTGGCCAGCGTCGTCGGCTCGATGCGCCTACTAGTGTTTCCCAGCCTGGTTCTGGCCTCCAGCGCGCTGGTACTGCCCCTCTTCGTTCACAACTACCCGACGTTGCATTTTCTGCATGGGATGATGGGCTTGTGTCTGGGCGTCTATCCGTCATTGACCATCTCCCTGGCCCTGGGCCACACCCATCCGCGCCTTACTATGCTGGTGCTAGCTGCTTACAGTCTGCGCGTGTCGGCGGGGCTGGACGGTGGCGTGGGGGCTTCTGGCATCCTGCTTGAAGACCTGAACTGGCATTCGATCTACTGGGCGAGCGTTGCAATCGCTCCGCTCATCGCTGCCATTGCCTGGAAAGCCATTCCGCTTTCGCAGATCGACTGGCAGAAACTGCGCCAAGCCGACACCGGCGGCATGGCGATCTTCTGCGGCGGACTGGTGTTGTTCTACACTGGCATCGAATCGGGAGAGCGTCTGGGATGGGCCGACTCAGGTTTGGTCATGGCCGCACTCGCAGGCGGTACGCTGCTCTTGACCGCGACCATTCTGAGGGCACTACGCTGGCCCCAGGCCTTTGGCAGCCCTGCAGGCTTTCACAACCGGAACATGGTGGTTGCCTTGATGATCTCCAGCCTTTTTGGCATGCTGGCCTCGCCCAATCTGGTGTTGATCCCCTCCTTCCTCGCGCAGATGGGCGACCTCAAGCCCTTACAGACCGGTACGGCGAACATGGTGTCCCTCCTCGCCTACGTCGGTTTCACCCCTCTCGCGATGTACGTCGCGCGCCGGATCGAACCTCGCCTACTTGTCATGCTAGGAGCCAGCATCATTGGCGTAGCTGCGTTGCTGGGCACACACATCAGCAACGACTGGCGGCTAGATCAATTCCTCTCGTTGCTCATCACGCAGGCTGCGGGCGAATGCTTCTTCCTGCTCGGCTCGCTCGTGACCTTTCTGACCAATGGAAAGCCACAGCTCGGCCTTCAGTTCGCCGCATATCTGGGCATCGTTCGCGTCATCACGCCCGCCATCGCAGCAACCTTCATGAGCCACTGGCTTCGTGTGACGGGTGACAACAGCTACGCGTCTCTCAGCGCTTTCGTGCCATCCGGTGAGCCCAACGTCCTCTTGCGGGCGGAAACTGGCCTGAATGGCATCGCGGGCGTACTGTCACGCGAATCCCATGTGATTGCTCAGATCAGTGGCTACAACCTCGTGTTTTGGTGCAGTGTGCTTGCCGTGAGTCTAGCAATGTTGCTGCGACCATCGCCACCGAATGGAATTGCGCCACCCTTGTTGCCGGCGGTGCATGGGTAACCATGCGTTCCTCCCCGGGGCGATCCGAGTCGGCAACTGCTGCCTAGCAGGCGGCACCTGTTCACGGTAGCTGGGCTGAACGAACGAGTCCCGTGTGCGAGACCCAGCCATCATCAGAATGAGCACTGGCAGTCCAAGCGCAGCGTTCGGACATCATTGCATCTCATGGCCGTTATGCCTTGGTTCGGTCTACACCGTTAATAGCATTCAGCCCTGCAAAGCGAAGCCGCTGACTGCGTCAGGCCTGCGCGAATGAGCTGGAAGCAGGTCTCCTGCAATGTGCAATTAACGATCGTAGACTCTCCCTGCTCACATGTCGTTGCCGTCCATCAGGATGGCAACGCAACTAAGAAATATCCGGCCGTATTGAATCGGCTACTTCAGCTTATTCCTTGGCACGTGCCCCTTTCACCTCGATCCTGCAGGGTTAGTTCCTCAAGCCCTTGCGCGCGCGAGACCTGCGGCTGGTAGCCCAGTTCGCGTCGAGCTTTGTCGATGTTCAACGTCACCTCGACGGCTGAGGGCGCCAGTGCCTGCCGGGTGACCGGCGGGCGCCACCGTCCGCCGGTCAGTGCCGACAGACGTTCGCAGACGCTGGCCACGGCCCGTACCACCCAGCCCGGAACCTCCTTGGTCGGAACAGAGCGTCCCTGGCTCTGTAGCAATGCGCTGATGAACGCACGAAACTCCACGGTATCGTCATCGGTGATGAAGTAGCAGGCGCCCGTCTCGCCAGCGATCAGCGCGCGCTCGATACCGTGCACCAGATTACCGATGTGCGTCGTCGAGGTGCGATAGCGGCCACCATCGATCCAGGCGAATTTGCCAGCATCCACAGCCTGCAGCAGTTGCGGAAGCGCTGTCGTGTCGTCGCGTCCCCAGATGAAGCGCGGGCGGACGATGACGACGTCAAGTCCGTGCCGCGCAGCTGCAATCGCCTCGCGTTCCGCCAGAGCTTTTGTGGCGGAGTAGCCGCCGACCGGTCTGGTGGGGATGGATCGGCTTTCTTCGGCGTCCACCAGTGGGCTTCCGTCTAGGAGCACTGACTCAGTGCTCAGGTGCACAGCCCGCCGCACGCCTACTCGCGCAGCAGCTGCGAACACGTGGCGCGTACCTATGACGTTCGTCTGAAACTGTGCGTCCGTGGAAAGGCCGTGGTCCGTATCCGCTGCGGCGTGAATCAGGGCATCGCAGCCCGCCATGCCGGTGGCTAGATTCTCCGATAGCAGATCTCCCTCGAACGGATTCGCCCCTGACGCGCGAATCGTGTCCTGTGCAGCGGGGCTGCGCGCCAGCGCGATGACTTCGACACCTTGCGAGACGAAGTGGCGGATCAGGTTGCGACCGACATAGCCGCTTCCCCCCGTCAGGAACAGGCGGGCTGGCAATCGTGCGGGATGCGATTCAGGCAATTTAGGGACAACAGAGTTCATGACTCGATACGTACTGACGTGGTTAGTCCGCGGGCCGTCTTGTCGGCCCGGGCGGGATGGGAATTGATATGGGGTAGAGCGCCTCAGCGGGGCCGCTGAGGTCTCACGAATGAATCAAGCGCGACAGGCTGGTCGACCAGCCCTTCGATCTCGCTCAGCAAGCGATCTCGCTCCGCCTTCGGAAATGTGTGGAAGTCCAAGCTCTCCAACAGCTTGAGCCCTTCCAGCGCCAAGTAGGCAAGCAGCGCGCCCCTTGGTTGCGCCGCGTCACTCTGTATTGCGTCGATGACGGCAGCCTGATTCGCCTGCATCGACTCGCGCAGACTTGCGTCCTGCACCAGCGCGGCGCTGAGGCTCAGGGCAACGGCACGTTGTGCTGTTGGCAGCGGAGCGGCGGCCGCTGCAATCCGCCCTCGGACAGTCCGGGAATCGATCTCGCCGAGACGCTCCGCCGCTTCGGAGTTGAAGGCGTTGTCCCGGACCAGCGCCCGCTGAACAAGGGCCTGGATCAGAGCCTGCTTGGACCGGTGGTCGTACAGCACGCTAGCCTTGCTAACGCCGGCTTCGGTGGCGACGGACTCCAGCGTCAGCTTCGCAGGCCCGTCCCGAGCCACAACGACTTCTGCCGCGTCCAGCAGCTTGTCCTGATCTATTACACGCGTGCGTCCCATAAGCAATTAATTTATTTCCAACCAGGCGGATATTAATTGATTTTGGGGTGCAGCGTCAAGATGTGCGACAGGGCTCCATGCTCAGAGCGAAACGCCCTGAACTGCCGCCGCCAGCGGCTCAATGGCCGACATCTCCTGCTCATCCAATGCTACGGAGGCAGCCGCCACGTTCTCGGTAAGGCGCACTCTACGGCGCGTGCCGGGAATAGGCACGACGGTCACGTCGAACTGCCTGGCGCGCGTCTGCAGCCAGGCGAGTGCCAATTGCGCCGTCGAGATGCCACGGGCTTTGGCAAGCGCTTCCAACCTCGCCACCAGCCTCGAGTTCGACGCCTGGTTGTCTGGCTGGAAGCGCGGGAAGTGTCGGCGGAAATCATCAGCTTCCAACTGCTTGCCGAACGTAGCGCCGGTCAGGATACCGCGCCCCAATGGAGCGAATGGCACGATCGCCACACCCAGCGATGCCGCCAGCGGTGCGATCTCTTGCTCGATCTGGCGGCTAAACACCGACCATTCAGACTGCAACGCGGCGATGGGATGGACAGCATGCGCTGCACGCAACTCGTCAGCACTGACCTCGCACAAGCCGAGCGCCCGAACTTTACCGGCCTTCACCAGATCCGCCATCGCGCCCACTGAATCTTCCATGGGCACGTCAGTTGTGCGGCGGTGCATGTAGTAGAGGTCGATGGTGTCAATACCAAGACGCCGCAGCGATTGATCGACCGCATGCCGGATGTAGTCAGGGCGATTGCTGAGGCTCCAGTCATCGGGCCTCTCGACCGTACGCGTGTAGCCGAACTTGGTGGCGATCACCACGCGCTGCCGGTTGGCCTTCACAAACGGCGCGAGGAACGATTCGTTGGCGCCCAGACCGTACATGTCTGCGGTATCGAACAGCGTCACACCCAAGGCGAGCGCCCGTTCCAGTGTTGCGCGTGCCTCTTCGGTGTCAGTGGCGCCATAGAATTCGCTCATACCCATGCAGCCTAGACCCTGTATGCCCACGAGTGGGCCGTCTATACCGAGATGAACGCGAGGGAGTTTTGTGGTGGAAGATTGCATGGCGTTGGATCCAAGTGGAAAAATCATTGTTATAAGCACGTAGTTAACTACGTGGTCAAGGAGACGGCATGCTGTTGTCGGAGTTTGCGAAGGAGGCGGGGTTGTCGCCCGAGACGGTCCGCTTCTATGTGGGGAAGGGCCTGCTGAAGCCGCGTCGCGGCGTGCTGGGTGGCAGCAATCCGTACCAGGTGTTCTCTGCCGATGACGTGACCGCTGTGCGGATGATTCAGCTGCAGAAATCGCTAGGCTATTCCTTGAGCGAGATCTCGGCGCTCAACTGCGAGTACCGGCAGGGTGCAAAGTCCGCCGCGCGCACGGGGCAGATCCTGCGACACCAGATAGACAAGTTGCAATCGCAGCGCGCAGCACTCGATGCAGCTCTCACCTTCTTGACCGAGAAGCTGGCATGGGTCGAAGCCGGCAAGCCTGGCGATGCGCCCCAGTTCCCGTGCTGAGGCTCCTTGGTTTGGAGCCAGCACCATCTACTTGGGCATCAACGAGGGTTCAGCGGCGAAGCTCCTGCTTGGGAAGCACGGCAGGGGCTTCTGCTGTTCGAGACCCTCTCCGTATCCATCCGCTTCTTCGGTGGCATGTGGTTTGCCTTTGCCGCTTTGGCTCGGCTCATATCGCTAACGCCTGCGCACTTTTCCGAAGCGAGCCAAGTCACCGCTTTGACGGCTATTCTCGCGCTGGCTCCTGGCACGCAGTTCGCAGGAAATCTGCCCAGCATGGCGCTTCGCACGTTATGTCGTAGATGGCCGCACAACGCTGGAAAACACCCAATTGGGGCGCCTTGCTGATGGCCAATATCGTGGAAAAGTCAATCGCTTCAAGCTGGCCCGAGTGGTAAATGCCAACTGAAAGCAAGACTGTGGCTCTGCAGGCAGAAGGCACCAGTCTGGCAAATGCGCTCATGACGAGCTGAGCCCACTTTTTGTCACTTACCGATGTCCGCTTTGGGTCGAGCAGCAACAGTCATGCGCCGCCACTTGGAGCTGCTGGTACGATGCCTCAATTCGGCCAGAAGCGGAAGTTCAACTGAGATTTTCTAGCTTCGGATATGCTCGCTTGCAAATTGGCCAAACCGACTGTTGGAGTTTTTGCATGAGCAGAATTGATGATTTGGAACCATGCACATATTTGCCGTTGCCGTCTGAGAAATTGGTCGCTGTCGGGTGGCTTGATTTGAGTTCGGACATCGAGCATGGACATGTGAGTCGCGAGTTTCTTGAACGCTTGAAATCGCTGTGCAAAGAACCTTGGCAACCCGTCGTGGCTGCTGGTAGGCATGCTTGCAGCCTATGCCAGTACGACGCTCCCGAATTTTCTGACAACGTCTTCGTTCCATACCAAGGCAAGATTTACGTGGCTCCTGTGGCTATTGTTCATTACATCTCAACGCACTGGTATGTTCCGCCGGAAGTATTCATTTCTGCAGTCAATGCATGTCCAACGATGAATTCCATGGAATACAAAAGAGCTCTATTGGCAAATGGAGGGCGCAACCTTACGTCAAGGCGTCTTAGTGCGTGGGTAGATCAGCAGTTCAATTGAATGGCTGCTACGGGTCGATAGCGCCTATTCATGCACAGCGATAGCGGACATCTAGCAGTCACTTGGATGGCCCTGATGGCCAGCGTCTGCTGCTAGCGTGAAAGCCGTCACCGCTTCGGCTTGAACATTCGCGCGCGGATGACCGCTATGCGGTGGTGAGCGAACCCGCGCGATGAGACCATGGGTGGCAGCAACCGCTGCGAAGTCGTCGTCCAAGAATACGATGCCCGTTCAATGCTTAGAGCTGCCCTCCGTGGATTCATCGGTGAATATCGATAGCAGTCAATGAATTCAGCGTCTTCAACGACATTGACACCTCCACCTGCCTAGGTATTGGGTGGGCTCTCCAGCGAGCTGGAAATTGAGGTGGAGGTCCTCCGCAAACTGTTTGCGTCGTTATGGTGGGGCTTTATCACGCTGTTGATTTCGACTCTCGAACCAACGCAGGAGTGGGGCGTTGAGCCAGGCTAGCAATACCCTCAGTTCAAGCGCGAACGAACCAAGCCTCTTGAGAACCCGAGTAGCTCGCCGTACGCCGTGAGATAAAGTCACGCAGGCACCGAACCAGAGGCGTCACTTGGCGACGGCTTGGCACCACCAGAAACAGTGGCGCCGCCTCGGTCGTCCATTGGGAACAAAGGGATTGAAGCCGTCCCATTGCCAGATCGGCGGCGACGTCGAAGCCAGCCTTGTAAGCAATGCCTTTGCCCAGCAGCGCCCAGCGCCTGACCGCATCTCCATCGTTAGATACATTAACGCTCTTGACCCGCACGCTGATCTCGGGCGCATCTCCAAGAGAGAAACGCCATCGGTCATGGATATCTTCCCCAAACATGAAGCACAGGCAGTCGTGTTCGCTCAGGTCATGCGGCGTGGCTGGTGCACCGTGCTTGGCAAGATAGGAAGGGGCAGCGCACAACACCCGGCGGTTCCAGGCTGCCAGAGGCAAGGCAACGAGATTGGAGTCCGGAGGCTTGCCGTAGCGAATGGCGGCATCTACAGGTTCGCTATAGACGTTGGCCATGCGATCAGACAACTGCAGCCTGATATCGACATGAGGATGTAAATCCTGAAACTCGTTTAGCCAAGGGAGCAAAAGGTTGCGACCGAAATCCGATGGTGCAGAGAGCTTTAGTACTCCCCGCAAGGCCTGTTCGCCAGCGGCAAGCTGCTCGCCGGCCTGTTGGAGCGCCGCCAAAGCCGGGCGACATTGATCCAGAAATACCTCGCCGTGCGGCGTCAAGCGCATGCTGCGCGTGGAGCGTAAGAACAGCGGCACGCCCAACTCTCCCTCCAAGCGCTT
This sequence comes from Comamonas sp. MYb21, assembly GCF_037479395.1. Taxonomy (NCBI): domain Bacteria; kingdom Pseudomonadati; phylum Pseudomonadota; class Betaproteobacteria; order Burkholderiales; family Comamonadaceae; genus Comamonas; species Comamonas sp. MYb21. The sequence continues at coordinate 156,734 of NZ_JBBGZC010000010.1, read as the reverse complement.
AAGCGCCGCGCTGGCTGCGGCCGGAGTCAGGTCGAGTGCGCGCGCGGTGGATGACAGGCTGCCGTTATCTGCAGTGCGCACAAAGATGTCGAGGTCGTTCAGTGCTTTCATCCCTGCATTTTCAGGAATGCATGCTTTATTTACAAATATTCTTTGAAAATACTTTCAACCTTAGAGGTATTTTTCAAAAGAAACAACTGTTGGAAGATTGCGGCATCCAACACAGGATCTGCAACATGTCCTCTTCCGCATCCAGCTCTTCATCCCGCATGCCTATAGCCCTCGCGAACCTGACCCTATCGGAGTTCGCCATCGGCATAGCCGACTTTGGGAGCGCCGGCATCCTCTTGCGGGTTGCCCGATCGCAGCGCTTCAGCGACGTCGCTGTCGGAAATCTGATCACCGCCTGCGTTCTGGCAACCGTGATTGGCGGCCAGATCCAGACAATCTATCTGTCTCGCTTCGAGGGAAAGAGGATGCTTATCGGCTCGATGCTGATGGCGGAGGAGCGCCATGCCAAGGCTAACTCTAGCCCTAACGTGAGTGTCAACAACGTCTGAACTGCGCCAGTCTCATTTCTTTTGAAATCGCTTTAGCCATGTTCAGCCACAACCAGCCCCAACCTCCGGCCACCTCCAACGAGAGCGCCTCCACCAATGCTTTTGTAGCGGAATGGCGATTCGACCATCTCAGCGTGTCAATGGGGGCAGACCATGCGCTACGCAGACTGTTCGAGGGTGTGATGGGCTTCCAGACCGGCTTTCGACCCCCGTTTCCTTTCCCGGGACGCTGGCTCTACCAAGACAAGCAAGCCATCTTGCACGCGATCGACGATACGTCGCTATCAGCCGACGCTGGCGAGCTGCGCTTCAATCACATCGCGTTCACGAGCACACAGCCGGCGTCCACCGTCATCGCGCAACTGCAGACCACTGCTTTTCCGTTCAAGGTCGCGCGCATTCCCGAAGACAGCATCGCGCAAATCTTCGTGCAGCTCCCCGGAAATTTTGTGGTCGAGCTCGATGTGCCCGATGACACCGACCGCCCCCCAAGCCATGTCTACAGCGCGACTTGCAGCGCGCCGTCAGCAGACAACTTTTGACCAACTACCTTTATACCTGCCCCGTTCAACGAAAGAACCGCATGACGATAGCCACCACAGCCCTGTTTCGCCCTCTCGAGCTCGGACCGCTCAACCTGCCCAACCGCATCGTAATGGCCCCCATGACGCGCAGCCGTACCAGCCAGCCAGGCGACGTGCCCAATAAATTGATGGCCACATATTACGCGCAACGCGCCAGCGCCGGCTTGATAGTCTCGGAAGCTACACAGATCTCTCGCCAGGGCCAGGGCTACAGCTTTACCCCCGGTATCTATTCCGAAGCACAGGTGGATGGCTGGCGCCGTGTCACGGATACAGTGCATGCCGCCGGCGGACGCATGGTGCTGCAGCTGTGGCACGTGGGCCGTATGTCGCATGCCAGCTTCCATTCCGATGGCTTGCCGGTTGCACCATCGGCGCTGTCGCCTGAAGCCCAGGTCTGGGTTGTAGGTGACGATGGTGTTGGCCGCATGGTCGATTGCCCGGTGCCGCGTGCACTGAGCACGCACGACATTCAGGAGGTGATCGCCGACTTCCGTCGGGGTGCGGCCAATGCGATGCGCGCAGGGTTTGATGGCGTGGAGATTCATGGCGGCAACGGCTATCTGATCGATCAGTTCCTACGCACCACCTCCAATCACCGCTCCGATGCCTATGGAGGCAGTATCTCCCAGCGCACGCGCTTTGCCCAAGAGGTGGCGACCGCTGTGGCCAGCGAGGCCGGTGCGGAGCGCACTGGCATTCGACTGGCGCCCTTCATTACGCAACGAAACATGAACTGCCCGGAAATCATTCCCACCATCCTGAATCTGGCGAAGAAGCTCGATGACATCGGCCTGGCCTATATCCATCTCTCGGAAGCAGATTGGGACAACGCCCCGAAGATTCCGGAAGACTTTCGCCATGAACTGCGCCGCGCATACCAAGGCAAGGTGATCGTTGCAGGCAAGTACGACGCGCCACGCGCCGAAGCCATATTGATGAACGGCTTGGCAGACCTTGTGGCCTTCGGCCGACCTTTCATTGCCAACCCGGACCTGCCAGCGCGCTACGCATCGAATCTGCCGCTGGCCGCATTCGACGCGAAGGCGCTCTTTGGCGGCGATGCGCGCGGCTACTCAGATTACGCCGCCCTCACTACTGCCTGAAACACTACCTTCTCTTCAATTCTTCACCCTTGAAAGCAAGATCATGAAAGCCATTGGATATCAAAAGCCCCAGGCCATCAGCCAACCCGATTCGCTGATCGACATTACTCTACCAGAGCCAGTAGCCACCGGCCGCGACCTGCTGGTCGAGGTCAAGGCCGTATCCGTTAATCCGGTGGATACCAAGGTGCGCGCCAGCGGTTCGCCCGCTGAAGGGCAAACATACAAGGTGCTCGGCTGGGATGCCAGCGGCATCGTAAAGGCCGTTGGCCCCGATGTCACGCTGTTCACGCCGGGCGACCATGTGTGGTACGCTGGCTCCATAGCGCGTCCAGGCACCAACAGCGAGCTGCACTTGGTGGACGAGCGTATTGTGGGCCACGCGCCCAAGTCTCTGGACTTCGCACAAGCTGCAGCCCTGCCTCTGACCGCCATCACTGCGTGGGAAATGCTGTTCGACCGCCTCGGCATCGAGCCGGGTAAACAGCCTAGCCGGAAGACTCTGCTAATCATCGGTGCATCAGGCGGCGTGGGCTCCATCCTCACACAGTTGGCCACGCGGCTGACTAGCCTCACCGTCATTGGGACTGCATCACGGCCTGAAACGCAGGCCTGGGTCAAAGAACTCGGTGCCCACCATGTGATTGATCACAGCAAGCCGATTGCCGAAGAACTCAAACGTATCGGCTTTCCATTGGTGGACCATATCGTGAGTCTCACGCAGACCGACCAGCACTTTGCACAGATCGTTGAGGCGATCGCGCCCCAAGGGAAATTTGGTCTGATTGACGATCCTGAGTCTCTGGACATCACGAAGTTCAAGCGCAAGGCGGTGTCGGTGCACTGGGAACTGATGTTCACCCGCGCCTTGTTTAGTACTAACGACATGATCGGCCAACACCGCCTCCTCAACGAAGTTGCGGCATTGGTCGATGCCGGCCTGATCCGCACCACGCTGGCCGAGCGTTTCGGCACCATTAATGCAACCAACCTCAAGCGCGCCCATGCCCTGATCGAATCGGGCAAGGCGCGCGGCAAGGTAGTGCTGGAAAACTGGAGCTAAGCCATGCAGACAACGACCATTTTCAACCTGGCTATTCTTGAAGCGAAGGTAGGCCAGCATGACGTTCTGCGCGAAGCGCTGCGTGCATTGGTGCCATTAACCCGCCAAGAGCCCGGATGCCTGGACTACACACTTTTTGAGCGATCGGACTCCCCGGGCACCTTCTATATGCGTGAGTCATTCAGGGACCAAGCAGCGTTGGACGTACATTTCTCCATGCCTTATTTCAAAGCATTCGAGCGCCGTTTCGACGAGTTACTGTCATGCCCATTGCAACTGGTGGGCCTGAAAGAAGTGCTCTAACCAACGGATTTACCTGCTGTCGAGTCAGCCTTGTTGTTGCCGAGGCTGATCCGTCACAACTATTTTTGAGGAAATCATGAACACCCATCAGTTCAATGATAGGACTGTCTCAGTCGTTGTAGGCGGTCACACCGGCATCGGCCGTGCAGTCGCACAGGCTCTGGCCGAGCGCCCTGGCCGCGTGGAAGTCGTGAGCCGCCGGAACGGGCTAGATCTCGCTGATGAAAGGGCCATCGCCACCTACTTCGAACGCCTCGGTCCCATCGACCATTTGGTCATAACAGCGGGCTCGGCTGCACCAGGCGGCAAGCTGGGCGAAGTCGATATCGATGCAGCCAAGGCAGCCTTCGACATCAAGTTCTGGGGCACCGTCACGGCAGCGCGAGAAGCCGCGAAGCACTTACGGTCCGGCGGCACGATCACGCTGACATCGGGCTTCCTGTCGCGCCGTGCAACTGCCGGAACCTATGTCAAGACGGCTATGAACGCAGCGCTCGAAGCCGTTGCGAAAGTGTTGGCCAAGGAGTTGGCACCCTTACGCGTTAATGTTGTCAGCCCCGGATTGACCGACACGGAGGCTTATGCGGCGATGTCGCATGAGGCACGGCATGCCATGCTTGAGAGTGCCGCGACACATCTGCCGGCGAGACGTCACGGGCGTGCCAAAGACGTGGCGAACGGCTATCTGTACGCGATCGACAACCCCTTTATGACTGGTGCCATCATTGATATTGATGGCGGAGCGCAGATCGGTTGAACACACCCGCTGACGGGCGGTCAGTGCAGATCCAGGCCGTGCCTATCCTGCAGTTTTTGATCGCCGCCTTCATGCTGCCGGCAGCGCGGGAATTCCGGCTGACAGTGCACATTCCATACGTATCTGGCGGTAAAACTGCCAACTTCAAAAAGTGCTTCGTGGGTAGCCGAAGGCGGTCCGAACCGACAACGCACCGGAGTTCACCAGCCGGGCATTTATGACTTGGCCGCTAGCGCATGGCATTCGCCATATCCTGATCCAGCGGGGGCGTCCAATGCAAACGGCTACATCGAGAGCTCCAAAGGCAAGTTTCGTGACGAACACCTCAACGAGTGCTGGTTCCAGACCTTGCACCAGCCCCGGGTGGCAACGGCTGTCTAGCGCACGGACTACAACGAAATGAGGCCGCACAGCAGCCTGGGACGCATGCCACCGGCTCGCTTCTCCGAGCTGCATCAACCCGCCACCACTCCATTGATGAACCTTAAACCCTGGACTTCCACTGTTGATTGGGACGTATACAGGGGGCAGGTCTAGTTATCCGCTAACTACAAGATGTTTGACTACATCGCTCGTGGATGCAACGGTCTACGCTCGAACCTTTGCTGTTAGGGCCGATGCAATCTTGACCAGCAGGGGGTGCGGACGAAAACTTGGACTGCCAGGAGGTAGTTCATGTATTCATACGAAGATCGCATTCGAGCCGTTGAGCTCTACATCAAGCTGGGCAAGCGCACCGGGACGACTATCCGCCAGCTGGGCTACCCGACGAAGAACGCTTTGAAGAGCTGGCATGAGGAGTACGAGCGGCGCCTGGACCTGTCGTCCGGTTACGTGCGCTCGAAGCCGAAGTACTCTCAAATTCAGAAGGAGCAGGCTGTCGAACACTACGCCGCGCAGGGGCGCTGCATTGCCTCCACGGTCAAGGCGTTGGGCTATCCGTGCCGCGATTTGCTGCGTGCCTGGATTGATGAGCTGGACCCCGAGTCCCGGCAGCGTGTTGTCGGCAGGGCCGTCTGTGAACCATGGCCGCCGCAACTGAAGAAGCAGGCGGTCCTCGAGCTGTGCACTCGTGAGGCAAGTGCGCAGGTGGTTGCCCAGAAGCTTGGCGTGAGCAGGCCCACGTTGTACAACTGGAAGAACCAGCTTCTGGGACGGGAGGCACCCGCATCAATGAAACACACCAATCAATCTCCTCAGGTACGAGAGCGCGACGAGCTCGAGCGTCAGCTTGAGGCTTTGCGGCTCGAGGTCAGGCAATTGCGGCTCGAGCAAGACCTCTTGAACAAGGCCAATGAACTGTTAAAAAAAGGCCTGGGTGTCGATCTGCAGCTCCTGTCCAACCGGGAGAAGACACTGCTGATTGACGCCCTCAAGGAGCACTATGGCTTGCCAGAGCTTCTTGCTCAGTTGGGTCTTGCGCGGAGCTCGTACTTCTACCATCGAGCCCGTGCAGCGGTGGGCGATAAGTACCTTGAAGTAAGGCAGTCCATCACCGAGATCTTCGAGTCGAACCATCGCTGCTACGGCTACCGCAGGCTGCAGGCCTCGCTCACCAGGCAAGATGTCACCATATCCGAGAAGGTGGTGCAGCGCTTGATGAAGCAAGAGAGCCTGATCGTGGCCAAGCCCAAGCGGCGCCGGTATGCGTCCTACCTTGGCGAGATCAGCCCCGCGCCCGACAACATCATCAACCGAGACTTCCGGGCGGCGGCACCGAACGAGAAGTGGCTCACGGACATCACAGAGTTCCAGATCCCCGCCGGCAAGGTCTATCTCTCGCCGATCATTGATTGCTTTGACGGGATGGTGGTGAGCTGGACCATTGGCACGAGCCCTGACGCGGAGCTGGTCAATACCATGCTGGATGCAGCCATCGAGACGGTGACAGACACCGCTGACCGGCCTGTGCTCCACTCCGACCGCGGCGGCCACTACCGCTGGCCAGGCTGGCTATCGAGAATGAGTGATGCCAACCTCATCCGCTCGATGTCCCGCAAGGCCTGTTCTCCGGACAATGCGGCTTGCGAAGGCTTCTTCGGTCGCCTCAAGAACGAACTGTTCTATCCTCGGGACTGGAAGAGCGTCACCATTGCGCAGTTCATTCAGGTAGTAGACGACTACATTCGCTGGTACAACGAAAAGCGGATCAAGATATCCCTTGGCTCACTCAGTCCCATCGAATACCGGGTGAGCCTCGGACTTACGGCATAACACCAGTCCAAGTTTTTATCCGCACCCCCTTTGTGGTTTAGCTGATCAGATTTGCATCGGCGCTAACACCTTAGGCAGATATTGTGTTGCATTGACCAGTTGAATCCGCACCTTGCAGCAGCCCATGCTGAGCGAGAACCTCAACTGACCGGGGAGCAATGCGAAGGTACTTCATTCCTGACGCCAGCACGAGTCGTCGAATTTCGTGCCTATGGCGCCCAGGATGGGGCCTTACATCACCATGACGACAGCTGGTAGGCCTTGACTGCAGTCGCTCCAGATCGCTGGCCCGAGGCTGTGTAACTTACGCGGAATCTGTTCGACCTTCAGGCAGACGGCGCCAAATGGGCTGATGCGAGTACCTATCTCCAATGCGTATTCACGCTGAGCGATGTCCACAGAACTTCTTCCCCAGGAGATCCATATCGACGGGTTCTTGCACCTCGTGGGCGATGAAGACATTGATCTTGGGTGCCATTTGTGCAGGAAGAATAAAGCAAGTCATCTTTCGCAGTCGATGTTTATGCTCTATGCCCCCAATACCTTTGTCTCCTTTTAACAATTACTGAACCGCCCTGTACTTCTTTCGCATGCCACGGTCGCGCTCACAGTTGAACCGGCCTTATTTTTCAGGGAAAAAATCTGCAATTGGCCTCTGTAATGCCATCTGTTGAATGTTGGTTTCAACATAAAGGCAAGTGCTCTATGTAGCTCAGAAACATGCCCTCTAATCTTTAAATACAGCTCAGGTTCGACTTCCCCCGAAAGAGTGGATACCTTGCTCGTAGTCTTTGGTCTCCATTTTGCACAAATAGCTTGCGCGATAAAACGCGTCTTGAAATGACTTGGAATCATTCCTCCTAATGCAATATGTTGGATTGGGGGGGATGTGAATCAGACCTAAAAGATCTTCTGGATAGATCCCCAAAGCACTTCCCCATGCTTCATGAATTCGAGAGTACATGTTATCGCTCTCAAGATCAAACTTGCCAATGGACCTATACGCATCGTGATTCAAGAGCAGGACAACGTGATAGTGAACTCCACCAAAGCTACTAACTTCTCTGCACCAGAGGAATCGCACCTCGGTACCGTGAACCCGGTTGCCTTCCTTTCTGCTTTGAGCTTGGGAGTGTTTTATTTTCGCTTTGAGTGAGGCGATGAACTTGGTCATCAATTGGTTGCTATTCTTCGTGATCTGATCGCAGCTATCAGGTACGTGTAAATCAAAACGAAGCATGCAAACGCGCCCATATTCATCCAATGCCTTTTGAAAAGTTTTAAAAGTTTTGTCCAAGTACTCTTTGATGACGAGTCCGTGCTTCAATTGGATCTCATAACCCTCGTAAGTAGGCTCGGTGGAGATGTGATGGTTTGTATTGAAAGGATTGCGCTTCATGATGTATGCTTTGAAGTTGTTTGAGGCATACGTTTGGTGTTTGATAGAAAATATCCATCTTTAAATATTAAAGGCTTAAATTAAGTCCGCTGAGGTGGCCTTTGCTCATTTTTTGCTTTTTATTAATAATACTTAAACATACAGCAATAGATAAATGGATCAAAGAGGCTTTTATAAGAATTCTCAGAAAATATGAAAAAGGGCAGCCGATTGACTGCCCTTTGTTTTTTTGCGCTCACTCTTGAAAATAATTAATTGAGGCTTTGATCTCTGGCCGAGATCCGGCTCTGAATCCAGGTATCAACTTCCGACTCCATCCAGCCGACTGCACGCAATCCTAAAGGGATCGGCTTGGGGAAGGTCTCGTCTTTGACGAGCATGTACAGAGTTGTTTTCCCGAGACTTGTTTTGAACAAAACTTCTTTCAGCTTTAATACGCGCATGATGAGTTCCAATGATTAAGACATTGGATATGTCAATGCGAAGTAATTTCGATAAATAAATTTCTCTGCTTCACACGGTGGTGGCATCTTTATAGCGATATTTCTCAGGTGAGCTAGTAGATGTATCTGCGGTGATGCATATGTGGACCTTCGCCATCCGCATTCATCCAACAAAGAATTTCCTTGGGCCCTGGAGACCGGATCTGAAGTGCATTCTGGGTTTGAGGTATGGCAGATTTTAGATATTTTGGCATCATAAGTGGCAAAGATAATTTTGCTACTGTAGCAAAGGTAGCAAAAATAGCAGACTAAAAATTAGGCAATTTATTTGGCATTTTCCCGTTTTATAACGTTATTCATGGCGAAGTCATCGCTTCTCAGTCCTCCACCCCCAAATGCTTCTTGGTGCGCTGTGAGGTTTGATGGGAGGGGGCTAATTCCCGTATTTGGTGGGAAGCTGCTTCGTAAAATAATATTCTTAGGCGTGTCGTTCTTGTTGTTATAGATCAAACCTCGACTCTCCAGGTTGGCAATGGCCCGTTGTGTTTTCTCTTTTCCCCGGATGGAGCTTGTGGCTTTTTGATAGATATGGCGAACGAGGAACTGGTGCCCCACGTGGTAATTATGTCTTTCCAGCCACTGAAGCAGTACATTGCCCATGTCTTCATCAGAAGGTTCATTTTTCACTGTTTTGATGAACTTGAGGTGTTGCGCTGTATACCATTGCAATATGTACCAAGCTGAATTAAGTGTCTTGGCACTTATCGTCTCTTCGGTGGCATCAAATGCATGGATTAATGCAGCAATTCTTGCCAAGTTGTTTCCAAGCTTTGATGCCAGTGCATTGTGTCCATGGAGTTCCCTTTGGGGATTGATCAGTTGTTCGATTTTTGTTCGAAGCGCGATGTAATTGTTTTCTGCTTCAGGACTGAAATCTAGATTGTCATATGCTTGATTGGATTTTATTCTTTCGGCGCTCTTTTTAAGCCAGTAATGCATTCTTTCTTTGAATTTGTTCAATGCATTGGATTCATTGTCTTGGGTTGATCTCTTCTGTTCAACCCTAGATCCCTGCATGCTGGTAGGCATTGATAATAGGAATCGCGAAAGCAAGCCGGAGTTGACTGCCAAATAGTCTTTTTTGCTGAGGAAATTGCTGAACGGCTGGTGTTGCATCATCAAGGAAATACTAAGACGCGCATTCTGGAGTTCATAGCTGTCTGAGCCCATACGATCAATGTTGATATAGGTGTCTCCATCCCACAGTTCATTGAATGGCCCAAGGCTTTGAAACGTTCTACTCTCCAATACTGACAGGCCTTCGCTGGATTGGATAGTGCCTGCAGGCCAATTTTCCGATAGATTCTTTAAGAGAGCTCCTATGGTTGCATTGGAATACAGCAGGCGTAGTTGGCGTGGGGGTAGAGGTTCTTTCTTTGTGAGATCATCAAATGCATCGCGCAGAGAACTGAGGTCTTCATTATTTTTAATTGCATACCGCATGGATTTATCCAAATCTTCCTTTTGAAGATCCCAGATGTATTTTTCACGCAGGTAAGTCTTCAATAGATCTGCATACTGCTGCTTCTGTTGCTCTTCAAATTCACGAATGGCTTGGGTGAATATTTTGTCAGTGCCCGTTTTTCGTTCGCCGGATTCAGCAATTGTGACTACGAATAGACTCGTGGGAATTGTTTCTCCTGTTGGTGCCTGGACGTTGATTGCACCCTGGCAAGCGATCGCCATAGACGACAGCATTGAAGATGCAATGAGTCCAATCGGAGCCTGTACTTTATACTGAACTTCATAAATAATCTCTGCCAGATTTTTCGGCAAAAAACCTATAGGGAATACGTCAGGGTTTGTAATGAAATTGATGTTTCCAAAGGAGCTAGAGAGGCTTGATTCATTCATAGGCTGCGAGATTGATATATTTTCTTGTGAGACAAGTACTCGAAATGGAGCACACATGAACTTAGTGCTTTGCATCAATGTATTTGCCCATTCTCGCATCATCTGGCGGCGCGTCTCCAGCGCTTCTCAACTTTGCTCTCCAAGGTGTGTGTAAGAGCCTGCTCGACGACCTCTCTTGGAAAGTTGGTTTGCACTCCTGCTCTGTCTCTGAAGGTGGCGCGAAATCCTTGGAGTACAACATCAACATTCTTGAGTCGCATCACGGCTGTTATAGTCAATCACGGCTGTCATCGTCATATTGGAGGGCCTTTGGGCCCGGAAATGGTAGTCCCCTGTCTCCGATATACAGAAGCGACTTCAAAAATCTATGCAGTCTTCGTACGTGGTCTCACTCCGGTTTCTCGGCCTGGTGGAGAGGGTAGTCGTACATTTCTATCTTCGACCCACTTTGGGATCCCATATGTTGCTCTAGTGGATGCTGGAGTTGGGGCTGTGAAATTTAACGCGCCTTCATAGGCGGTGGCTCGACAGGGGTGCTGAGAGTCAACGCTCTAATGGCTTAGAAGTGGGGGTACAAGTGGGGGTATGAAGAATGGTGATAAATTGTTAGAGTCAAGATTCTATGGTGATCATATGGAAACATTCAATTGACGCCAGCCCACCATACAGCACAACGCCACACAAGAGGAATGCCTCTGTGTGGCGTTATTTTTTGCCCATTCGGTTGTCTTTGGTTGTCCAGAAAATCACACCGGAATCACACGGGTCTCATTCAACCGCCCTCAAACTCAGTACTCATAGCGCCTCAAACCCTCAATATCTTTCAACCGCACCGTACGGTAGCCCACCTCCAGCAAATCTTGCTTTTCCAGCTCCAACAAAGCCTCGTTGAAGCGGGCGCGGGAGACCTGGCAGAAGTCGGCCAGCTCGCTTTGGGTGATGTTGAGCAAGCCGGCATCGGGGAAGGGAAAGTTCAGCGGTGTGATGAGGGAGCCCAGGCTTTGCGCGACCCGGCCGGTGACGCTCAGGCATTGCTTGGCAGTCAGCAGGCGCATCAATTGGTGGCTGCGCTCGGCCATCAGTTCCAGCAAAAACTGGCTGAACGTGGCAGATTGCTGGCGCAGCGCCTGGAAGGCGTGGGCAGGCAATGTCAGCATGGTCAGGTCATGCAAGGCGATGGCATCGCAGTCCATGGCCATGTGCGGGCGTAGCAAATAGGTTTCGCCAAACCAGCTGCCGGCGTAGCCGCACAAGGTGATGGAGCGGCCATCGGGCGTGGGCACGCAGATTTTGGCTGCGCCGCGCGTGACCCCGGTCCAACCCGTGGGGACGTCGCCCGCCTTCCACAGGTACTGGCCCGCATGCACATGGCGTACCTGCAGATGGGCGTGCACCAACTCTTGCGCCTGTGCTTTGCTCACCGTGTGTGCCCACATGCAATGCTGCCACTGGCCGAGCACCTGGTCCTTGCTGAGAAATGCGGCCTTGGGTTTCATTTAAATGAGAATTGTTCTCAAGAGAAAAGACTTCCCATTCTCTTCCAATTAAGCTTTTCCGCTGTCGTTGTAAGAGAACAAAAGGCGTAGCTATGCAAAATCAGGGGCGGTCGGTCGCAGCTCAGCGGAACAAATGGGGTGGTGGATGGGCGATGGCGCCCATCAGCCTGGCTATCGGGGTATTGGCCAGCAGCGCGCAGGCACAGATGGCGGCTGCGGCCGCAGAGTCTGAAGGCGCCGAGGCAGACACCCACTTGGCAGTGCAGCATGTGGTGGCATCGGCCGCGCCCAGCATCCGCAGCGAGCTGGCGCAGACCACCCAGGTCATCGACAGCGAACAACTGCAGCAGCAAGTGACGGCTGGCAAAAGTGTGGCCGAGGCCCTGGGGCAGCTGGTGCCGGGGATTGACCTGGGCGGGCAGTCGCGCAGCAATTTTGGCCAGAACCTGCGTGGGCGCACCATGCTGGTCATGGTCGATGGCGTCTCGCTCAACAGCTCGCGCGGCACGGCCCGGCAGCTCGATGCGATCGACCCGTTCAATATTGACCGTATCGAAGTGCTGTCAGGCGCCAGCGCCTTGTATGGGGGCGGCGCCACCGGCGGTATTGTCAACATCATCACCAAAAAAGGCAGCGCCGCTGGCCTGCAGCTGGGCAGCGAAGTGGGGGTCACCTCCGGCTTCCAGGGCTCGCGCGACCACCAGTTCCGCTTGGCCCAATCCATTGCCGGCGGCAATGAGCAGGTGCAGGCGCGCCTGGGCATTGCGCTGCAAAACAATGGCAGTTTTTATGACGGCAAGGGCAAGCCGGTGCGCACCGACATTGCCCAGACCGATGCCCAGAACACCAAGGGGGTGGATGTGCTGGGCAATGTGCAGATCAAGATCAGCCCCGAGCAAAGCCTGGGCCTGACCGCGCAGTACTACCGCAATCGCTTTGATGGTTCCTCCTACCTGTATGGCGGCCCCAACCTGGCAGGCATCATGGGTGGCAAGCCGGAGCTCTTGGAGCAGCGGGGCGGCTTTGTCAGCGATGTGATGCCGCAGACCGAGCGGGCCATGTTCAATGCCGACTACCATGCCGCCAAGGTCTGGGGCGACCAGGACCTGTATCTGCAGGCCTTCTGGCGGCAGGAGAAGCTGGACTTTGCGCCTTTCCCCAGCTCCGTTGTGACCGCCTCCCACCAGAACACAGACACCTGGGGCCTGAAGGCCGCGCTGGCCAAGTCCTGGGGCGACCTGAGTGTGCGCTATGGCCTGGATTGGGACCGCGAGAGCTTTGATGGCAGTGCCACCGTGTTCGATACCGCGCAGGCGCTGGCCAGCGGCGGTATGGTCAACCGGCAAATCGGCAGCACCGGCCGCTACCCGGGCTACCGCGTCAATACCGCTGCAGCCTTTGCCCAGGCCGAATGGAAGCTGAACCCGCAGTGGACTTTGAACGGCGGCCTGCGTTACCAACGCACCGACTTGCAGGTGGACGATTTTGTGGGCTACACCCAGCAGCTCTACATGCTGCTGGGCCGTGGCAACTCGGCCGATGCGATCCCTGGCGGCAAGAACAGCTACAACGTGAGCCTGTTCAACTTGGGGGCGCGCTACCAGATCGATGCTGCGCGCAGCACCTGGCTCAACTACGCCGAAGGCTTTGAGCTGCCGGACCCAGGCAAGTACTATGGCCAGGGCAACTACCAGGCCAATGGCACGCATTGGCAACTGGTCAGCGGCATCGATCCGAAAAGCTCTCCGCTGCAAGGCATCAAGACGCGGCAAGTGGAATGGGGCTTCAAGCAGGCCAGCGGTACTGTCAAGCTGCAGTCTGCGCTGTTCTATGCCTGGTCTGACCAGACCTTGCAGCTCAACAACGCCAACAACAATGTGACCATCAATGTGCTCGATGAGAAGCGGCGCAACTACGGCTGGGAAGGCAGCCTGGACGTTGCCGTTGCCAAGAACTGGGCGCTGGGTGGCAATGCACTGTGGATCCGCTCGGAGACGCGGCAAAACGGCAGCTGGGCCAAGCAGTCCATCATGACGGCGAGCCCCTCCAAGCTGTCGACCTATGTGCAGTGGAGCCCGAACCCCTGGCAACTGCGCCTGCAGGCCTCCCACATGTTCAGGCTCAAGGATGACAGCGCGGGCAAGATCGATGGCTTCACGGTACTGGACCTGATGGGTGGCGTCAAGCTGCCGGTCGGCCGCCTCAACGTCGGTATCCAGAACCTGCTGGACAAGCAGTACCTGACGACCTGGTCGCAGCGCGCGATGGCCTTGTACGGCGTGGGTGTGGTGTCACCGCAAACCTTTGCGTTCTATGGCCGCGGGCGCACCTTCTCGCTGAACTACAGCGTTGAATACTGATGGCGGCAGGTGTGCAAACCCAGGGCGCAAGCTTGAACGCGGCGCAGCGCCCCTGGCAGTTTTGGGCGGTGCTGGTGGCGCTCTATATTGCGCAGGGCGTGCCGTCGTATCTGATGATCATGACGGTGCCCGCCGCACTGCGCGCTGCCGGCATGCCTTTGCAGCAGGTGGGTATGCTGTCCATCCTGATGCTGCCGCTGGTGCTGAAGTTTTTGTGGGCGCCCTGGGTGGACCGCTTGCGCCCCTTGCGCTGGGGCCACCGCCGGGGCTGGATCGTCTGCACCCAGCTGGAGTCGGTGCTGGCGATTGGCGCACTGGCCTGGGTGGGGCCGCAGGCGTCCATCACCACGATTGTTTGCATCGGCATGTGCCTGGCGCTCAGCATCGCCACGCAGGATATCGCCACCGACGGCTATGCCACGCAGCAGCTGCGCAGCGATGAGCTGGGCCGGGGCAATGCGATCCAGGCCGCATCGGTGGCCGGTGGTGTGCTGCTGGGCGGCACCTTGGCCATGGCGCTGGTCGATCAGTGGGGGTGGCAAGCCACCATGCTGTTGATGGGCGGACTGTCTTTGCTGCCCCTGCTGGCGCTGCCGTGGATGGACGAGGGCTTGCCCGTGGGCCTTGATGACGATGCGCAAAGCGGCGTTGCCACAGTGCCTCTGCGCCCCAGCATCAAGCAGTTCTTTGCGCGCCCCGGTGTCTGGGCGATTCTGGGCCTGGCCGCCGTTTATCGGCTCAGTGAAGGCATGCTGCGCTCCATGGAAAGCAGCTACCTGCTGCACAGCGGCCTGAGTTTGAGCGAAGTGGGGGTGATTGCCGGCAGTGGCGCTGCGCTGGCCGGCTTGCTGGGCAGTTGGCTGGCGGCCCAGTGGTTGCGGCAGCGCAGCCGCAGCCAGGTGCTGCTGGGCTTGAGTGCCTTGCGCGTGCTGGCCTTTGCGTTGTTCCTGGCGCATTCGCTGCACTGGCTGGGCGGCACCACATCGTTGGCAGTCCTCGCCGTGGGTTTGAGCGTGCATCGTTATATGGAGATGGTGGCGCTGTATGCGCTGTTCATGGCCTCGTCCAGCCGCCAGCAGCCGGGTACGGATTTTTCGATCTTTGTCTGTGCCGAGTTGCTGAGCTATATGCTGAGCGCGATGGCGGGCGGCTTCATTGCCAAGCACTTCGAGTTCTCTGGACTGTTTGCGATTGCGACGGCGATTGCGGTGGGCTGCTGGCTGGCCACCGCTGCGTTGCTGCGGCGCCATGCGCAAGTGGTTGCCGATACCGGGAGACGCATATGACGGTGCCGCAGACGCTCGTACGCAAGGCCCATATCCATCTGCCGCAAGCCGGCGCGTTTGTGGACTGGTTGCTGCAGCATTGGCGCGATGAGGGCATCGACGTGAGCCAGCCCCAAGCGGGCACCTTGTTGCTGGCCTTGGCCGATGTGGGCACGGCCAGGCTGCAGCAAACCAGCGCCAGCGGCATTGATTGCCTGCTGCAACCGGTGGCGCCGCGCATGGGGGAATTGATGCAGCTGTCTTTGGCCGAGCACCTGGCCGAATTCGCCGACCAGATGGCCTGGGTGGAGGGCAGTTGGGAGCTGGTCTGGGAAGGCGACGCCCCGCCTGCGACCTCCAGGCTGCAGGTGATGCGTGTCCTCAGCAACCAGGCGCTGTCGCCGCGCATGCGCCGCATCCGCCTGGCGGCGGGCGATATCAGCGCCTTTGCCCCCGGTGGCTTGCATGTGCGCATGCTCTTGCCCGAGCCCGGCCAGGCACCGGCATGGCCGACCCTGGCCGATGGCAACCGCCTGCATTGGCCTGCCGGCAAAGCGGCATTGGCACGCCGCACCTACACGATCAGCGCGATGGATCCTGAAGAGGGCTGGCTGGACGTCGATGCCTTGCTCCACCATGGCGCAGGCCATTCCGATCCGCACATGGCCGGGCCTGGTGCCGTCTGGGCTGCCAGCGCCGAGCCGGGCTCCGAGGTGGGCGTGCTGAGCCCGGCCGGCGGCATGGTGCCGCAAGCACCGCATTGCGTGCTGGTGGCAGATGCTTGCGCCTTGCCCGCAGCGGCACGCATTGCACAGGCGCGGCTGGCGTGCCAATCCACCACTTTGCTTCTCTGGGTGTCGGATGCCCAGGAGCAAGCCGCGTTGGCGCCAGCGTTTGCCGGCATGCAGGTCACCTGGCTGCGTGGCGGCGTGCCCGGTGCGTCACAGCTGGAGATTGCGCAAGTGCTGCAATGGCTGGCGCAGCAGGATTGGCACCCGCACGATACGGTGCTCTGGGTTGCAGGCGGCCTGCCGTTGACGCAGGCGGTGCGCCGCAGTGTGGCGCGGCTACCGCCCTTGGTGCAGATCAAGTCGCTGGTGCATACCTATTGGCGCTAAGCTTCGGACGAGATCGGGGCGCTATCTCTCCTCAGCTGGCTACTGATTGAATATCAGCAGGTACAGCTCGGACGAGTTGCGCTTGTATTCCTGTTTCCAGGGGTCACGTCCCATGAGCTTGTTGACCTCGTCGTACTGGAAAATGTCGTCCACACGCCAGCCGTCATCCTCGCGGGATAGCACATAGCGGTATTCGGCACCGACGGTTCCACCTTCTGCGTAATTGCCCGCTATCGACTGTCCTTCTTTAGGGCGGGTAATGTTCTTGATCGTAGCGACAACCAAGGCTCTGGATTCCGTTTCCATATCTACGCGATCGATTCTGCGATCGTAGGTATACAACGTGCAGTTGGGGTCTTGTTGCAGATAGCTCTTGACGGCTCCAGTGCTCAAGCGCAACTGGGCTTGCCGCAGCGCTGCTTGCTCGGCATTAGGGGCTTGTGTGCACTCTTGGTGTTTAAAGCTGGCCCTTGCATCCACCAAGGCCCACCAGCTTTTCACCGCCTTGTCGGGGGTTGCTATATCCACGCTTGGCGCCGTAAATGTGGGTTTGGTGGCTGCCTGCGTTGTGGCTTTGGGCTTCTCTTGCTGGCAGGCAATGAGTGCCAAGGCTAAGGGCAGGCAGGCAAATAGATAAGGTGTCCGCATCAAAGCATGTCCTGATTTATCGGTAGTGGGCCAGTTTAGTGGCTCGCCAAGCCTGGCGATGTGAAAAATGGGCTGCGCCGTTTGGGGGGCCAAAGCTGCAGACGTCTGCAGCGGCGAAATCGCCCATAAAAAAACCGCCTAAGGGCGGTTTGGTGGTGTTTGCTCGCAGCGTACTGCCGCTTATTCCACTTGCGCTGCCACGCTTTCGATTGCCTGGCGCAGTTGCTTTGGGCTCACCTCCGGGGCCGCGCTGTCGCCATTCGCTTCCGTTTTGAGGACAATACCCGTTCCCGTATCTGCGCGATTGGCCAAGCGGTGCATGGTCGCGATGGAAGCGCGCACGCCAGCGCTATTGAGGTAATAGCCTTCACCCTCGTTCACGCTGTAGGTGAACTGGTAGCCACCGAGCAACCTGCCAGCCGAACTCACCTTTGCACAAATCACCGTTCCGGCAGCGCTTCCAGATACTTGGTATTCGCAGCCAAAAGTGCCTGCAGCGGTAGTGATCACGCCATTGCCATCGGCCGTTGGGGCCTGCACTTTTTCAAGTCTGAAAAAGTCCGAGGTGGGCGTCAGCGAATTGAGTGGGCTGAAAATCCAGATTCCTTTGAGGCCTTCTGGATTATTGCCATAGGCGAAATTGAAGCGGGAGATCTCTTTCTCGGTCTCGCCAGGCAGGGTGATGTACCCCTTGGTGCCCGACTCAAAGCGGATCGAGACGTTGCCAGCACTGCCGTCTTCTTTGCCCGACAGGTCTCCGCTGCCCAGGTAACGGCCGCCACGGTATTTGTTCAGGGGCGCAGAGTAGCGGTCATTCGCCAAGGTGCCGCTGGTCATATAGAACGTAGCGTTACCACTGGCATCATATGCATACATTTGCATAACCAAGGTATTGTCCTGCACATCAATTGCCAAGCCACGGCCTGGCTTGCCATTGACTTCGCTGGTCACAATCCAGGTGCCTGTTTGCGGCGCAAAGGCCTGTGCCAAACCAGTGCCGAGCAAGGCGCCAACCAATGCAATCTTCTTGAAAATCATCATATCCCCGTTGTTAATCTTTACATTCTATCAACTTATCCTTACATATTGCTTGCCTGAATGTCAGGGAGTGTCGTGAGGCACCCTTGGAGGTTTACTCGCAGGCAGGGCTGGGTAAAGGACCAGTGCAGATGGCTGGATATCCGGGGAAAAGGAACCGCCCTATATCAGGATGCGCGGCGGCGATACAGCAAGGCCCATGCGGCCAATAGCATGCTGAGTCCGGCCAGGCCCCATGGGTTCAGCGTCGGAACGCTGGTGGGTGCAGCAGGTGGAGCGATATAGGGTATCCCAACGAGCTGGCCACTGAAGAACGCGCGCAATCCGGGGCCATTGGTGGAGCAGGCTGCATTGCCGCAGGTGGTGGACATGCCAAACACCAGCTCGACCGTACCCGGCGTATTGGTGAGAGGTGCCGACGGTTCAATATCGAGGAAGGGCACATTGGTCAGGTCACTCTGGTTGCTGGAGGCGACAAAGATGAGCTCCGGCAAGGCGTTGATGCAGTGGGGCGTGACACATTTGCTGCGAAATTCTGAGGCTCCTCCGACACTGCCTGCCGTGGTGCTCAGCTGCACGTTGCTGTAGGTGTCGCTGTCGGCGTCATACACAAAAGAGCCGGTGGCCGTGCCGCCATCGTCAAAGGTCACGTCCTTCAAGGTCCACTGCAGCGGCGCGGCTTGGGCGGCGGCAGTGAACGCCAGAGAACTGAGCGCCAGCGCGGCGGATGCCAAAAGTTTGTTCATGGTGTCTCCCTCGGTGTAAAAGGAGACGAAGTTAACAAAATGTAACTAAAATAGCAATCCATATATATGCTGGTTTTCAAGAAAAATCTGCATTTCGTTGTCTAAATCTCAGTTTATTGAGAAAAAAGCCATTTCCTAGCTGTCATCTCCCCCCAAGCACCTTCGCGCTCGTCCTTGTGACGTGGTAGGCACTCTCTCTGAAAATAAATGGATATGCAGCTAATTGTTGTCATGATCCATCGGATAGATAAATAAAGCCGCCCGAAGGCGGCCTTGGATCGGATCAGCCTGTACGGCGGCGCAGGCGCTGCCTGCCCAGCAGGGCAAGCAACGCTCCCAAGCCGATGGTGGCCCAGGGAGCCAGCGCTGGCACAGCCTGTGGCGTGGTGGGCGGTGGTGGCGGAGGGGGCGGCACGACCACCGCTTGCACGGTAAAGCTGCCCACGCTCGATTGCACGCCTGGCTGGTCGCTGAGGAGGGCAATGATCTCGTAGCTGCCGGGCGCCAGGCCAGCCGGCCAGGTCAGTGAATACGCGCCACTGCTGCCGATGACGGTGGTGGTCTGGCTGGCGCTAAATCCATCGGGGACGGAGAGTTGCAAGGTGATGGTGGTGCCCGGGGGCAAGGGCGTGGATACGCCGCCGCCCGGTGCCGCCGACGTTGCGATGCCACTCAGCTCCTGCGTCTGCGCGGTGGTGATGAGCGGCGCCTGCACGGCCAGCGTCACGGCAAGGGTTTGCGGAATGCAGGCAGACGCGGTGGCACCGCCCACGACCTGTATTGGATCTCCTCAGCCAGGGGCTCCCTGTAAATCGCCCTGCCCTCGTCTAAACACCGACTCGGGGAGTCCTCCGTGACTGCGCTCTGATATGGAAGAAATGCGGTAGCGCCGCTTGCCATGCGCCGCACAAAAAAGGGAGCCTGGCTCCCTTTTGGCGGCGGTGGTCTGGATGGCCGATGCCTAGCTCTGATGGCGCTTGCGTGCAAAGAGCGCGCCTGCCATTGCCAGCAGCATGCCCATCAATGCCAGTGCCCATGCATCCAAAGTAGGGACACGCTTGGCATCGCCCACATTGATAGGCAGGTCGTCGTCGTTGACTTGCACGCTGGCCTGGCTGTCGGGCCCGAGCGTATAACCGGGCCCGGCCAACAGCTGCAACAACGCGATGACGCTGCCATCGCCTGCAACGGTATTGGGTGTCGCGGTGATCGTGCAGCTGCTCTGCGTGGCCCCTGCCGCGACGAGCACCGGAGAGGTGCAACTGCTGGTGTAGCGGCTGCTGCCCGGTGGCGGGCTGAGGCTGATGCTGCTACCGCCGGCGGGTGCGGGCGCATTCAGGCTGATGGTGCAGGTAGAAACCTGGCCTGCAGCGTCCACCAAGCTGCTGGGTGTGCAGCTGAGGTTGGCCACGGGCGTAATGGCGATGTCGACGTCGTCGTTGCGGATGCGGACCTCGGCCGCCGAAGGACTACCCAGCACATAGTCATCTGATGCTGCAGGTGTGGCCAACGCCAGCGCTGCGGTCACATCGCCATCACCGGGCGTGGTGTTGGGGGTAGCGGTAATTGCGCAACTGGCCGTTGTCTGCCCGGCTGCTACCACGATGGAGCTGCCGCAGCTGCTGGTGTAGCGTGGGTTGGCCGCTGGTGGGGTCAGGGCAATGGCCATGCCGCCCGCTGGCGCAGCCTGGTCCAAGGTGACTGTGCAGTTGGAGACATTGCCCGCCGCATCGACCAGCGCATCGGGGGTGCAGACCAGGGTCGCTGTCAGCTTGGGCAGGCAGGCGGCGGCATCGCCACTGGTGGCACCTGCGGTGCTCTGGTTAGTGCCGACCGTGCCGGAAGGGATACTCATGATGCGCGTGCCCAGGCCATAGAAGGCCAGTTTGTCTGTGGCATTGGGCAGGCGGGCTGCAGCACCGTAAGGGGCATTGACAGGTATTGAGAAGATCAGTATCGGTGGCACGGAGGCCAGTGTTTCAACAGCCCCAGAGGAAAGGTTGAAGCGATAGCTGAGAGATGTACCAGAGGTGCCTCTAGTACTGGCGATGCCATAGGCCCACTGCCCACTGGCATCAATGGCAAAGTCGCCTGATTGGTCTCCGGGAATATTGCTGGACAGGTTCAAGGTGCCCACATAGAGCGGTGGGGTCTGCGTCACATCGATCTTGAAGACCCGGTTGAGTGCGCCGCCGGTCTGGAAGTTCGCCAGGTACATGATGCCGGTGATGGGGTCAATATCGGCGGCGTTGAAATTGGGCCCCAGGCGCAGGTCAATCGCACCGCTGACCACGGTGCTGGGATCGGTGGGGTCGGTCTGGTAGGTCCCCAGTCCGCTCACGATGCCCAGGTTGTCCACGCCAGTGCGGCCATAGCGCAGCATCTCGTAATAGCGGGTATGGCTGCGCCATCCGCCAGCGGTCCATCCAGTCGCTGGGCTGTTGTCCCAGCTGTTGTCGCCGTCTACGGCGCGCATCGTATAGATGTAGCCATCCTTGCCCATGCCGCCGGCGACGGAGGCGCCTGCAGGCAAGGGGGGATTGGGCGGCGTCAGTCCTATTTCTCGCGCAGACACGGTGGGCGCTGCGGCACCACTCCAGACCGGAGCAATGGCAACTGCGCCGGTCGCTGGGGCGGTCGCCAGATCCAGCACCGCCGTGGGCGGTGTTCCGGTGGCGGCCGGGCCGGTGTAGCGGGTCAGATAGAACGATTGCCCGCCGGCATCGCAGCGCGGAAGCGGAGCGCCCGATGCGGCCATAGCCACCGGGCCCAGAGAGGCCGCAGCTATTATGGCTAATCCAGTTTTGAATATTTTTATTTTGTTATTTAATAACATGGATAATCTCCTTTTTCAAGGATTACATCCTAAACAGCCTTTCTGCAAATGCCGGTGGCGTATTGTCAATGAATGTTTAAACACCCTTGTTGGTGATTTTTATTGATATTAAATTAATCTATTCTGATAGTTGTTTGGTAAATCTATGAATGGTGTTTGTGGGATATCTATTGATTTGTATGGCTGCGATGCTATGTTTTTTATGGCTTTAGATGTCAAATACAATCTATAAATAATAAACATTTGCTCAAAACTATTGAATTTATTTGCAATTGTTTAAATTGTGAGCATGACGCACCGGAAAAATGCTTACCCTTGCAGGAAAATAAACACTGGAAATTACTAGATACTTACATGGTCATAAACCCTGGGCAGAAATGAAACGACCCGATGGACCAGATCGTATCCATCGGGTTGGTGGCTCTAGTTGGGCTAAGTGGCGGGCTCAGGACTTGACCAGCGGACACTTACCCTCGGACAGCGGCCGGAACGCCTGGTCGCCCGGGATGGTGGCGATGATCTTGTAGTAGTCCCAGGGCGCCTTGGACTCCTCGGGCTTTTTGACCTGCACCAGGTACATGTCATGCACCATGCGGCCGTCCTCGCGGATCTTGCCGTCGTCGCTGAAAAAGTCCTTGATAGGCATCTTCTTCATCGCGGTCATTACCGCAGCGGTCTCGTCGGTGCCCGCCGCTTCGACCGCCTTGAGGTAGTGCATCACCGCCGAGTAGGTGCCGGCCTGGGCCATGGTCGGCATCCTGTTCATGGCCTTGAAGTACTTTTGCGACCAGGCGCGGCTCTCGGGCGTGCGGTCCCAGTAGAAGGCGGTCGTCGCATACATGCCCTGGGCGGTCTTCAGGCCCAGCGCATGCACGTCCGAGATGAACATCAGCGCAGCGGCCACCTTTTGCTTGTCGGTGATGCCGAACTGGCGGGCGCTCTTGATGGAGTTGATGGTGTCGTTCACGCCATTGGCCAGCGCAATCACATCGGACTTGGAGGCCTGCGCCGTCAGCATGTAGGACGAGAAATCGGGCGCATTGAGTGGGTGCTTGACCGTGCCGATCACCTTGCCGCCGTTCTTGTCGACGGCGGCCGTGATGTCGTTCGACAGTGCCTGGCCAAAGGCATAGTCCACCGCCACGATGTACCAACTCTTGGCGCCGCCTTCGGTCACCGCTTTGACGGTGCTGTTGGCCGTGGCATAGGTGTCGTAGGTGTAGTGCACGATGTTGGCCGCGCAGTTCTCGCCGGTGATCGAGCTCGAACCTGCCTCGGTGTTGATCAGCACCTTGTTCTTTTCCTTGGCCACGGTGGCGACTGCGTTGTGCACCGCCGTGTTGCCCAGGCCGATGACCATGTCCACGTTCTCGCGGTCAAACCACTCGCGGGCGCGGGTGGCGCCAATGTCGGCCTTGTTCTGGTGGTCCACCGACAGCAGCTCGATGGGCTTGCCCAGCACCGTGCCGCCAAAATCCTTGATCGCCATCGTGGCCGCCGCGACCGTGCCCTTGCCACCAATATCGGCGTAGGCGCTGGAGGTGTCGCTGATCACCCCTATGCGCACGGCGTTGTCGGAAATGCCCTGCGCCCATGCGCCAGAGGCCAGGCCAACAGATGCAAGCAGGGTCGTCAAACAAGTGGTTCTGAACTTCATGGAAATGGTCTCCTGGTATTTTTATCGTTGGCCACGGCCAGGTGGGTTTGCCCCGCTGTCAAAGGGTTCAGGGCAAGGGGTTGGGCCTGGTGGGCACGGCGTAGCGGATCACACAAAGGGTTTGGCACAAAGCCAGCTGGGGCAGGGCGGAGGTGTCAGGTCATGCGGCGCTCCTTGGTGGGTGGCGTGGCCGCTGTCTCGTTGGCATGCTGGCCCTGCAGCTCGGCCAGGATCATCGCCTTGAGCTTGAACTTCTCGATCTTTTGCGTCAGCGTGCGCGGGAACTGCTCGACCACGCGGATATGGCGCGGCCGCATGAACTTGGGCATCTTGCTGTCGCACCAGGCGTGCAGCGCCTGGCGGTCGATCAGCTGCTGCTCGCGCGCCACCACATAGACCACCACATCGTCCTCATCGCCCTCGTGCGCAGGGATGGCAAAGGCGGCCGTCATCTCGACGGCCGGGTACTGGTTGACCATGTCCTCGATATGGAAGGACGAGATGTTCTCGCCGCGCACCCGGATGCGGTCGCCCATGCGGTCGACAAAGCTCAGGCTGCCATCGGCATGGCGCAGCGCCGAGTCGCCGGTGTGGAACCAGAGATTGCGAAAGGCCTTGGCGGTGGCCTGGGGCTTGCCCAGGTATTCGACCAGCAGGTAATAGGGCAGCTTCGACCGAAAAGCCAGCTGCCCCGCCACGCCCACAGGGCACTCGCCATCGCGCTCGTCCAGCACGGCGGCCTCCACAAACAGGCTCGGATGGCCCAGGTAGCCCTTGCCCACCTGGCCCGCTTGCGCGGGGCCCAGCAGCTCCAGGCCCAGGGCCGCCACCTGCGCTCGGATGGACTCGCGCGTCTGGCCGCGCCGGTAGGCGGGCGGGGATTCGCAGCTGGCGTCCGTCTCTTCGATGACCGTGAAGCAGGACATGCCCGACTCCGTCTGGCCAAAGCCGGCGGTCACAAAGTCAAAACCAAAGCGGCGCGCAATCTCCGCATGGCGCTGGGGCAGCGGCTGCATATAGACCTTGTTGAGGCTGTTGTGGTGGTCGGTAGCCGCTGGCGGCGCCTTGGCCAGCCAGGAGATCATCGTGTCCACCAGCACCGCGCTGGTGGCGCCGCTCAGCGCAATGCGGCGCCAGAAATCATTGGGGCTGAAGCGGTCCCAGCAGGCCAGGCCACTGCCGGCCCACACCGCCCGCACCACATTGAACACCGCGCCGCCCACGTGGTACATCGGCAAGTCGTTGTAGACCACGTCATGGCCATTGAGCATCTGGCGGAACAGGAAGGTGTACTGGTTCATCCAGCGGTGGCTCTGCACCACGCCTTTCGATGGCCCGGTGGTGCCCGAGGTGTAGATGATGTTGCACAGGTCGTCATAGGCCAGGGCCACATCCGGTTTGGCTGCGGGCTGCAGCAGCGCGGCCCAGTCCAGCGCTGCGTGCGGACCGCTGTAATCCACACCATCGGCCACTGCATCGTGGCTGCCAGCGGGTGGGTCGTAGACCACGACATGGGCCAAGGGCGCGACCTGGCTTAGCTCTTCGCCGATCGCATTGAGCGCCGGCACCAGTGCGCGCTCGGCCAACAGCATCACCGGCTGGGTGTCGCCAATCTGGTAGGCCAGCAGGCGCTCGGTCAGCCCAAAATTGATCGGCGCAAAGATGGCGCCGGCCTTCCAGATGCCAAACATCGCCAGGGCGCTGATGAGCTGGTTGCGCATGAATACCGACACCGGCATGCCCCGGCCGATACCGGCAGCTGCCAGGTTGCCAGCGATGGCATCGGTGATGCGGTCAAACTCGGCATAGCTCAGGCGCACATCGTCTTCGCCATACAGGTAGAAGAGCTGGTCACCCTTGGTACGCGCCCAGTGCGCCAGGCGCTCGGTGACCAGTTCGCCATCGCGCTGCAACAGCTCCAGCAGTGCCTGCCTGTCCAATGCGGCCACGGGGTGGGCGGCGGTGCTCATGCGGCGCTCGCTTTCTGCGGCTCCTTCAGCAGGCGCCGCAGTACCTTGCCGGTGCCCGTCGTCGGCAGCGCATCCCGAAACTCGATCTCGCGCGGGGCCTTGTAGACCGACATCTGCTCGCGGCACCAGTCGATCAGCTGCTGCGCGCTCACTGCCGGCGCGCCCTTGCGGGCAATCACCACCGCCTTGACCGCCTGGCCTTTGTTTGGGTCATCGATGCCGATCACCGCCACCTGCGCGACCGAGGGGTGCTTGGTCATGATGGACTCGACCTCTTCCGGGAAGACGCTGTAGCCCGAGACCTTGATCATCTCCTTGAAGCGGCCGGCAAAGGTCAGGTAGCCATCGCTGTCGATCTTGGCCATATCGCCGGTATGCACCCAGCCGTCCTTCAAGGTGCTGGCCGTCGCCTCGGGCTTGTTCCAGTAGCCCTTGAAGTTGCCCGGGCTGCGCAAGACCAGCTCGCCCACCTGGCCGGCGGGCAGGTCCTGGCCGGTGGCTGCATCGATCACGCGGCATTCCACCCCGTCGATCGGAATGCCGTGCGCGCCCCATTTGATGGCATCGACGGGCATCGAGGTGTCCCAGGTGTGGGTTTCGGACATGCCATAGGTCACCTCAAACAACTGGCAGTTGGGCGCAAAGCCGCGCCACTGCTCGGCCAGCGCCTGGTTGATGGTGATACCAAAGCTGGTGCTGGGGTTGATGCGCAGCGCGCTGAGGTCGTAGCTGTGCGCAGCGTCAACCTGCATCACCGCCGCATTCATGCTCGCCACGCTGTACCACCAGGTCACCCGGTAGCGCGCCAGCGCCTGCAGCACCTGCACGGGGTCAAAGCGGTACAGCAGCACGCAGCGGATGCCGGTGTAGAGCGTGACATTGAGGCCGATCAGCATGCCCGCAATGTGGTTGAGCGGAGCGACGGCCAGCATGGTGTCGTCATCGCGGATCGGGTTGTTGTCGGCCGCGGCATGCGCCTTGAACAGCGCGTTGCGGTAGCTCAGCATCGCCCCCTTGGGCAGGCCGGTCGTCCCTGAGGTATAGGTCATCAGCGCCACATCGTCCATGTCCAGCGGGCCCACATCGGGCGCGGGCAGGGGCGCGCGCAGGCAGTCCACAAAGTCTGTCGTGCCATCGATATGGCGCTTGGGCGTGCCGATCTCGGCGGGCAGGTCGATCGTCGGCTGGGCCGGCAGCAGGTCGGCGTAGTGGGTCAGGAACACATGGTCAATCGCCGTCTTGGGGCTCGCCGCCTGCACGATCTCATAGAGCACATCGGCTGCGACGATCACCTTGGCACCCAGGTCAGAGAGCTGGTACTCCAGCTCATGGCCCTTGAACAGCGGGCTGCAGGGCCCCACCACCGCGCCGAGCTTCTGGATGCCGATATGCGCAATCACGTACTGCGGGCAGTTCTGCATGAACAGGGCCACCCGGTCCCCCTTGGCCACGCCGCGCTGCTGCAGCTGGTGCGCAAAGGTGTCGCTCATCTGGTCCAGCTGGGCCCAGCTGATGGCGGTTCCGTACCAGATAAAGGCGGGCTTGTCAGGCTGGGTGCGCGCATGCTGGCGCAGGTACTCATGCAAGGGCTTTTCTTGTTGCCGGTATGCGATGGGGCTCATGGTGTCTCCTACGGTCCTGGTGTTTTTGGGGATCTCGGTCGCAGTGTTTGGCTGAGGCGGGGGCGGGTTGCCTACCAGGGCGATACCCCCGAGGCCGCCCGCCCTGGGCTGGCTGCTGGCAGGCTGGCGAGCATGCTGGCCAGCCAGTTGCGTGTCTGCGCCGGGTCGATCACATCGTCGATCTCGTTGTAGCTGGCCACGTTCAGCGCCTTGCCCTGGGCGTAGATCTCATCGGTCTTGGCCTGGAAGTAGGCGGCCTTCTCGGCAGCGTCCTCCAGCGCTTCCAACTCGCGCCGGTAGGCCAGGCGCACCGAGCCTTCGATGCCCATGGGCCCCAGCTCACCGGTAGGCCAGGCCACGGTGGCCACCGGCACAAACAGGTTGCCGCCCAGCATGGCCTGCGCGCCCAGGCCATAGGCCTTGCGCAGCACAATGGCCAGCACGGGTACCTTGATATGGCTGGCCGTCACAAAGATGCGGGCAAAGTGCCGCACGGCTGCAGCCTTCTCGCTCTCGGGCCCCACCATGAAGCCCGGCGTATCGCACAGCGACACGACCGGCAGGCCGTAGTTGTCGCACAGCTCCAGAAAGCGCGATATCTTGTCTGCGCTGTTGGCATCGAGCGCGCCGCCCAGGTGGCTGCCATCGTTGGCCAGCACGCCCACGGCCTGGCCTTCCAGCCGGGCAAAGCCGGTGACGACGCTGCGGCCAAAGTGCTCGCGCAGTTCCAGAAAACTGCCGCTGTCAAACAAGGTCTGCACCACAGCGCGGATGTCGTAGCCCTTGACCCGGTTCTCGGGCACCAGCGCGCGCAGCAGGCGCTGGTCGGCATGCGCGCCGGGCGGCAGCTTGCCCTGTACAAAGCCCAGGTAGGTCTGGGCCAGGGTCACCGCCTCCGTCTCGTCGCGTGCCAGCAGGTCGATCACGCCATTGCGTGTCTGCACGCCCACGGGCCCTACGTCGTCGGCCGCCACCACGCCCAGACCACCGCCTTCGATCATCGCCGGGCCGGCCATGCCGATGCTGGCATCCTGCGTCGCAATGATCACATCGCAGCAGCCCAGCAAGGCGGCATTGCCGGCAAAGCAGCGGCCCGAGACCACGCCGATGGTGGGCACCTTGCCCGACAGCCGTGCCATGTGCGTGAAGGTCGTGAACTCCAGCCCCGACACGCCCACATAGTCAGTGTCACCGGGCCTCCCGCCGCCGCCTTCGGCAAACAGCACAAAGGGCAGACCCAGGCGTTCGCTGGTATGCACGATGCGGTCCATCTTGCGGTGGGCCATAAAGCCCTGGGTGCCGGCAAACACCGTGTAGTCATAGGCCATCACCGCGCAGCGCGACTGCTCGTGCCCAAACTGCTGGCCGTTGATGCGGCCCAGGCCGGTGATGGTGCCGTCCGCGGGGCTGAGGCGAATCAGCTCTTCTTCGCTGCGGCGCCCGCGCTGCATGGCCAGGGTCAGGCCGCCGTATTCCACCAGGCTGCCGGCATCGAGCAACTGCTTCAGGTTCTCGCGTGCGGTGTTCTTGCCGTGGCGCCGGCGCTTGGCCACCGCTTCAGGGCGGGCCGCATCCATCAGGCCCTGCTGGCGCTGCAGCACCTTGGCCAGGTCGGGGCGGATCGCATCGAGGTCGGCCTGTTGCTGCTCTGCGGCCAGCGCATCGGCCGATGCATCGGGCAGCACCCAGCCGAGCAGGGTGCCCGCCGCCACCACCTCGCCCAGCAGCGCCGCGCGGGCCACGAAGCGGCCGCCCTGGGCCAGGTCCACGCTGTGCTCGAGCTTCATGGCCTCCAGCACCGCCACCGAGGCACCCTTGGCCTGCACCGTATCGGCATCCCGCTCCAGCGCAATCAGCCGCCCGCGCATCGCAGCGCGCACCGCATGGGCACCTTCGGGCAACGCGGGCTCGTCGCTGGTGCCGGTCTGTGCGGCGTTCTGGCTGGTGCTCTGTGGGTCAGCCTGGCGCTGTGCTGCCAGCGCGGTGGCCGCCGCATGCAGCGCCGGGCCTTGGCGTTCCACATAGGTGGTGTCGATATCGCCGCGCAATACCTGCGCATCGCGCAGCAGCGCACGCAGGTAGTCCAGGTTGGTCTCCAGGCCCTGGATATGGAACTCGGCCAGCGCGCGCTCGGCCTTGGCGCAGAGCACGCCAAACTGGCTGGGGCCGCTGACGATGACCTTGGCGAGCAGGGAGTCGTAGTTGCCCGAGGTCTCGTAACCGGCGTAGCCAAAGCTGTCCACGCGCACGCCCGGACCGGTGGGCGGCTCAAAGCGCGCCAGGGTGCCGCCGGTAGGCAGGGCCTGGGCATCGGGCTGCATGCTCTCCATGTTCACACGCGCCTGCAGCGCCAACTGGCGGGGCAGCGGCATTGCCTGGTCCAGGCCCAGGTCCTGCAGGCTGGCGCCATCGGCCAGCGCAAACTGCAGCGCCACCAGGTCCAGCCCGGTGATGGCCTCGGTGATAGTGTGCTCCACCTGCAGGCGCGGATTGCATTCGATAAAGATGTACTGGCCGCTGCGGCTGTCGACCAGGAACTCCACCGTGCCCAGGCCTTGGTAGTGCATTGCGGCGCCCAGGCGGCAGGCGTGCTGCACGAGCTGCGCGCGCAGCGCTTCGCTGATAAAGGGGCTGGGTGCAATCTCCAGCAGCTTTTGGTGGCGGCGCTGCAAAGTGCAATCGCGCTCAAACAGGTGCTGCACCGCGCCGCTGCCGTCGCCCACGATCTGCACCTCAATATGGCGGGCGCCGCCGATGAGCTGCTCCACATACAGATCGCTGCGGCCAAAGGCGCTCAGCGCTTCGGAGCTGCAGCGGTCAAAGGCTGCGCCCAGGTCTTCCACGGCCATCACCGCGCGCATGCCCCGCCCGCCGCCGCCTGCCAGCGCCTTGAGCATCACCGGCCCGCCCAGCTGCTGCATGAAGGCCTGGGCCTGCGCCAGGCTGGTGGCGCTGTGGGTGCCTTGCGCCACCGGCACCTGTTCGCGCTCTGCCAGCGCGCGCGCCTGGGCCTTGTCGCCAAAAGTCTCCAGCGCCTGGACCGAGGGGCCGATAAAGCGCAGGCCCGCTGCCATGCAGGCCTGCGCAAAGGCCGCGTTCTCGCTCAAAAAGCCGTAGCCGGGGTGGATGGCGTCGCAGCCCTCCTGGCGGGCAATCTCGATCAGGTGCGCGCCGTTCAGATAGGCGGCTGCGCCCTGGGCGCCCAGCGCGCGGGCGTGGTCGGCCGCGCGCCGGTGCAGGCTGGCTGCATCGTCGCTGGCGTAGACCGCAACGCTTGCGATGCCCCGGTCTGCGGCCGTGCGCGCAATGCGCACCGCAATCTCCCCCCGGTTGGCGATCAATACCTTGTGCATGGAACTCCCTTGTCTCTTCAATCGCGGTGCGCCGCGCAAGGGGCCCGCAGGCTGCGGGCCTGCGCGCTCAGATGGTCTGGCTGACAAACTTGCTGCTGAGGTAGAAGGCCAGCGCATCGGCGCCGCCTTCGCTGGCATAGCCCGAATCCTTGACGCCGCCAAACGGCTGCTCGGGGTAGCCCATCGCGATCGAGTTGATGCCGACCAGGCCGCTTTCGATCTCGTTCTTGAACCACTCGCCGCGCGTAGCCGAGCCGGTGAACACATAGGCGGCCAGGCCCCAGGGCAGGCGGTTGGCCTCTTGCAGCGCCTGGGCATCGCTGTCAAAGCGGGCAAAGGCGGCAATCGGGCCAAAGGGCTCTTCGTTGAAGATGCGCGCGTGCTGCGGCACATCGGCCAGCACGGTGGGCGCAAAAAAGTAGCCCTTGCCATCCGGCGCCTTGCCGCCCGTCACCAAGCGGGCGCCCTTGGCCACCGCGTCATCGACCAGGGCCTGCATGGCGGCCACACGGCGCGGGTTGGCCAGCGGGCCCATGCGGGTGGCCTTGTCCAGGCCATTGCCCATCACATAGCCTTCGGCAATGCGCTGAAAGCCGGCAATGGCCTCGTCATACAGGGGCGCCTGCACCAGAAAGCGCGACGGCGAGATGCAGGCCTGGCCGGCGTTCCAGAACTTCTGCACGCCCAGGAGCTTCAGGCTGCGCGCCAGGTCGGCATCGTCGCAAATGATGGCGGGCGCATGGCCGCCCAGCTCCATCGACACACGCTTCATCGCGGCGCCCGCTTGCGCGCTCAAGAGTTTGCCCACCGAGGTGGAGCCGGTGAACGAGATCTTGCGCACCACGGGCGAGGCAATCAGGTGCTCGGAGATATCACCTGGCACGCCATAGACCAGGCCCAGCACGCCTGCGGGCAGGCCGGCTTGCTCCAGCACCTGGACAAAGCGGGCGAGGGCCACCGGCGTTTCTTCCGAGCCCTTGACGATGATCGAGCAGCCGGCAGCCAGCGCGGCGGCAATCTTGCGCACGGCCTGGTTGATCGGGAAGTTCCAGGGCGTGAACGCCGCCACCGGGCCCACCGGCTCATGCTGTACATACTGGCGCAGCTCGGGCGAGCGCGGCGGGATCATGCTGCCGTAGCAGCGGCGTGCCTCTTCGGCAAACCATTCCAGCACCTCGCTGGCGCCCGAGAGCTCAATGCGCGCCTCGGTCAGGCGCTTGCCTTGCTCATGCACCAGCATCAGCGCCATCTCTTCGGCATGCTCGCGCACCAGCGCGGCGGCCTTGCGCAGATAGGTCGAGCGCTCCATCACCGAGGTTTTGCGCCAGGCGGCAAAGCCGGTCTGGGCGGCGGCCAGCGCGGCATCCAGGTCGGCGCGGCTGGCCTTGGTCACGCGGCCAATCGTGCTTTCATCGGCGGGGTTGGTGATGTCCAGCCATTCCTGGCTGCTGCTGTCGCGCCACTGGCCGTCGATCAGCAATTGGACTTGGTAGTTCATGCGGTGCTCCTGGTTCTTTCTGGCTTCAGCTTTGCAAGATGGCGCGGCCGGTGACCTTGCCGGCACGCAGCTCGTCCAGCACGGTCTGTACATCGCCCAGCGGGCGGCTGCTGAGCGGCAGGGACGGCAGCACCCCTTGCTGGGCCAGTGCCACCAGCTCGCGCAGCTCGGCGAGCGAGCCCACATAGGAGCCGCCGATGGAGATGGCGCGCATGGGGATCAGCGGCAGCTGGATGCTGGCGCTGCCGCCAAAGAGGCCCACGATAAGAATCTTGCCGCCCTTGCCGACGACGGCATTGGCAAACTCGAACGTGCGTGTGGAGCCGACAAAATCGAGCACGGCCGACACGCCTTCGGCGCTCGAGCGCGCCAGGGTCTTGGCGGCATCGGCTTCTGCCGGGTCCACCACACGGCTCGCGCCGGCATCCAGCGCAGCCTGGCGCTTGGCCGGGTCGATATCGACAACGATGGGCCCCAGGCCATGCAAGGCCTTGGCCAGCGCCACGGCCGCCAGGCCCACGCCGCCCGCGCCGATGATGACCAGCGGCGCTTGCTCGGTCGCTGGCGCCACTTTTTTCAGGGCCGAGTAGGCCGTCAGCCCCGAGCAGGCCAGGGTGGCGGCAAAGGCGGCATCAATGCCGGCATGGTCGATCAGGTAGCGCGGGTGGGGCACGCGCACATGGGTGCTGAAGCCCCCATCGCGCGTGGTGCCCAGGCTCTCGGGGCGGGCGCACATGTGTTCATCGCCCCGGGCGCAGAGCGCACACTGACCGCAGCCAATCCAGGGGAAGACGATCACCGAGCGGCCCAGAGCGCCTTGGGCATCGGGCCCGTTGGCGGCCACGGTGCCGACGATTTCATGGCCCAGGGTGCGCGGCGGCTTGAGCACTTTTTCCAGGCCGAAGTGGCGGCCATCGCCCAGGTCAAAAAAGCCCTCGGCCATGTGCAGATCGCTGTGGCAGACGCCGCAGGCGCTGATGCGCACCAGCACCTCGCTGCCTTGGGGCGCAGCGATGGCGCGGCGGGCCAGTTGCAGCGGTTGGCCAAAATCGACGACCTGGTAACTCAGCTGTTCGCCAGGGCTGGCGGTTGCGTTCGACATGCGCTTGTCTCCTGTAATCAAAGGGCTCTGTGGCTGCTGGCGCGGCGCGTCGGCATGGGCCTGGAGCGGCTGCTCAGCGTTGGAAAAACCCAAAGATACTGATCAGTATCGATTGGTACTATTGGGGATTTCACGCATGGATGCTGCTTGGCATCTTGTGCAAAACCACCCGCCTTTCCACTATGCTGGGGCCATGTGTACAGCGTGCCGGCGCGCGCCACCGCCGCAGCCCCCACGCCCACCAGGAGATATTCAGCAGTGCAGCTTCAACCCACCGACACCAACGCAGGCGATGCCAAAAACCAGATCCAGGAATACAAGGACACCTTGATCATCAATGCCGCCGCCGAGTTGTTCTACAAGCGCGGCTTCAAGAGCGCGACGCTCGACGAGATTGCGGCCTCGATCGGCGTGACCAAGCCCTTTATCTACAAGCGCTTCAAGTCCAAGCACGAGCTGCTCGAGCGCCTGTTTGACAAGGTGTTTGCCGGCCTTTACGAGGCGGTGAGCCAGTGCGAGCAATTGGAGGACAAGGACCCGGTGCGGCGCTTCGAGTTTTTTATCGACACCTATACGCGCCGCAAGATTGAGCTGAGCACCTTCTCGGTGATCCTGCTCGAAGAGGAAAAAAGCCTGAGCCCGGAAAAAATCAGCGATATCCGCAGCAAGTACCACGGCTTTGATGCGCTGGTGACGCGGCTCATCGTCAACGGCGTGGAGGCCGGCGTTTTCCAGGTCGGCAACCCCAAGGTGACCGCCTTTGCGATCAGCGGCATGGTGCAGTGGACGCACCGCTGGTACCAGCCCAATGGCAAGCTGTCCATCGAGGCGCTGTGCCAGGAGATGACGCAGATGGCGCTGCGCCTGGTCGGCTGGACGGGGCAGTATGTGCTGCCGGTGCCGGCAGCGCCGCAGCGCTGATCTACCCGCGCCGCTGGCGCGCCAGGCAGCCGCCAATGTCCTGCGTAAAGACGGTCTTTACATTTGAATATAATTGAGATTCATTCTCAACTATTCACTGTGGCAGCAGGGCGCGGACATCGCATGGCATCTCCCGGATACTCGGCTTCGCCCATCGAAGCGCTCTACAAAAACCACCACGCCTGGCTGCAGTCCTGGCTGCGGCGCCGTCTGGGCAATGCGGGCGACGCGGCCGACCTGGCCCATGACACCTTCATTCGGCTCATGGTGTCGCCCCGCAATGTGGACGCTGCTGACGAGCCG
Organism: Comamonas sp. MYb21; assembly: GCF_037479395.1. Taxonomy (NCBI): domain Bacteria; kingdom Pseudomonadati; phylum Pseudomonadota; class Betaproteobacteria; order Burkholderiales; family Comamonadaceae; genus Comamonas; species Comamonas sp. MYb21. Next base: position 122,458 of record NZ_JBBGZC010000010.1, on the reverse strand, counting down.
CGCGCCTTCCTGACCCATGTGGCCAAGGGCCTGGTCGTCGATTTGTGGCGCCGGCGCGAGATCGAGCGCGCCTACCTGGAAACCTTGCAGGCCTTGCCCGAGCCGCATGCGGCATCGCCCGAGACCCAGCTGCAGGTCATCGAAGCCTTGGTGCAGATCGACCGGCTGCTGGCAGGCCTGGCGCCCAAGACGCGCCAGGTTTTTTTGCTGGCGCAGCTCGATGGACTGAGCTTGCAGCAGATCTCCGACCAGGTCGCCATGCCGGTGATTACCGTGCGCCGCCATATCCACAAGGCCTTGCTGCTGTGCCTGGAGGCCGCGTGATGGCCGGCGTTGCCGCACAAAACACCTTGCTGAGCGAAGCGGCCGACTGGCTCATCGTGCTGCGCTACGAAACGCCCACGGCCAAGGAGCAGGCGCGTTTTGAGCAATGGCGCAGCCAAAGCCCCGCGCATGAGGCCGCCTGGCACAAGGCCGAAGCCATGCTGGGCGTGTTTGCCCAGGTACCTGCCGAGGTCTGCCAGCAAACCTTGAGCGCCGTGCAGCGGCCCGACCGGCGCAAGAGTCTGGCCTGGCTGGGCGGCTTGCTGGTGGCGGCCCCGGCCGGCTGGTTGGCCTGGCGCGAGCTGTCTTGGCGCGACTGGATGGCCGACCAGGCCACCGCCGTGGGGCAATCGCGCTCCATGCTGCTGCCCGATGGCTCCACCTTGACGCTCAACACCGCCAGCGCGGTGGCCATCCATTTCAACGCGAAGGAGCGCCGGGTGCGGCTGCTCGGGGGCGAGATCTTGGTGACCACGCAGGCCGACCCATCGCCCAGCTACCGCCCCTTTGTCGTGGAGACACGGCAAGGCACCGTGCAGGCGCTGGGCACACGCTTTAGCGTGCGCCGTGTGGATGCGGGCACCAGCCGCGTGGCGGTCTTTAGCCACGCCGTCGCCATCACCAACCAGCAGGGCGCCACCCAAGTGCTGCAAGAAGGCCACACCGCTGATTTCAGCACCAGCCATATCGGCCCGCAAGCCGATGTGCAAGCCAGCGCCGCGCTGTGGGAGCAGGGCATGCTGCTGGCTAAGAACATGCCGTTGGCCGACGTTGTGGACGAGATCGCCCGCTACCGTGCGGGCCCGCTGCAGTGTGATCCTGCGGTTGCCCAGCTGCGGCTATCGGGCGCCCTGTCGCTCAAGGACACGGACGCCAGCCTGGCGCTGCTGGCGCAGTCGCTGCCGGTGCGGATCGAGCGGTTGGCGCATGGGGTGGTGAGGGTGGTGGGGCGTTAATCGGGGTGCTGGGTGCGCCATCCATCGCTTTGAATCGGCGCACTCACTGGCGCCGCCAAACGTCGGTATCGCTTATCTGCAACCGGTGATTTGTGCTGGTCTTTGTGGGCTTGCGAAGGCATCACTGCTGTTTGATGGGGTCCTGAATCACCGGATTTTGCAGTAGCTCATAACCATTGCCTTTACCACTGAGCCAGCTCAGCTCAGTTTTACCCGCCTGTCTTAAATAGGCCTGTGCTTCCAGGAAAAGTGGTGCGCCTAAATCCTTGGTCGTCAATGGCCGTGATCGACCGGCTTTTTCCGCATTGAGAAAGTGAGCCCCATGGGGCTCATCGGTATAGCTGCGCGCAAAAAAGCTTTCTTCGCCTTCAGAGAATTGGAAGATGTAATACTCATAATGGTATTCATGGAATCCAGCTTCGTCCGCATCGCTGGCATCCAGGTGATAAGTACAAATGACGTGCATCTGAAAATGATTCAATCCAGGGAGATAAAGTGGCACACCAAACGCGCATTCCAAAGCTTGCATCCATTCTCGCAGTATCTGCACTGAGTCTGACCCTATCTCCCAGCTGGGCAGCACGCAGTTTTACGCCACAGGCAGGCACCTGGGTCATCAGCGATGAAGTAGACGGCAAACCAAGCCGAGGTTTTGCCATCGATGTGCAGGGCAATACTTTCTTTATGCAGGTATTTGGCTACGAGAAAAATGGCGATGCCACGTTCTACGCCGCCTCGGGCCAGATGGAAGGCGACACCGTCAAAGCCCCGCTGCTGCGCTACCAAGGCGGCCGCAGTTTTGGCAGCGAGCCGCGCGATGCGCAAGAAGACAAAAGCATTGGTGATGTAACGCTCAGCTTTCGCAATGGTTTGCAGGGAACGATACAACTGCCTGGCGAGCCGGCGAAAGACATAGAGCGCTTCATTTTTGCTGCGCCAGATGCCGCCTATTACCAGACTGAGCAGTGGAAGACTTCTTCAAGGATGGCGCGTTGGTTTGGATTGAATGCGCAGGGCCAGGTCGAGAAGAGCTGGTTCGCGATGCTCAAGACCAGTCCCACCGAACCCATGCGTCTGACGCTGTCCGATGACCAGACGAGCGAGACGCTGGAGTGCAGCCTCACTACGCCAAGCGACAGCATCCGCTGCGTAGCTGCGAATGCTGCAGATGCTGCGCAAGCACCCGTGGTGAAAGAGGCACAGTTCCGCCTCTTGGGCGCTCAAGTTGCTGGCGCCGTCAGCCTGCAAGCCGAAGGTGCTGCGCCATTGCAGTTATTGGGCATCAATACGCGCGCGGATTATCCGTACCGCGGAGGAACCATCACCGGCTGCTGCGCCAACGGGCTTGAATCGTTTATGCCAGGCACTTTTGGCTATGCGCAGCGGCCTGCCTACCAGCCCAGCAATGGCACCTGGGTGATGGAGGATGAATTGACGGGCAAGCCTGGGCGTGGCGTGAGCCTGGATGTGCAGGGCGGAAAAATGGTCATGCAGGTATTCGCTTATCGGGCCGATGGACTGCCCACCTTCTCGATGGGGGTGGGGGACTTCGCGCCCGATCCAGAACTGAGAAATATCAGCAGTGCCCGTTTTAGCTTGCAACAGTTTCGGGGTGGGCGCAGTGTAGGCGGTGCCGCGTCCAGTGGCGAGCTGGTACGGGACGAAGGCGAGGTCGTGGTACAGGTTTCGGGCCTCTCGGGTGGGTATGGCATGCCGGCTGGCAGCTTGGCCGAGGCGATGGTGCAATTCCCGGGAGAGTCCGCCAAACGGATGCGCCGTCTGTCCCTGCAGCCCTGGCAGTCGCTGGAAGACCAATTCTTTGGTGAGTGGTATTTCCCGGGCTTGTCGTATGCCGGACGGCCTTTGACCGTCACCCTCAATCGCAGGGAGGGTGAGTTTGTGACCAACGACGATGGCTCGGTGCGGTGCCAGTTCAACACGCAGATGCTGCGAGGCGAATGCCAGTGGCCCACTGCCACGGGTACGTCGGGTTCTTCGGGTCCCATCGAGCTGCAAGATGCGTTTGCCATTTCCAACTCTTACGTCCGTTTGCGTGACCGCCATGGCAATCTGACCGGTCTGGGAGATGTACCACTTAACTAGTGCCCAGCGACTTCAGGAGACATGAAGGCTGCGCCGTCGAAACCACCGACACGCAGCTTCCGCTGGTGGCGATGAACCATTCGCGAACATCGGAAAGTGCCGCAGCCGATGTCAGCAAACCTGGCATGGCCTGCTCCCGCGAGAGCAGGCCGCCCGCTGCAATTTCATAGACGATGCTGTCTTTGAATTGCCCGCTGCACCAGTAGGCGCTGTGGTTGCCTTCATCGGCCTCCAGCAGCGCTTCGTAATGTGGGAACGAAATGTGCAGCGTGACGGTGTCGTCCAGCAGACTTTTCACGATGATTTCCAGCGATGCGGCCTGGCGACGGATGTCAAAAACATCGGTTTCGCCAGCTGGAAGTTGAATGTCCGGAAATACCTTTCGCGCTACCACCTTCATCGCAGATCCAAGCACTCATTGAAATCGGCCATTCTACGGAGGCCCAGTATGGGCTTATGCGTCCGCAGCCCCAAACCGCACTACCGTGCGCCCACTTGTTGCCCCCTCCAACTGCCGCGCCGCATGCCCCAGCAACTCGTCCAGCCCGATAAAGCGCACATCGGGCAGCAGCGCGGCAAAGTCCGGCTTCCAGTCGCCCGCGAGCTTGTCCCACAGCCTGCGCCGTTGCGGCCAAGGGGCGTTGGCAACAATGCCGAACATCTGCGCGCGGCGCATGATGAAGGGCAGCACGCTGCCGTCAAAGCTATTGCCCGAGGCATTGCCCACGCTGGCCAGCAGGCCGCCATCGGCCAGAGACCGCAGCATCCATGACAGCACCGCGCCGCCCACGTTGTCGATGCCGGCAGCGAACTGCGGCTTTTCGATGGGGCGCTTGGAATCCACCACCTGGCTGATGTCGATCACCTCGCTGGCGCCGAGGGCGCGCAGTGCCGCTTCGTTGCTGGGGTTGCGGGTCAGCGCCGCGCTGCGGTAGCCGGCCCGGTGCAGCATATGGAGGGCCAGCCGGCCCACGGCGCCGCCGGCGCCGGAGATGGCGACCAGGCCGCTGTCGGGCTGGAGGCCCAGTTCTTCAAAGCGCTCCAGCGCCATTGCCGCAGTAAAGCCGGGCACACCAAGGATGGCGACCTGCTCGGCGCTCAGGCCTGCGGGCAGGGCTTGCAGGTGCTCGGCGGGCGCCTGCACCAGTTCGGCAAAGCCACCATCGACATCAATGCCGCGCCCGAAACCATGGCTGAGCACCATGTCCCCGGGCCGGAACTGTTCGCTGCGCGATTCAAGCACTTCGCCCACCATCTCGATCCCCGCCACCCGGGGGAACTGCGTGATGATCCTGGCGGCGCCGTGCAGCGACAAACAGTCCTTGTAGTTGACGCCCGCATAGTGGGCCTGCACCAGCACCTCGCCGGGCGCGAGTTCGCCGCGCTGCAGGGTCTCTATCTGTGAGTGGATGGCTTTGTCCGCGCTGCGCGTGACCATGGCCTGGTAGCGGTTCATGCAGTTCTCCTGAAGTGTCGCTAACACAACCCTTGATACGTCGTTGCCGAACCTTGTCGTACTACTGTACTGCCTGCGGCTCGACGCCTAGTCGGCGACGCCTAGTCTCAATCGCAAACCTTCGGTTTGCTGGGCCATGTTAGCGACCTATTGAGGAATACGGTCAGACCACGCCTTGCGCGCGCAGCTGGGCCAGTTCATCGGCCGAGATGCCGAAGGCGGCATAGACCTCGGCGTTGTGCTCGCCCAGCGCCGGGCCGGTGCGGGGCACCGGCATATCGCGGCCGATGATGCGCGGAACAATGCAGGGCGCAGGCAGGCTGCCATGGTCGGCATCGGCCAGGCGGATGATGGCCTCGCGCGCCTGAAAATGCGGGTCCGCCTCGATATCGGCGATGTCATAGACCTTGCTGAACGGAATCTCGCAGGCCTCCAGCTTCTGGCTGATCAGCGCAAAACCATGCTCGGCAAACCAGCCGCTGACGATGGCATCGAGCGCATGCACATGGGCCACGCGCTGGGGCAGGCTGCCAAAGCGCGGGTCGTCTGCCAGCTGGGGCTTGTCCATCGCCTTGCACAGCCGCAGCCAGACGGCCTGCGATGACGCCACCATCGAGAAGAACACACCATCGGCACTGCGGTACATGTTGGATGGCGCCGTGTAGGTGGCCAGATTGCCTTCGCCGCGCCGGGCCAGGCCCAGCTGTTCATGCTCGACGGGCAGCGGGTCCAGAATGCGGAACAGCGCCTCGGTAGCAGACAGGTCCACCTCCACGCCCAGCGCCTCGGGGTCGGCACGCAGGCGGGCCATTTCTGCGGCGATCGAGAACGCGCAGAAGATGCCGGCGACCGAGTCGCCGATCGGGTAATTGCTGTGCATCGGCGCGCCGCCTGCAGGGGCCGTCAGGTTGGTGAAGCCGCTCATCGCCTCAAACACCCGCGCAAAGCCGGCGCGGGCGCTGTAGGGCCCCGTCTGGCCAAAGCCGGTCAGCCGCACCACGATGAGGCGCGGGTTGGCGCGGTGCAGGGTGGCAATGTCCAGGCCCCAGCGGTCCAGGCTGCCGGTGCGAAAGTTCTCCACCAGCACATCGAACTGCGCCAGCATGGCCAGCAGCAGCGCGCGCCCCTGAGGCTTGCGCACATCCAGGGTGATGCCGCGCTTGCCCCGGTTCGCCACCTTCCACCACAGCGGCGATCCGTCCTTGATGGGTTGCATATGGCGCAGCGCATCGTTGCCATCGGGCAGCTCCAGCTTGACAACATCGGCGCCATGGTCGGCGCACATGGTCGCGCCACTGGGCGCAGCCAGCACCGTGGCCATGTCCAGGATGCGTACGCCGGCCAGCGAGCCTGGGTTGGTCTTGGTCTTGTGGTGGGTCATGAAAACTCTTCGTGCAGTAAGCGCAATAGCCGCTTTGTCCCACAGCGGATGGGCAGCTGCAATAGCATGTTTCGCTTAGCGAAACACTCGGCTCAAACGATTGACCTGGAAAGGCTGCCGCCCAATCATGACCACACGAACCACCGCCAAACCTGCCGTGCACACCATCCCTCTGCCTGGGCTTGTCAGCCCCCATGACCTCACGCAAGACCGCCAGTTCTCGATGAACCTGGCGCGCGGTCTGGAGGTGCTGAGGGCGTTTACGCCGGCCAGCCCGGTGCTGGGCAACCGCGAGATTGCCGACCGCACCGGCCTGCCCAAGCCCACCGTTTCAAGGCTGACCTATACGCTCACCTTGCTGGGCTATCTGAGCCGCGACGGCCAGCTGCAAAAGTACCGGCTGGGCCCGGGCGTGCTGTCGCTGGGCCACCCGCTGCTGGCCAGCATGGCCGTGCGCCAGGCGGCCAAGCCGCTGATGGAGTCGCTCGCCCGCAGCACCGGCTGCACCGTCAACATGGGCGTACGCGACCGCGACCAGGTCGTCTATATCGACTCGGTGCGGGCCGATTCCACCAACCAGCACCTGCCCGATATCGGCTCCACCCGCCCGCTGCTGTCCAGCGCCATCGGCCGGGCGCTGATCCTGGCCTGCCCGGCGGCCGAGCAGCGCGCCATCGTCAATTACCTTCGGGTCAAGGACCGTGCCGAGTATGACGCCCAACTGCCCCACTGGCAGGCCGATGTAGTGCGTTTCCAAGAAGAGGGCTACTGCCACTCCAAGGGCGACTGGCGCAAGGAGATCCATGCGATTGCCGTGCCGGTGCGCACCCACCTGGGCGGCTTGCCCGTCGCGCTGAACTGCACCTTGTCCACCCACCGGGCGTCCAGGAACCTGCTTAGCCGCGAGGTGGCACCGCTGCTGAAAGATGCCGTTTTTCAACTGGAACTGGCGCTGGGCATGCGCTAGGGCCCAGCGCCCAAGCCTTGCAGCCAGCGCCGGTTCCACCCCTCCCCAAGAAAGAAGTGTGATGATCCGAGACCCCCAGACGTTTGAAGCCATGCTGGCCGAGCTGCGCAGCTTTCTGCGCAACGAATGCCAGCCGATCGAGGAACAGGTGGATGCGCAGGACCTGATCCCCGAGCCGGTGGTGCAGCGCATGCGCGAGCTGGGCCTGTTTGGCCACAGCATCCCCGAGGCCTATGGCGGCGCGGGCCTGACGACCGAGGAGCTGGCGCTGGTCAATATCGAGGTCTCGCAGGTAGCGACCACGTTCCGCGCGCGCTTTGGCGGCAATACCGGTATTGCATCGGAGTCGCTGGTGGTCGATGGCACCGAGGCGCAGAAGACTAAGTACCTGCCGCAGCTGGCCAGCGGCGAGGTGACGGGCTGCTTTGCGCTGACCGAGCCCGAGGCTGGCTCGGATGCCACTGCGCTGCGGACCACCGCCGTGCGCGACGGCGCGCATTTTGTCATCAGCGGGCGCAAGTGCTTTATCACCAATGCGCCGATTGCCAACCTGTTCACCGTGTTTGCCCGGTCCGAACCCGGCAGCAAGGGCGCCAACGGCATCAGCGCCTTTCTGATCGAGCGCGGCACGCCCGGGCTGTCCACACCACCGGCGATGCGCAAGATGGGCCAGCATGGCTCGCCCGTCGGTGAGGTAGTGCTGGACCAGGTGCGCGTGCATGAAAGCGCCATCGTCGGCGGCCTGGAGGGCAAGGGCTTTCGCACAGCGATGCGCGCGCTCAACAAGCAGCGCATCAACCTGGCCGGTCTCTGCGTGGGCCCCGCCACCCGCCTGGTGCAGGAGATGGCCCTGCAAGCGCAGCGCCGCCAGCAGTTTGGCCAGCCGATTGGCGAGTTCCAGCTGGTGCAGCAGCTGATTGCCGAAAGCAACACCGAGGTGCACGCCGCCCGCGCACTCGTGCTGGAGACCGCGCGCAAGCGCGACGATGGCCAGGACGTGACCATGGAGGCCTCTATGTGCAAGCTCTTTGCCTCCGAGACCTGCGGCCGTGTGGCCGACCGGGCCGTGCAGATCTTTGGCGGCAGCGGCTATGTGGCCGGCAATGTGGCCGAGCGCTTCTACCGCGATGTGCGCCTGTTCCGCCTCTACGAAGGCACGAGCCAGGTCCACATCACCAATATCGCCAAACGCACGATGGCGGCGCTGACTTCGTAACCGCCAACCATCACCGCGCCGAGACTAGAACAAGAGCAGACCTACAAAAGCCGAATCCACCCTTCTCAGGAGACAAAGCCATGCAGACCATCCCATCACTCGCCCCTGCGGCGCGCGCCTTGCTGGCGTGCAGTCTGGCCGTCACTGCGCTTGCGCAGGCGCAGCCCCAGGCGGAAGGCTATCCCAACAAGCCGGTCAAGGTCATCGTGCCGTTCTCGGCGGGGGGGGGTGGTCGATTCGGTTGCGCGCATCATCAGCGACAAACTCTCTACCCAGTACGGCAAGCCCTTCATCGTGGAGAACAAGACGGGTGCGGGCGGCTCGATTGGCACCGACTATGTCGCCAAATCGGCACCTGATGGCTACACCCTGCTGGCGGTCAGCCCCAGCCATGCGGTGGCGCCCGCGCTGCAAAAGAGCATCAGCTGGAGCCCCGTGCGCGACTTCAAGGCCATTGCCGGCTTTGGCTATGTGCCCAACATCATCGTCGTGCACCCCAGCCTGCCGGCCAAGACCATGGCCGAGTTCGTCGCGCTGGCCAAGAAGAGCGAGCCACCGCTGACCTATGCCACCGCTGGGCTGGGCACCTCCAACCATCTGTCGGGCGAGCTGCTGGCGCAAGAGGCCCGTATCGCGCTCGCCCATGTGCCCTACAAAGGCCAGTCCGAGGCCTTGAACGACCTGCTCTCCGGCCGGGTCAACATGATGCCGCTGACCTCGGCGCTCGCGATCCCCCATGTCAAAAGCGGCAAGCTGCGCGCGCTGGCCGTCACCACCGCCAAGCGCTCCAGCGCATCGCCCGATCTGCCGACCGTGGCCGAGGCGGCGCAGTTGCCCCACTACAACGTGGGCACCTGGTTTGGCTTGGTGGCGCCGGCCAAGACGCCGGCTCCTGTGCTGCACAAGCTGTCGGCCGATATTGCGCAAATCCTCGCGCAGCCCGATGTCAAGACCAAGCTCGAATCGCTGGGCATGGAGCTGGCACCGCAGAACGCCGAGCAGTTCGATAGCTTTATCGCGCAGGAGAGCGAGAAGTGGGGCCAGGTCATCAAGCAGGCCGGCATTGAACCCAACTGATGGCTGCACCGAGACAAGGCCCGCACCATGCCGCAATTTCAAACACCGCTCTGCCAGCGCCTGGGCATCCAGCATCCCATCTTTGGCTTCTCGCACGAGCCCGATGTCGTAGTCGCCATTGCCCAGGCCGGCGGCTTTCCCGTGCTGGGGCTGGCGCGTGATGCGCCGCAGGATATTCCGGCCATCGTGCGCGATGTGGAGCAGCGCCTGGCAGGTCTGCCCTATGGCATTGACCTGATGCTGCCGGCGCATGTGCCAGAGCAGGCCGATCCGCAAAGCCTGCAGGCGGCGCTGCCGCCCGCGCATGTCGCGTTTGTGGCGGGGCTGCGGCAGCGCTTTGCCATCCAGCCACCCAGCCAGCCCAGCTTCTTTACCGCCCATGCGCGCTCGGAGGCCATGTTTCAGGCGCAGATCGATGCGGTATTGAACTCCCAGGCCTGCGTGGTGGCAACGGCCATCGGCCTGCGTGCCGAGCTGATTGCCGAGGCCAAGCGCAGAGGCAAGCTCACGTTCTCGCTGATCGGCTCAGTACGCCATGCGCGCAAGGCGCTGGACATGGGCGTGGACGTGCTGGTGGCCCAGGGCTATGACGCGGGCGGCCATACCGGCACGGTGGGCACGATGTCGCTGCTGCCGCAGGTGGTGGAGCTGGCACAGAACACGCCGGTGCTGGCCGCTGGCGGCATCGCCACCGGTGCGCAGGTGCTGGGCAGCATCTGCAGCGGCGCGCAGGGCGCCTGGCTGGGCACCTTGTGGATGGCCGCGCAAGAGAACCACACGCCCGCTGCGTTGCTGGACCGGCTGATCGCCAGCAGCAGCGAGGACACCGTTATCTCGCGCGCCCACAGCGGCAAGCCCTGCCGCGTGGTGCGCAGTGCCTGGATCGACGCCTGGGACGAGGCCGATGCGCCCGTGCCGCTCGGCATGCCCCAGCAGCAGGCGTTGACCGGTGATGTGTTCGCCTCCATCCACGAACATAACCATGCCCAGCTGATCTACGAGGCCGCCGGGCAGAGCGTGTTCGGCATCAAGGCGCGCACGACGGTCGCCGCGCAGATGACCCTGCTGGTGGCCGAGATGCACCAGGCCTGGGGGCGGGTGAGCGGGTTTGTGCAGTAGCTGACCTGGTCGGGGAGACCAGGTTAGGTTGACCGGGTCATGCTGGCGTATCAGGCAGCAGCCAGCCGCTCCTTGGCCAGCTGGGTGCCCGCTGCCAGTGCCTTGAGCTTGCCCCAGGCCACATCGCGCGACATCGGTGCCAGGCCGCAGTTGGTGCAGGGGAAGAGGCGGTCCGCGGGCACAAACTCCAGTGCGCGAGCAATGGTGTCGGCCACTTCCTCGGGCGTCTCGATGGTGTCGCTCGCCACATCGATCACACCCACCATGACATCCTTGCCCGCCAGCAGCTTCATCAGGTCGGGCGGCACATGGGAGTGGATGCACTCCAGGCTCACCTGGTCGATGCTGCTGCGCGCGAGCGCCGGGAACACCATCTCGTACTGGCGCCATTCGTCGCCCAAGGTGCTCTTCCAGTCGGTATTGGCCTTGATGCCGTAGCCGTAGCAGATGTGCACCGCCGTTGTGCAGCTGAGGCCCTGCGCTGCGCGCTCGAGCGCCTGCACGCCCCAGTCGGCCGCATCCTTCATGTAGACGTTGAAGGCGGGTTCATCAAACTGGATGATGTCCACGCCATCGGCCTGCAGGGCCAGCGCTTCCTGGTTCAGCAGCTCGGCAAAGGCCATGGCCATCTTTACCTTGTCGCCATAGAAGCGGTCCGCCACGGTGTCCACAATGGTCATCGGGCCGGGCAGGGTGAACTTGAGCTTTTTTTGGGTGTGGGCGCGTGCCAGCTGCGCCTCAAACGCATGCACGCGGCCCTTGAGGCGCAAGGCCGACACCACCTGCGGCACCATCGCGTCGTAGCGGTTGTCGCGGATGCCCATCTTCACCTTGTTGTCGAAGTCGATGCCTTCGACCTGCTCCAGAAAGCCATGCACAAAGTGCTGGCGCGCCTGCTCGCCGTCGCCCACGATGTCCAGACCGGCATCTTCCTGGGCCTTGATCCACAGCAAGGTGGCATCCGCCTTGGCCTGGCGCAGTGCATCGCCTTCTGCCATCCACTGGGGCCAGAGCTTGTTGGTTTCGGCCAGCCAGGCGGGTTTGGGCAGACTGCCGGCAATGGAGGTTTCAAACATCAAAGATTTCCTTTTCAAAAATGAGGGGCAGGTTGGCGTGCAAGGCATTGTGCGCACGCCGCTGCGCAAGGGGGTTGCCTAGGTGACATCGGCAGCATGGCGCCGCAGCGCCAAGGCCTTGGAACAGGTTCTTAAACGCTGGCCTGGGCTGCCCAGGCTTGCAGAACACCTTGATAGGGCTTGATGAAGTGCTCCTCGGCAAACCGGCCTTGTTGGATGGCCAGCTGGCTGCGCTCTTCGCGGTCGTAGACGATCTGCGTCAGCGAGTAATCCTCGTGCTTCAGGCTCGGCTGGTAGCGCGCACCGGCGGCGGCATTGGCGTTGTAGATCTCCGGGCGGTAGATCTTCTGGAAGGTCTCCATCGTGCTGATGGTGGCAATCAGCTCCAGGCTGCTGTAGTCGCCCAGCAGGTCGCCATCAAAGTAGAAGGCCAGCGGCGCAACGCTGTTGGCGGGCATGAAAAAGCGCACCTGCATCCCCATCTTGGCAAAGTACTGGTCGGTCGACGACAGCTCGTTTTGCTGGTACTCGATGCCCAGCACCGGGTGCTGGTTGCCGCTGCGCTGGTAGACCTTGCTGGTCGATGCGCTGATGCAGATCACCGGCGGCTTGCTGAAGTTGTCCCGGTAGGTGCTGGATCCCGCAAAGGCCTTGAACAGCTTGCCATGCAGATCGCCAAAATGCGCCGGGGTGCTGAAGCCGGCCCGGTCCAGGTTGTGCGCCGGCAGCAGCACGCTGAAGTCGTAGTCGCGCACATAGGACGAGAAGTTGTTGCCCACAATGCCGGCCGTGCGCTGGCCCGTCTGCTTGTCGAGGATATGGGTCTGGAGCATCTCGATCAGCGGAAAGGCCTCCTGGTTGCGCTGCGCACCCAGTTGCATTTCCACCGTGACGATGTCCAGCTCCACTGCATAGCGGTCAGCGCTCGGGTTGTCCCAATGGGCCAGCTCGTTGAAGCGGTTGTCGATCATCCGCAAGGTGTTGCGCAGGTTCTGCTGCCGGCTCTGGCCCCGGGCCAGGTTGGCAAAGTTAGTGGTGGTACGCGTGCTGTCGGAGGGCTGGTAGTGCTCGTCAAAACGCAGGCGCTGGAGGGTGAAGCGGATGTCGCTGCTCATGGGGGTCCGATCGTTGAATGCGGGGGATCTGAAGCGCACAAGACGTCACTCAGACCGATGGGCCGGATGTTAGAGCGGGTTATCCATGAAGTAAAATGGTTTTATCTCATAAATCCATGAATGTGGTTCATCTGAATGTTGGAACGTATCCACCTCAGCATCGTCCAGCAGGTCGAAAAGCAGGGCTCGCTCACCGCCGCTGCCGGCGTGCTCCACCTCACCCAATCGGCCTTGAGCCACAGCATGAAAAAGCTCGAGCAGCAGCTGGGCACGGATATCTGGCTGCGCGAAGGCCGCAGCCTGCGGCTGACGCAGGCCGGCCAGTACCTGCTGGCGGTGGCCAACCGCGTGCTGCCGCAGCTGGACCTGGCCGAAGAGCGCCTGGGCCAGTTTGCCCAGGGCGAGCGCGGCGCGCTGCGCATTGGCATGGAATGCCACCCCTGCTACCAGTGGCTGCTCAAGGTCGTCTCGCCCTACCTGGCCGCCTGGCCCGATGTGGAGGTGGACGTGAAGCAGAAATTCCAGTTCGGCGGCATTGGCGCGTTGTTTGGCTATGAGATCGACCTGCTGGTCACGCCAGATCCGCTGTTCAAACCCGGGCTGCAGTTTGAGCCGGTGTTTGACTACGAGCAGGTGCTGGTCGTGCCCCGGGGCCATGCGCTGGCCTCTGCCGCCTATGTGAAGCCCCAGCAGCTCGCGCAGGAGGTGCTGATCAGCTACCCGGTCGATATCGAACGGCTCGACATCTACAACCAGTTCCTGCTGCCCGCCGGCATCACGCCCCGGCGCCACAAGGCCATCGAGACCACCGACATCATGGTGCAGATGGTCGCCAGCGGCCGGGGTGTGGCGGCGCTGCCGCGCTGGCTGGTGGAGGAGTACGCCGCCAAGATGGACGTGGTGCCGGTGCGGCTGGGCCCGCGCGGCATTGCCAAGCAGATCTTTCTGGGAGCGCGCGAATCGGACACCGCCATCGACTATGTGCGCGCCTTTATCGAACTGGCGCGCCAGCCGCGTGCGCTCACAGCCGCTGCTACCGCCAACAAAGCCTAGCCGGGGCCGGCCACGCGCACAAAACGCACGCTGATGCGCAGGCCCGGGCCAAAGGGTGGCGTGTAGCGCTGCTGGGCATCGGCCAGTTGCAGGCTGGCGCCGGTGGCACGTGCTACCTCCTGCACAATCGCCAGCCCCAGGCCGGTGCCGGGCGTGTCATTGGCCAGGCGGTAAAAGCGCTCCAGCACCCGATCGCGGCTTTGCGCCGGTATGCCCGGGCCATTGTCCTGCACCCACAACAGCAGGCTGCCGGCGCTGGCCTCCAGGCCCAGGGTGACCTGGCCTTGCGGCGGCGTGTAGCGGATCGCGTTGTCCACCAGATTGGCAATCAGCTCGGGCAGCAGCCGGCTGCTGGTGTAGAGCGAAAACGCATGCGCATCGGCTGAGGGCATTGCGCCATCGGCGGGTGCTGCAGCTGGCGCTGCGCGTTCTTCCCAGCCCAGGTCGATCTGCTTGAGGTCGGCCGCCGGCGCCAAGGCTTCCAGGCACTGCAGGCAGAGCGCGCGCAGGTCCAGCCACTGCGGCGTTTGGGCGGCATGTGCGGCGCCGCCGGCCTCGGCCTGCGCCAGGGTCAGCAGCTGGTTGGCCACATTGAGCAACTGCTGGTTGCTGCGCTGCAGCCGCTGCAGCACAGCCAGGCGCTGCGCGACCGACAGGGCGGCCAACTCGGCAGGGGTCTGGCCCAGCGCCTGCTCCAAGGTATGGGCCTGGATGGCCAGCGGCGTGCGCAGCTGGTGCGCGGCATCCGAGATGAACTGGCGCTGGCGCGCGACCTGGGCGCGGATGGTGCGGGCAAACTGGTTGACGGTATCGGTCAGCGGCCGCAGCTCCTGGTGGATCTGGCGCGAGTCGAGGTGAAAATCCAGATCCCGGGCCGGGCGCTCGGCCAGCTGGCGCGCCATGCGCAGCAGCGCGCGCAGCTCCAAGGTCAAGGCGGTGGCGCTTACCAGCACGGCCACGGCCAGCGCCCAGAGCAGGTATTCCATCGTCGGCCACCACAAGGTCTGCACCATGTTGTCGCGGCTGTGCGTGGTTTTGCCAACCAGGATGGTGATCTCGCGCGCGCCTGCCACGTCATACATGGCCCGGCGCGTGATGACGGCGCGGATCGGCTGGCCTTGCCAGACGGCGTCATACCACTGGGCGTTGTCGCTGCCGCTCAGCTGCAGCTTTGGCGGCTGCGGAAAATTCTGCTGGCCCGCCAGCAGCTGGCCTTGCGCATCCATCACGCTCAGGTAGACATGGTCGCGCGCGGGCGACATGAACAGGCTGAGTGCCGAAGGCGGCACGCTGGCGCGCACATCGCCGTCTTCCCAGATCAGGCGGTCAGCCAGGATCTTGGCCGAGGACAGCAGGTCATGGTCCTGCACATAGTCGGCCGCATCCTCGGCATGCTCATGGGCAAACCAGCCGCACAGGCCCACCAGCACCGCCAGCGGCAGCAGCAGCCACAGGGCCAGGCGTGCGCGCAGGCTGTGCAGCATTCAGTCCCCGCCGGCCAGTTTTTGCTTGAGCAGGTAGCCCACGCCGCGCAAGGTCATGATGGTGGTGTCGCTGGCCTGCAGCTTCTTGCGCAGGCGGTGCACATACAGGTCCACCGCGTCGGCGCTGGCCTCTTCGTCCATGCCGTAGATCACATCCATCAACCGCTGCTTGGGCAGCGTGCTGCCGTTTTGCAGCATCAGCGCTTCGAGCACGCTGCGCTCGCGCGGGGGCAGGGCCAGCTCTTCGCCCGCCACGCTGAACAGGCGCGTGCGCAAGTCCAGCTGCAGGTTGCCGCAGCGCACCTGGTTCTCGCGCCCGGGCATCTGGCGCCGCGCAATGGCCTGCATGCGCGCCAGCAACTCGCGCACTTCCACCGGTTTGACCAGGTAGTCATCGGCGCCAATCTCCAGGCACAGCACCTTTTGGTCGAGCGAATCGCTGGCCGTCAGCACAATCACCGGCAGGCTGTCCCCCCGCTCACGCAGGCGGCGCAGCAAGGCCTTGCCGCTCAGCTGGGGCAGGTTCAGGTCCAGCAGCAGCAGGTCGTAGTGCGATTGGCTCAGCAGCTGGTCGGCTGCATCGCCACGGTCCACATGGTCCACCACAAAAGCATGCTGGCGCAGCAGCTCGGCCAGGGACTGGGCCAGTTCCAGGTTGTCTTCGACCAGAAGGATCTTCATCGGAGGAGGGGGTGCGCCGGGCGCCCGCAAATAGATCAGGGATAACCACTAAAAATGCTGCAGTGCAGCGAAAGCGCACTGAAAGGGTGCAGTTTCTAGACTCTGTTCCTATCCGGTGCATTATGCGGTCGCCCAGCTCGGGGAGCCACTACTGCAGATGCCAGGACCACAACTTCAAGGAGACACTGCATGACCCCATTCCACGCTACCCGCCGCCATGCCTTGGCAGCCATCGCCGCTGCTGCTGGCTGCTGCATGGCCAGCACGGCTGCCCAGGCGGCAGACGACACGGTCACCATCATGGTGGGCGGCATCAACAAGATCATCTACCTGCCCGCCAAGCTGGCCGAGTCGCTGGGCTACTTCAAGGAAGAGGGCCTGAAGGTGGAACTGCAGTCGCAGCCTGCCGGCGTGGATGCGGAAAACCAGCTGATCGCCGGTGCCGTGCAAGGCGTGGTGGGTTTCTACGACCACACCATCGACCTGCAGGCCAAGGGCAAGGAGATCCAGGCCATTGCGGTGTTCTGCAAGGTGCCCGGTGAGGTCGAGCTGGTGTCCACCAAGGCGGCCGCAGGCGGCTTCAAATCGATGGCCGATGCCAAGGGTAAGACCCTGGGCGTCACCGGCCTGGGCTCGTCCACCGAGTTCCTCACCCGCTACCTGGTCGACAAGGAAGGCGTGGCCAGCAAGGACTACTCGCTGCTGCCCGTGGGCGCTGGCAATTCCTTTATCGCCGGCATGAAGCAGGACCGCATCCAGGCGGGCATGACCACCGAGCCGACCGTGTCGCAAATGCTCAAGACCGGGGACGCCAAGGTGCTCGTCGACATGCGCAGCGAAGAGGGCACCCAGGCGGCGCTCGGCGGCCTCTACCCTGCGGCCAGCCTGTATGTGCGCAACGAATGGGCCGCCAGCCACAAGGACCAGGCTGCCAAGCTGGCCCGCGCCTTTGGCAAGACCATGCAGTACATCAGCAGCCACAGCGCCGAAGAGATTGCCGAGAAGATGCCCAAGGACTACTACGGCAATGACAAGGAGCTGTATGTGGCGGCGCTGAAGGCTTCGCTGCCCATGTACACCAAGGACGGCAAGATGCCCGAAGGCGGCCCAGAGACGGTGCTCAAGGTGCTGTCGGCCTACAAGCCCAATGTGAAGAGCGCGCACATTGACCTGGCCAAGACCTATTCCAACGCCTACCTGAGCGCCAAGTAAAAAGCGGCGCAAGCCGCCCAGCAGCGCGGCCAGGCCGTGCTGCCCGCAATCCACACCCACAGGGGAGACCACCATGTCCTATGCTACCCAGGCGGTTGCCAGCCAGCAACCGTCCAGCACCGTTCAGCCCAAAAATGCCGCTGCCTCTGCAACCCAGGCCGATGCGGCCATTGAATTCGACAAGGTGTCGCTGCGCTTTATTGCGCCAGATGGCACAGCCACCTTGGCGCTGCGCAATTTTTCGATGTCGGTGGCCAGGGGCGAATTCATCGCCATCGTCGGGCCCACTGGCAGCGGCAAATCCACGACGCTGAACCTGATCACCAGCTTGCTGCAGCCGACAGTGGGTGAGGTGCGCGTGATGGGCAAGAAGGTCGAGCAGATTGATCCGCGCATCGGCTTTGTGTTCCAGGCCGATGCCGTCTTCCCCTGGAAATCGGTGCGTGACAACGTGGCCGCCGGCCCGATCTTTCGCGGCACGCCGCGTGCGCAGGCGCTCAAGCTGGCCGACGAGTGGATCCACCGCGTGGGCCTGGCCAGCTTTGGCAACCACTACCCGCACCAGCTCTCGGGCGGCATGCGCAAGCGCGTGGCGCTGGCGCAGACCTTTATCAACCAGCCAGAAATCCTGCTGATGGACGAGCCCTTCTCGGCGCTGGACATGCAGACCCGCACCCTGATGCAGGATGAGCTGCTGCGCCTGTGGTCGGCCTCCGGCGGCTCGGTGGTGTTTGTGACCCATGACCTGGAGGAAGCCATTGCGCTGGCCGACCGCGTGTTTGTGCTGACGGCCCGCCCCGCCACCTTGAAGCGCGTCTACGAGATCGACCTGCCACGCCCCCGCGTGATGAGCGAGGTGCGCTACGACCCGCAGTTCATCGACCTGTCCAAGCGCATCTGGGATGACCTGCGCGAAGAAGTCCATATCCAGTAAACACAAGGCAAGGAACACACCATGTCTGAACTCACCCTGAACCCTAACGCCGCGCGCAGCCCGGCACCCGTGTCGGCTGCGGCAGACCACACCCCCGCTGCCGTCAGCGACGCCGCGCTCGCGCAGGAATCCATTGCCGCGCAGGCCGCCATCAAGCGCCGCAAGGCCGTCATCATCGGGCTGCGCCTCTTGGTGCTGGTGCTGGTCCTCGGCGGCTGGGAAGTCTCGGCCCGCATGCATTGGATCGACCCCTTCTTCTACTCGATGCCCTCGATGATCTGGAACCAGATTGTGGAGTGGATGCGCGACGGCACATCGCAAGGCCCGCTGTGGCAGCAGGTGCTGGTCACGTTGGAAGAAACGGTGATCGGCTTTCTGATCGGCTCCATCGCTGGCGTCATCTGCGGCATTGTGCTGGGCCGCAACAAGCTGCTGTCCGATGTGTTCTCCATCTACATCCAGATCGCCAACTCCATCCCCCGCGTGGTGCTGGGCTCGGTGTTCGTGATTGCGCTGGGCCTGGGCATGGCCTCCAAGGTGGCGCTTGCTGTCGTGATGGTCTTCTTTGTGGTGTTTGCCAACGCCTTCCAGGGCGTGCGTGAAGCCGACAAGTACATGATCGCCAATGCCCAGATCCTGGGTGCATCGCCGCGCCAGGTCACCCTGTCGGTGGTGATTCCATCGGCTATGTCCTGGATTCTGGCCAGCCTGCATGTGAGCTTTGGTTTTGCACTGGTCGGCGCCGTGGTGGGCGAGTTCCTCGGCGCCAAGGAAGGTATCGGCCTGTTGATCTCCACCGCGCAGGGCGCATTCAACGCCAGTGGCGTGTTCGCCGCGATGATCGTGCTGGCCGTGGTGGCCCTGGGCGCCGACTTCTTGCTGACCCGCCTGGAAAAACGCCTGCTCAAATGGCGCCCCGCCGCCTTCTGATGCCCTGACCTTTGATCCATACGCAAGCGCGGCCCTGGCCCGCTTGCCTGTCTCCTCGCCGGTGGACCAAGCGCTCTCTCGCTTACCGGCCTTCAGCCAGCTCCGCCAACCGAGCTGGCTTTTTTTGTGTATCAACCAGGTTTGGATAATTGACAATTTGGTTAAAAAATCTACTTTGCATGCGTCGTTCAAGAAGGTGTCTATCTCGTACAAAAGGTTGATTGTTATTGTTTTTATTGAAAAAAATGAATTGATATAGGTCAATTTTTGCCATAACTGTGCTGGGTCCGCTGTTAACATATTGGTTCCTAGTGCAACTGCATGTATCAGTATGTTCCCCACTTTTCGTTTGGCTTCTGCAGTACTTCTCAGCCTCGGCACGCTCCACGCAGCCCATGCCGCTCAACAGTGTTTTGTCAGTGGCAGCGGTGGCGCTACCACCTATGGCGCCGTCACCGCTACCGTGAGCGGAACCTGTCAAGACAACACGATTACTCAAGGGCCTTTTGAGCCAGGTACAGCCCAACTCACAGGCGGCGCACAGTCGTGCACCTACACCTTTGACAAACCGTTGCAGACCAGTACAGTAAGCATCAAGGCCCACGGAATCCGGACCCTGGGTTCGTCGCTGCGTGTGCGCCTCAACGGTGATCTGTACCAATCCGTTGCTGCAGACATTGGCGAGCCGCTGGCGGGCAGTAGCGCAACCAACCCGTTGGTGATCAAGGACACCGGATACACCGGAACGGCATCCCCCTTCTCGTCCGGTACTTTGACGCTGACCAACAATCCTCCGGCCACCGTCAACAGCATCACCGTGGCGATGAGCGGGGGCTGGCCGGGCTGGGTCCAGGTCTGTGCCGACGATGGTGCAGTGACCACACCGGTCGCTCCCACGGTATCGGTGCCCGTGCCCACGCTGTCCGAATGGAACCTGGTCCTGACCTCGGGCCTGCTCGCTGGTGTGGGCTTCTTTGCCTTTATGCGCAAAAAGCGCACTGGCCGCTCAGCCGCCTAAGCCTTTTCGCTGCCAGGACGAGGCCCGCGCATGCGGGCCTTTTTTGCGGCTGGGCGCAGCACGCAGTCCTTGCGGGAGATGGGCAGCTCGCTGCGCTTGCAACCCACTGCTTTATACCTGCACCCCATGCCTCAGACCTGCGCCATGCCCCCATCGACAAACAGCTCGGTGCCGGCGATGAACTTGGCTTGCGGCGATGACAGGAACAGCACCGCATCCGCGATTTCATCGACTTCGCCGACGCGGCCGATCGGCACCTGGCTGGCCATATAGTTCAGCAGGCCTTGTTGCTGCGCGGCATCGTTGCCGGCCAGCTCGACCAGGCCAGGGGTGCGGATGGGGCCGGGGCTGACGACATTGACGCGGATGCCGCGCTCCTTCAGATCCAGCGTCCAGCTGCGGGCGAGATTGCGCACGGCGGCCTTGGAGGCGCTGTAGATGCTGAAGGCGGCGGTACCTGTGGAGCCGACGACCGAGCCGGTCAGCACGACGGAGGCGCCATCGCGCAGCAGCGGCAAAGCTTTTTGCACGGTAAACACGAGGCCCTTCACATTCGTGCCAAAGGTGGCGTCGAAATGCTCCTCGGTGATGGCGCCCAGGGGCAGCATCGAGCCACCGCCGGCATTGGCGTACAGCACATCGATTTGCGCATGGCTTTGTTGCACGGCGTCGTAGAGGCGGTCAATGTCGGCCAGTTGGGACATGTCGGCCCGCACACCGGTAGCACGGGGGCCAATCGCCTGGACCGCCTTGTCCAGCTCTTGCTGGCGGCGGCCGGTAACAAACACATAGGCGCCTTCGCTGGCAAATTTCTTGGCGGTGGCCAGGCCAATACCGCTGGTGCCACCGGTGACTACGACGACCTTGTTGTCAAACTTGCGTTCCATTTTTCCTACTCCTTTGATGTGTGCGCCGAACCGTTCGTCGCAGTGATGTAATGATGCAGGTGGAACAAAGTTTTGAGTAGGCGGTCAAAATGGATATCATTGTTCCAATATTGAGACAAAAACCGGAAGCGAGGCCCATGCGAGATATCAACGACTACGCGCTGTTTGCCGAGGTGGTGCTGCACAGCGGCTTTGCTGCGGCGGGCCGTGCGCTGGGCATGCCCAAGTCCACCTTGAGCCGGCGCATTGCGGCGTTGGAGTCGCGCTTGGGTGTGCGGCTGATCGAGCGCTCCACCCGGCGCTTTCGGGTGACCGAGGTGGGCCAGGCTTTTTACGAGCGCTGCCGCACCATCGTGCTCGATGTGCAGCAGGCCGATGCCGTGGTGTCCGATGCGCTGGGCGAGCCCCATGGCGTCGTGCGCTGCAGCTGCCCCTTGGGGCTGATGGAAATCCTCTCGCCCACCTTGACCGATTTTTTGCAGACCTACCCCAAGGCGCAGCTGCAGATGGTGGCCGCAGACCGGCCCGTCAACCTGATCGACGAGCGCATCGATGTGGCCATCCGTGTGCGCACCAGCTTGACGACCGATGCCGCCCTGGTGATGCGCACGCTGGGCCATTCAAGCCGCATTCTGGTGGCTGCGCCCAGCCTGGCCAAGCAGTGCAAAAAGGGCGATCTGCAGCTGCTGGGCGAGCTGCCCACCTTGGCCAGCACCGAGCAGACCGGCACCATCAGCTGGGAGTTCTGGGATGGCGATGGCCAGCCCAGCGCCATCACGCACACGCCCCGCATGACCTGCGCCGATTTTGGCGCGCTGCGCTCAGCGGCCTTGGCTGGCCTGGGCATTGCGCTGTTGCCCGAGCACTTTTGCAGCAAGGAGCTCGAGCGCGGCAGCCTCGTCCATGTGTTTCCGCAATGGCGCACGGAGACCGGCATTGTGCATATCGTGTTCACCACCAGGCGCGGCTTGCCGCCGGTGGTACGGGCATTTATCGAGCATCTGGCGGGGCGCTTCAAAGGCGAGCTAGCCGATACCGCGACGGCCAACTAGCGGCGCTGCTGCAGCCCAGCCTTTCAGCGCTTTTGTGCAGAAGGCGCAAACTCCCCCAGCCGCGCACGCAGCTGCTCAGCCAGATGCTCGACCAGGGTTGCCACCCGCGCCGTGCCATGGTGCTTGCTCGGGTAGACCAGGGACAGCGGGCGGGGCGCGGGTGTGTGGCCTGGCAGGATGCGTACCAGCTCGCCGCGCGCAATCGCATCGAGCACCTGGTAGTGCAAAAAGCGGCCAAAGCCCTGGCCGGCGATGCATCCGGCGATATTGCCGCCGACGGTGTTGCAGCGCATGCGGCCCTTTACCTTGACGCGCTCGGGCCGGCCCTTGCTGACAAACTCCCAGAGGTTGGCATCGCCCACCCCGCCAAACTCGATGCAGGGCAGCGCAGCCAGGTCTTGCGGCTGCTGGGGCATGCCGCAGGCGGCGACCAGGGCAGGGCTGGCGGCGATCACCTGGTGGATGTCCACAACATGGCGCGCCACCAGGCTGGAATCGGGCAGCGGCGCAATGCGCACGGCCAGGTCCAGACCTTCTTCGACCAGATTGACCACGCGGTCGAGCAGCAAGAGCTGCACCTCTACCTGCGGGTAGCGCTGCAGGTAGCTGGCCACCAGCGGGGCCACATGCAGCTCGCCAAATTTGACGGAGGCCGTCAGGCTGATGCTGCCCGAGGGCTCGGCCTGGGCCCGGCTCATGGCCTGTTCTGAATCGGCAACTGCAGCACGGATGGCCAGCGCATGCTCGCGGTAGGCCCGGCCCTCATCGGTGATGGCCAAGCGCCGGGTGTTGCGGTTGAAAAGGCGCACGCCCAGGTGCTTCTCCAGCGCAGCCAGGGTGCGCACCACACTGGGCAGGGACAGCTCCAGCGCCTCGGCAGCGCGGGTCAGGCTGCCCAAATCGGCAATCGCAAGAAAGACATCAATGGCGTGGAGGCGGTCCATGGGGTGGGTGATTACTGCAAAAAATGGAAGAATCAAATCAATTCTCTGGCATTTATCACGTTTGAGTAAATAGATAAATTTGCTTCCGTGGCGGCAACTCCCGTTTTCTTTCACAACGCCGCCCCAAAGGACTATTTATGAAAACCGTCATCGTTGTTTTTTCCGATCCCCAATCCGGCACGCAAGAAGCGCTGGGCCGTGTCGTGAACGCGCTGTTCCTGGCCTATGAGCTCAAGGAAAAGAACCGGGACTTCGACCTGGTGTTCCAAGGCGCGGGCGTGCGCTGGCCTGCCGAGCTGGTCAAGCCAGAACACCCCGGCCATGCGCTGTATGAAGCGGTGCTGGACCACATCGTTGCCTGCGGCGGCTGTGCCGATGTGTTTGGTGCGGGCGCAGGCCTGGCGCCTACCGGTATCGAGCTGGTGCGCGACAAGACCATCCCTGGCACCACCGGCGTGCTGGATCTGTCGCGACACATCGACGCCGGCCACACCTTGGTGACTTTTTAAGTCTGCCTGCTGACACCCGTTGCGAGCCTGCACCTGAGAAGGAACCGATATGGACGAAACCATCTTTCACCCTGGCGAGCGCCTGGTGCAGGAGCGCACGGGCGAGCGCGGCACCGCGCTCATCAACAGCCGCAGCATCAGCCCCGGCATTCCGGCGGCCGCACGCAACTTTGTGGGCCAGCAGCGCTGGTGCATAGTGGGCGCGGCCGATGCGGCAGGCGCCATATGGGCTTGCCTGCTGAGTGGCGAGCCCGGCTTTGTGCAGGCCAGCGATGACCTGCGCAGCCTGCAGGTGGCCAGCAGCGACCCGCAGGGCGTGCTGGCCTGCATGGCACCCATAGCGGATCTGCAGCCCGCGCAATCCATCGCCGTGCTGTTGATCGAGCTGCAGACCCGCAGGCGCCTGCGTATCAATGGCCATGTGGCACAGGCATCCGCGCAGGCGCTGGAGGTGGCGGTGGGCCAGGCCTTTCCGGTCTGCCCTCGCTATATCCAAAAGCGCGAGCTGCTGCCGCTGGAGGCAGAAGCGGCATCCGAGCACCGCACCCGTACCGCTGCCACCTCAGGCACGCTGCTCGATGAGGCCACATCCGCCTGGATTGCCGGCGCCGACACCTTGTTCATTGCCAGCCTGGGCCCCAGCGAGGATGCTGATGTATCGCACCGAGGAGGCCGGCCTGGCTTTGTGCAACAACAGGGCCAGGTGCTGCGCATCCCTGATTTCAACGGCAACAGCATGTTCAACACCTTGGGCAATCTGGAGCTGGAGTCGCGCTGTGGCCTGGTCTTTCCGGACTTTGAAGGCGCGCGCCAGTTGCAGCTGACCGGCCATGCGCGCGCCCATTTTGGGGTCGAAGCCGACATCGACCAGACAGGAGGAACCGGGCGCTGGATCGAGTTCCAGGTGGACAGCTGGCGCAGCACGCCGCTGAACCTGCCCCAGCGCTGGCGCCTGCTGGAAGCCTCGCCCTACAACCCTTGAGACTGTTATGGAACCCTTGACAAGCCTGGACCTGGTGGTTGCTGACAAGCAAGTCATCGCCACCGACATCGTGCGCCTGGTGCTGCGCCACCCCGAAGGCCAGCTGCTGCCCGGTGCAGAACCCGGCGCCCACATCGCCCTGGACCTGGACGGCCGCGTGCGGCGCTACTCCTTGCTGCACACCGGCCCGGCACTGGACCACTACAGCATCGCCGTACTGCGCACCGCGCAGAGCCAGGGCGGATCGCATTTCATCCACGACCAGCTGGCCGTGGGGGACAGGCTGCGCGTGCTGGAGCTGGCCCATGAATTCGCACTGCAGCCCGATGCACCGTACACGCTCTTGATCGGCGGCGGCATCGGCATCACGCCGTTGCTGAGCATGGCCGAGCATCTGCAGCAAGCAGGGCAAAGCTTTGCCTTGCACCAGATCGTGCACGACCTCGCCCGGCAGTGGCCGTTGGACCCAAGCCTGTCTGGTCAGACCCATATCGGCCGCAGCAGCCTGGACCTGCCCGGCTTGCTGGCCGCGCAAGTGCCCGGCAGCCAGGTCAATGTCTGCGGTCCTGCCGGTTTGGTGGGCGCCGTGCGCGCCGCTGCAGCGCAATTGGGCTGGGCGCCTGAGCGCGTCCACAGCGAGAGCTTTGGCGCGGCTGCCGATGCCAGCGATGGCCCATTGCGGGTCACCCTGGTCCAGTCGGGCCAGCGCATCGATGTGGCGCCCGGCCAATCGCTGCTCGATGCCTTGCTGGCCGCAGGTGCCTGGACGGGCTATGAGTGCCGGCGTGGTGTTTGCGGCGCTTGTTTGACCGAGGTGGTCAGCGGCACCCCCATCCACCGCGACAGCATTGCGCCTGCCTTGCGCGGCCATGCGATGTGTACCTGTGTGTCCTGGGCGGAGGGGCCGGAGTTGGCGTTGAATCTTTAACCGCCCACAGCGCAGCCAGGTGCAGTGCTGACAAGCTAGCCGGCCGAGGCTGCGTGGGTCTTCCTGGATGGGCGTTGCGCATGCAGCCAGGCGACTGCCTCGTCCAGCAAGGGATGGTGGCGCTCCGCATTCCAGGCGGCCGCAGCGGTGACCACCATGGTTTTCTCGCGCAGCGGGCGGACGACCACATTCTCGGGCGCCAGGCGCCGCATGGAAGCAGGCACCAGGGCCACGCCCTGGCCGCAGCTCACATAGGCGATCTGTGAAGACACCGAGCGCACCTCATGCATCACGCGCGGTGCAAAGCCCTGGGCGCGGCACACCCCCACCAGCATGTCGAAATACACCGGGCTGACCTGGCGCGACGACATCACCATGGGCTCGTGGCTCAGCGACTTGAGGCGGACCTGGGATTGGCCCGCAAGGGGGTGGTCTTTGCGCAAGGCGACGGCCAGCCGGTCCTCCATCATCGGCAAGGTGGCAATGCCCTGGCCCACATCGCCCTCCAAGCGTACAAAAGCCAGGTCCAGATCGCCGGCTTGCAGCGCGGGTATGGCATCGGCGCTGTCGATCTCGCGCACAAAGACCGTCACATGGGGGTGCTGGCTGCGCATGTAGTCCTGCAATGGCGGTACCGTGTCCAGCATGGCGGAGGTGATGGCGCCGACATGCAGCACGCCGGATTGCCCGGCTGCAACCTCGCGCACCACGCGCTCGAGCTGCTCCACCTGCAGTGCGAACTGCCGCACTGCTGGCAGGATGGCCGCGCCCGCAGGGCTGAGCTTGGTGCCACGCCTGGAGCGCTCGAACAGCTGCAACTTGAGCGAGTGCTCGAGCACCTTGATCTGCTCGGTTAACGGCGGCTGCGACATGGACAGGCGTGCAGCAGCCCGCCCAAAGTTCTGCTCCTCGGCCACGGCCAGGAACATCCACAGCTGGCGAATCAGGCGAAAGTCGATGTGGCTCATGGTGCTCTCCTTCGAGTGATATTTCTATTCTGATATTCGTATCAGAGAGATATTTGATAAGTATTTCACATATCAGATCGCGGACCGGATGATGCCAGCACTTCCCTGGAATGCACGCGATGACCCACTCAAATCTCCACCTTGAACGCCTCAGGGCGCTGGACACCAATACGGTCTCCGACGCGCTTGATTTTCTTGGCCTGCCCGGGGCCACGGTCGGCCTGCTGCCGCTGTGGAACTGCCCCAAGCTGGTTGGGCTTGCCAGCACCATACAGCTGGGCCGTAAGGGCGATGCCAAGCCTGCCGTGCACCTGATCTCTCCCGTCATCGATGCCGTGGTCTCGGATGACCGCGTGCTCGTGGTTGCCGGCGGGGTGGAGGGCATCTCCTGCTGGGGCGACATCCTGGCCAATGCCGCAGTTGCCAGGCAGGTGCGCGGCACCGTCATCGATGGTCTGAGCCGCGATATCGATGGCAGTGCAGACATTGGCTATCCCGTTTATGGCCGTGGACTGACCATGGTCAGCGCCCGCAACCGCGTGGTGCAGTTGCATGCGGCCCAGCCCGTGCAGATGGCTGGCGTCACCGTGCAGCAGGACGACTATGTGATTGCCGATCGCTGCGGCACGGTCTTCATACCAGCGGGCCGTATCGACGAAGTGCTGGACCTGGGCGAGCGCATTGCCCATCGCCAGGACGGCATGGTGGCCGCCGTGCGCGCGGGGCGCTCCGTGGCCGAGGTCATGCATGACCGGCAGTTTGAAGCGATTGCCGCGCAGCCGCAGTGATCACCGGGCGATGGCCCTTTTCTTTATCGAGCGATACACACCATGACCCATCCCCAAAAAATGAGCCAGGAAGACCAGGCACTGGTTGCCCTGTTTGAAGGACTGGATACGCCCGGCGTGTCCGATGCCATGGACAAGCTGGGCCTGCACGGCCAGGCCCTGGGCATCATGCCCCTGGCGAACTACAGCAAAACGGTGGTCGGTCCGGCCTTTACCGTCAAATACGTGCCGGCCAGCAACCCGCCCGGCACGGTGGGTGATTTCATCGATGACGTCGCTCCAGGCGATGTGGTGGTGATCGACAACGATGGCCGCAGCGACTGCACGGTCTGGGGCGACATCATGACCCAGTACGCCGGCCTGCGCGGTATTGCGGCAACGGTGATCGATGGCGTGTGCCGCGATGTGGGCAAGGCGCTGGGCGATAACTACCCGATTTTCAGCGTGGGCCGCTTTATGCGCACCGGCAAGGACCGGGTCCAGGTCGAGTCGCTGAACACCACGGTGGCCGTCGGTACGGTGCGAGTCGCATCGCGCGACATCGTGGTGGCCGATGCCAATGGCGTGGTCATTGTGCCGCGCCACCGCGCCCGCGATGTGGCAGCAACGGCCCGCAAGATCGAGGAGAGCGAATCGCGCATCCGCGAGCAGATCGCACAAGGTACCTCCTTGGGCGAGGCGCGTGCTGCGCTGGGCTACCACCAACTGCAAACCAAGGACTGAGCATGACAACGTTTTACGGAGCCGAGCAGCTTGCCCAGGCCTGCAAGCTGGGAACCTCCACCTTGTTCGAGGCCTCTGGCCTGGCCACCAGTGCCGTCGATGCGGCCATCCGTCCGGTATGGGCGGGCGCATCAGTCGCCGGGCCTGCGTATCCGCTGGAATGCTCACCCGGCGACAACCTGTCCATCCATATTGCGATGGAGCGGGCGCCGCGTGGCAGCATCCTGGTGATCTCCACCGGTGGCTTTGTCGCTGGATATTGGGGGGAGGTATTGACCGTGGCCGCAGAGGCCGCCGGTATTGCCGGCCTGGTCATTGATGGGGGCGTGCGCGATATTGCGGCCCTTACCGCACGGCGCTTTGCGGTGTTTTCGCGCGGCATCTCGATGCGCGGCACCATCAAGGCCAGTGCGCCGTCGGTGGGGCAGCCCATCAGCTTTACCGGCACGCCGGTGGCCGCTGGCGACCTGGTCGTGGCCGATGACGATGGTGTGCTGGTGATACCGGCTGCACAGGCCGAGCGCAGCCTGGCCCAGGGGCAGCTGCGTGCCGACAAGGAAGCCCGGATGATGCAGGCGTTGCAAAGCGGCCAATCGACCTTGGAGCTGATGGGCCTCACCAGCTGGAGGACGCAGCAATGAATGCGCCTGCCCATGGTTTGAATCGCTTCCTGGCCCAGGTAAAACCATCGGCCACCTACCGGGTCATGGACCGCGTGGCAACGCGCCGGGCCGCCGGTGCGCAGGTCATATCCCTGTGTGCCGGTGAACCCGACTTCGACACGCCGGCCCATGTTTGCGAGGCCGGCATCGCCGCCATCCGCGCCGGCCACACCCGCTACACGCAGGTGGCTGGCCTGCGCGATCTGCGCGAAGCGGTGGCTGCCAAGTTCAAGCAAGAAAACGGGCTGGCCGTGGACTGGCGGCGCAACACCTTGGTATGCAGCGGTGGCAAGCAGGTGATCTTCAATGCGCTGGCTGCCAGCTTGAACGAGGGCGACGAGGTCATCGTGCCCGCACCCTACTGGGTCAGCTACCCCGAGATCGTGCAGCTCTGTGGCGGCAAAGCGGTAGCCGTGCCATGCACGGCGCAGACAGGTTTCAAGCTCAGCCCCGATGCGCTCGCGGCCGCCATCACCAGTCGCACCCGCTGCCTGATCCTGAACTCGCCCTCCAACCCCACCGGTGCGGTCTACAGCCGTGCTGAACTGCAGGCTTTGGCAGAGGTGCTGCTGGACCACCCGCAAGTGCTGGTGCTGGCCGACGATATCTACGAGCACCTGGTGTTTGACGGCATCGCCTTTCACACCATCGCCCAGGTGGAGCCCCGTTTGCGCGATCGGGTGCTGACGATGAACGGTGTATCCAAGGCCTATGCGATGACGGGTTGGCGCATCGGCTTTTGCACAGGCCCGGCCTGGCTGATCGAGGCCATGGAAAAGCTGCAAGGCCAGCAGACCTCTGGCGCTTGCAGCATTTCCCAGCATGCCGCGTTGGCCGCATTGACGGGGCCGCAGGACTTTGTGGTCAGCGCGCGGGCGGTGTTCCAAAGGCGCAGGGACTTGGTGGTGGAGATGCTGAACCAGGCGCCGGGCCTGCAGTGCGATGTCCCACAGGGCGCCTTCTATGCCTTTGCATCCTGCGAGGAACTGATTGGCAAAACCACCCGGGCGGGCACGCTGCTGCGCAGCGATGAAGATGTTGTCAACGCGCTGCTGGATGAGGCCGGCGTGGCGACCGTGCATGGCAGTGCTTTTGGCATGGGGCCCTATATCCGTGTGGCCTATGCGCTCGATGATGCGGCCTTGCGGCAGGCGGGCGAGGCCATTGCCCAGTTTTGCCGGTCGCTCAGCAAGTAAGCCCCGGCGGCTAGCAGTTCGGAGCGCAGGCGGGCGGTCTTCAGGATCCGCGTCCATTCCACTGAACCAGGGTTATGCAGAGGATGTTTCACAGCGCTGCATAGGTGGTGGTGCGTAGGTATTCAGCAAGCTTACTAGCGGGATTAATGCAGGCTAGGCCTAAAAATGGGGCGTTGATTCGGGGTGATATATAGCCGGTGCCGTTGCGAGGGCTGTCACTTTCTTTGGGGAATTTATAAACTGCTCATCTATACTGATTTGATAATCAAATAGGAGAGAGAGTGCGCCTTCCCATCCGTATCCAAGCCTTACGCACGGCCGTGCTTGCAGCAAGCCTTGCTTTTTCACATGTCTCCAGCTGGGCTGCGCGAGATTTCACGCCGCAAGCAGGCACCTGGATCATTAGCGAAGAGCTCGATGGCAAACCAGGGCGCGGCCTTGCCATTGATGTGCAGGGCAATACCTTTTTCATGCAGGTATTTGGCTATGAAAAAAATGGTGATGCCACTTTCTACATGGCCACTGGCCAGATGGATGGCAATACCATCACTGCGCCGCTGAACCGGTACAGCGGTGGGCGCAGTTTTGGCAGTGCCGCAAGGGATGCCGTGGAGGATGGATCGCCCGGCAATGTCACTGTCAGCTTTGCCAATGGCCTGCAAGGCACGGTGCAGTTTCCCGACGAGGAGGAGGTCGCCATACAGCGCTTTCATATGCAAAGTGCTGAATTTGAAGACCGCTATTGGGTCAAGAGACGGTCCCGCAAATTCATTGTTTCGGCGGTAGATGCCGATCGCCAGATGGCGTTTTTTGCGAATATGTCCCTGAGTGCTTCTGCCACCCCGGGTCGTGGAATGCTGATGACCTTGCGCGACATACCCGGTGATTTGCGGCAGCGAATGGATTGCGAGCGGCTGGACGGTCGGGATGTATATACCTGCAAACCCATGGATGGTGGAATCCCCACGGAGCAGGCAAATATACAGTCGCTGCGGCTGCATATTGCGGGCATCGATGTCTACGGCACGGTTGATATTTTGAGCAATGGTGCCATTCAGCAGCTGCCGCTTCAGGGCATCACGGTGGCTGGTGGCGGAGAGGTGTCCATCACTGGCTGTGGCTCCTTTATCGACGCATATGTTGGCTATCCGCGCAACTGCAACCCCATTACCAGCCCCAGCAGCGGAACCTGGGTGGTGGAGGAGGAACTGCTTGGTAAACCGGGGCGGGGTTTTGCCATCGATGTGCAAAACGGCATGGTGCTGGCCCAGGTATTCAATTACCGGCCAGATGGTGCACCGACCTTCCATATGGGGAGCGGTCTGTACCAAGGCATCAATGCCAGTATTCCACTCAACCGATACGCTGGTGGCCGCGCTCTAGGCGGACCTGCAGCGAGTGGACACCTGGTGGATTCAGCGGGTGAGCTGTCGATTCGTTTTTCTGAGAATGCGGTACGACAAGGCTACGATGACAACCGTTTGGTGGGTATTGCCTCCATTTCCGGTGAGGCGCCCAAGCGCATTGTGCGTATGTCGCTGGAGCCGGATGCTGCCAGCTTGCAAGGCCTGCTGGGCCAGTGGTGGATCGGCTTCTACGGTCAAAGCCTCCCGGTATTCAAGCTCGTGACACTGACGACTTTGGAGGGTGACTACCTGACCAGCGAAGACGGACAGGTCGTGTGCAACCGTATCGACGCCGAGTTTCCGTCGCTGAGGTGCCTGTGGACTCGCGATGGGGGGCTGATGACCGGCTATTTGAGTAGCGAGCCCAACAATCGCTTTGGTGGACAACTCCAGGTCAGGGATCGCCACGGCCATGGAATGGGCTTGGGGAATGTCCCCCTGGATTGACACAAGCCTGCGCTGGCATTTGGCAAGCGCTGGCCTCTGCTTTGCCGTTTAAAAAGACAAGTTAGCGGCTAGCAGTTCAAATCATTGAAGCGCTTGCGCGCCTTGTACAGATCGACCTCGGCCTGGGCCAGGTCGCTGGCCGCTGCTGCTTGCACCGCTTGCTTGAGCGCTGGCAGGCGGTTGTCCAGCCGTGCGCATTCCAGCTTGTCGGCGGCGCTGAGCTTGAAGCGGCGCTGGTGCACCCGGTACTCATCGGCGTTCATCCCTGTCAGGGGCTGGATGGCTTCTGCAAAGGCAGCATTGTGTTCGGCACGCTGCACGTCCTGGCCTTTGCGGCTCTTGCCCGTCATCTTGTCCATGCCCTGGGTAGGCGTGGCGTCGATTTCCTGGGCCCCTACACAGGGCGCATCCGAGTAGCTCACGCGCCCGGCGGTCTCGCAGCGGTAGACCGGCTTTTGCGCAAAGGCAGGCGCGGCGCAGCAGACGAGGGCCAGCAACAGCAGCGACCGCGTGGATTGGCAACGGCTTGCATGGCGAGAGGTGGACAACAAGCGCATGGACAGACCTTCAAGCTTCCGTCACGCAGCTGCAAGCGTGCCACGGCAACCCGGGAAGGTCGAGCAGCCCCAGAAGGACTTGCCCGCATTTGCCCCCTGGCGTGCAGTGCGCAGCTCCATCGCGGCGCTGCAGCGCGGGCAGGCGGGTTGGGCCGGGGCAGGACTTGCTGCGACAGGGGCGGTAGCCGAGGCCGTCGCAACCGTGGTGCGCGTTGGCGCAGCAACCGGGCTGCCGCTGGCTTGCGTAGCCTTGGGACCATTCACCAGCGATTGCCGCGCGCGCTGCACCATCGCAAACAGCTGGTGGCCATCGACCAGGGTGATATTGCGACCCCGTGCAAATTCCTGGGCATCGTTGCTGAACCGGCCGGAGGTCACCACAAAGCCGCCCGTCGCGCCTCTGGCGGCCATCACGCCATAGAGCTCGCGCACGGTGGCAACGCCCACGCGCTGGGCCTTCCACTGCTTGCACTGAACGAGGAATTTCTCGCTGCCCTTGAGCAGCACCAGGTCCACACCGCCATCGGGCCCGTTGCCGCCCAGCTCGATGATGCGGAAGCCCTGCAGCCGGTAGGCCTCGCCCACCAGCAGCTCAAACTCGCGCCAGCTGATGTCGCCCAGCGCGGCCACATCTTGCGCCTGCGCCACCGTGCTGACCAGGGCCTTGCGCTGCTTTCTGCGGCAGGCCGACATAGCGGCGGCTATCAAGCACATCAAGGGCAGCAGGTATTGGCCGATGGAGGCCAGCCCAAAGATGAGCCCCTTCTGGACGACAGCTGCCATCATGTCGGCGGGGCGGCCTGCCAGCTCTGCCGTTGGGGGCACCACGGCCCAACGGTGCAGGAAGACATAGCTCGCTCCCGCCAGTGCCACGCAAATCCACCAGGGGAGCAGCGCCAGCAGATCCAGCATGTCTTCGAACCCGCTGCTTTTCTTGCGTCTTGCCATGGTCTCCCCCTGTCCTGGTTTGCTGATGGATGCCTGTCTCTGTGCGGCTGGCTGACGGCGGCGCAGTGCTGCTGGAAGCGCCACGCACAGACCGTTTGCTGCTTTATATTACAAAATGTATCTGCATGGTCTTACGCTTTGCTGACGGGCGTATTGGGGGCATCACCAGAGCGACAGGGGCGTTGCTGAGGTGTGCATGGCTGGCCACCACAGCCGCAGGTTCTGCAGCCACCGCTGCTTGTCTTGCGGCCGCCGCTGCTTGTTCTGCAGCCACCGCTGCTTGTTTTGCAGCCCGCTGCAGCCGCTTTTTGCCACCGCGAAAATTTTTCCCACTATTTTTCGCTTCAGGTGATCACTTTTTGGATCTCGTTCGGTGTACAGGGCAATGGCGCTATGCAGTGCCGCTCTTTTCTTTCCAGATCACCAGGACGACGAACCATGACTCTCTCTTCCCATCGCCGCAGCCGGCACCGCGAACGCTTTGCGCTGGCTTTGCTGCATGGCGCGATCCGTGCCACCTTGGTTGGCGGCAGTGCCGCAGGCCTGGCGCTGGCGGCACCTTGGGCCCTGGCGGCAGAGCCGGCTGCCGGCGCCAAAAGCTATGCGATTGCAGCGGGCCCGCTGTCCGATGTGCTGGCGCAGTACGCGGCCACGGCGGGGGTGCAGCTGGTGTTTGAGCAGTCCACCTTGGCGGGGCTGCGCAGCGGCGGCCTGCAAGGCAGCTATGGCGAGGCGGAGGGCTTTGCCCAGTTGCTGGGCGGCAGCGGTTTTGAAGTGGTCAAGCAAGGGGGCGCGACCTATGTGCTGCGCAAGCTGCCGGCGGCCAACCCTGCGGCAGCGGGCAGCGCGGCTGGGGCATCGGACATGACGTTGAACACGGTCACCGTGACGGCCGCGGCCCAGCGCAGCGGCACCACCGAGGGCAGTGGCAGCTATGCGGCGGCGCATTCGAGCACCAGCTCCAAGCTGAACCTGAGCCAGCGCGAAACGCCGCAGACCCTGACGGTCATCACCCGCCAGCAGATGGACGACGCCGGCATGACCTCGGTCGATGATGCGCTGCGCGCAGTGAGCGGCGTGTTTGCGGTCGATGGTGGCAGCATTGGCGCCAACTACTACAGCCGGGGCTTTAGCATGCAGGCCCAGGTCGATGGCATGGCCACGCCTTCGGGCATCGACAGCGGCAACCGCTCGCCCAAGTTCGACAGCGCCTTTGTCGACCGGGTCGAGGTGCTGCAAGGCGCGGCTGGCCTGATGGCCGGTGCTGGCAGCCCGGGCGGCACGGTCAATATGGTGCTCAAGCGCCCGACCGACACTTTCCAGGCGCAGGGCGAAGTCCAGCTGGGTTCCTGGAAAGAGCGGCGCCTGGTCGGCGATGTGTCCGGCCCGCTGATCGACTCGGGCGTCATCCGGGGCCGCCTGGTGGCCGTGTCTGATAACAGCGAGTCGTTTACCGACTATGTCTACCGTGACCGCTATGCGGGCTACGGCATTGTCGAGGCTGACCTGGGGCCCACGACCACCTTGAGCGCCAGCGTGCAGCTGCAAAAGGACACGAGCCGGGGCCACTTTGGCGTGCCGCTGGCGGCCGATGGCAGCGATGCCGGGCTGCCCCGCTCGTCCTTCTGGGGCGATGCCGACCACCGTTCGGTGCGCGACTACAACATCTACACCGTGGGCCTGGCCCAGCAGCTGGCCGGCGCCTGGAGCCTGAAGGCCAACTACTCCTGGCAAAAGACCAACAACGATATCGAGAACTTCAGCAGCCTCTCGGGCAACCTGAACCCGGTGGCCGGCGATGGCCTCTTCATCGGCAGCCGCCAGCGCAACTACACCTCGGTCATGCATGCCAATGTGGTCGATGTCTATGCCACGGGGCCCTTTGATTTTCTGGGCCGCCGCCATGAGCTGACCCTGGGCGTCAACGGCACCAGCTACCGCGATGAGAATGCCGGCACCGGTTACTCGTCCACCACGCCGATCAATGTCTACACCTTTGATCCCGAAGGCCTGGGCCCCATCCCCGATGGCCTGCGCGCATCGACCAGCAAGACCAAGACCAGCAATATGGGCGTCTATGGCGTCGCGCGCTGGAGCCTGACCGACGCGCTCAAGCTGATCACCGGCACCCGCATCAGCAACTACGAGCGCAAGAACAGCTTGACCGGTGTCGTGGCGCCCAAGGAGAAGGGCGTGGTCACGCCCTATGCCGGGCTGGTGTATGACATCAACGCCCAGTACTCGGCCTATGCCAGCTACTCGGACATCTTCAATCCCCAGACCAACCGCAGCCAGGATGGCAATGTGCTGGACCCGGTCGTGGGCGCCAACTACGAAGTGGGTATCAAGGGCGAGCTGCTGAACAAGCGCCTCAATGTCTCGGCCGCCGTGTTCCGCCTGGCGCAGTCCAACCTGGCGGTGCTCGATTCCTCCGTGCCCAACAACCCCAGCAATGCCTGCGGCGGCGCCTGCTATACCGCAGCGGGCAAGGTCGTCAGCCAGGGCTTTGACCTGGGCGTAAACGGCCAGGTCAGCCGCGAGCTGAACCTGGCTGCGGGCTACACCTATACCAGTGCCGAGTATGTGGCCGGCCCGCAAAAGGACCAGCGCTTCCGCACCGAGCAGCCGCGCCACAGCATGCGCCTGGCCGCCAACTACCAGCTGCCGGGCACGCAGTGGTCGCTGGGTGGCAATGTGGCTGCTACCAGCAAGGCCTATAAAAACGGCGGCTCGGGCGCCAATGCCTGGACCATCGAGCAGGGCGCGCTGGTGCTGGTGGGCCTGAACGCCAAGTACCGTATTACCCCCAAGACCCAGCTGAACCTGGTCGTCAGCAACCTGACCGACCGCAGCTACCGCCACCTGTATGGCCGCGAGTACGCGCCGTTTGGCGAGCCGCGCAAGTTCAGTGCTAACCTGCGCCATGATTTCTAAGCTCCCCATGCACATGCCCAGCCTCTACCAATGCGCCTGCGCTGCGCTGCTGGCCGGCTTGCTGGCCACGGCGCCGCAGGCGGGGGCCCAGACCGCCCCGCAGGGCGCTGCAGCCGGTGCAGCTGCTACGGGCGTGCCCAGCACCGCAGCCACCCCCGCCAGCCCCTATGTGATGCCCGCCACCCAGGTCTGGGACATGGCATCGGACAACGGCGAGATCTACCGCATCTTTGTTTCGGCGCCCGACAAGGGTGAGCCCCCCAAGGGTGGCTACCCGGTGCTCTATGTGCTCGATGGCAATGCCTACTTTGGCTCCTTCGCGCAGGCGCGCTGGGTGCAGGACTACCTGCCAGTTGGCAAGGCCATCATCGTGGGCGTCGGCTACCCGGGCGACAAGGCCTGGGATGTGCGCCGCATGGCCGACTACACGGCGCAGCTGCGTGAGCCGCTGTCGCCCGAGGTGCGTCCTTTTGCCAAGTACAAGAGCGGTGCGCGCGCGCCGTTTCTGGATTTTCTGACCGGCAAGCTGCGCGGCGAGATCGCCCAGCGCTACCCCATCAACCTGGAGCGGCAGTCGCTGTTCGGCCATTCCTTTGGCGGGCTGTTTGCGCTTTATGCGCTGTACGAGCGCCCGCAGGCTTTTGAGGCGATTGTGGCGGCCAGCCCGTCGATGGAGTGGAACGGCCAGCATATTCTGGAGGAGGAGCGCGTGTTCCGCGACAAGGTGCAGGCCGGCAAAGTCGGCGCCACCAGCCGCCTGATGGTGGTCGTGGGCGACCGCGACGCCGATGGCGATCCGGAATCGGCCCGCATGCTGGCCGAGCGGCTGCAAGCGCTCTCCGGCTGGGGCCTGCGCGTGCGGCTGCAGCGCTACCCCAATGAGGTGCATGCCAGCGTGCCGGCGCAGGCGGCCAATGACACGCTGCGCTTTGCGTTTACGCTGCGTTAGCTTGTCTTGCCTTGGTGAATTGGCATGCCCGGCGTGACCATGTTCGCCGTCAAGATGCGGCCATAGGTCGAATCGGTGACAAACAGCTGTTTGCGCTCTGCACCCCCAAAGGCCAGGTTGGTGGTGGAGCTGCCCTTGATGCCGCATAGCACCTGCACCGGCTCGGCCAGGTGGTTCAGCACCCAGACATAGCCCAGGCCCGGGTTGGCCACCAGCACATGGCCCTGGGCATCAACGGCCAGGCCATCGGGGCCGCTGGGCCCATACGAGGTGAAGAACTGGCTCACCTTGGCAACGCTGCCATCGGGCAGCAAGGGCACGCGCCAGACGCAGTTGCCCCGCGTCACCGCCAGGTACAGCACGCGGCCATCGGGTGACAGCGCCACGCCATTGGGGCTGGGCACATTGTTCAGCAGTAGATCGAGCTGGCCATTAGGCCGCAGGCGGTAGAGGCGCCCACTTGGGTCATGCAGGCCGCTCTGGCCCTGGTCCGTAAAGTACAGGTTGCCGTCCGCATCAAAAATCAGGTCGTTCACGCCCTTGAAGCTCTCGCTATTGCGGCGCTCCAGATAAGGCGTCACTACGCCACTGGCCACATCCAGCTGCATCAGGCCGTTCTTGTAGTCGGTGATCAAGAGCTTGCCGGGGGCCAGAAACTTCAGGCCATTGGGCTCGCCGTCGTACTCTGCCACCTGGCTCCACTGGCCTTGGGCATCGATGCGAAAAATGCGGCCCCAGGGGATATCGCTGACATAGAGGTTGCCGGCCTCGTCAAACACCGGGCCTTCTAGAAACGAGTCTGTTATCGTCCCGCCCCGGTTGGCATCAGCCCAGGCGCTGCGCTCACGGCGGCGAAAGGACTCGGGCATGGCGCTGAAGGTGTCCAGGGTGCGGACTTCAGGGGATTGCAGCAAAAACATGGGGCGGCCTTTTTGGCAAAAAACGGGTGGGTGTGTGCAGGATCTTGCCAGGGTTCAGAGAGGTGTGAATCCGTAGAGCTTAGCGGGGTTGTCCACCAGAATGCGGTCCATCACCGCATCGCTCACCGACCAGGCCTGCAGCAGATGGACCAGGTCGGTATCGTTGACGCTGCCTGGCCGCTCGGTGGTGTGCGGCCAGTCAGAGCCCCACACCAGGCGCTCAGGCGCGGCCTGCACGAGGGCGCGGCCCAGCGGCACGGTATCGGCATAGCTGGGGCCATGCACCTGGGAGCGCATATAGGCGCCCGAGAGCTTGACCCAGCAACGGCCGCCATCGAGCAGACGGCGCAGCACGCCATAGGCCTCGGCCGATGCGCCTTCGGCCGGGTCAATGCGTCCCAGGTGGTCGATCACCAAAGGGACCGGCAGCTGCTGCAGCACCGGCTGGAGTGCGATGATCTGCGCGGGCTCGGCAAACACCTGGATATGCCAGCCAGCGCAGTCCGGGTGGCGCGCCAGCTTTTGCGCCAGGGTCTGCAGCATCTCGGGCGTGGTCGTACCCCAGGACTGGGGCGAGACAAAGTTCACCCGCAGCCCGCACACGCGCCGCGCCGCGAGGCGCGTCAGCTTGGCATCGCTCACATCCGCATCCACCACGGCAACGCCGCGTGCGCGGTCACCCAGTTGGTCAAGTGCATCCAAGGTGCAGGCATTGTCGGTGCCATAGGTCGATGGCGTAACCACCACCGTGCGCGTTGTGCCCAGGCGCTGCTGCAGCTGCCGGTAGGCCGCCACCGGCGCATGGGGTGGCGTGCGCGGCCAGTGTGCCGACGGCGCAAAGCGCGTGTCGAAGATGTGCATATGGCTGTCGCAGGCCAGCGCAGGCAGGCTGCGCGCAGGGCGGTTCAGGCCGACCGAATGCGGGACAGGGGTGGAGAGATCAGGCAAGGTCATCGCGGTGCTGGCGTTTCATGAAGGCGGGGCTGGCCGCTGCAGCTGCGGCGGCCAGTGGGATGGAGCTCAGTCGAGTTTGATATTGCCTTTTTTCACCACCTCGCCCCATTTGGCATCTTCCTTTTTCAAAAAGGCGCTGAACTCCGCCGGTGTCGAGCCCACGGGCTGCGCGCCCAGGTCCGACAGGCGCTGCTGCACTTCAGGCTCCTTGAGCACCTCGGCAATCGCCTGGTGCAGTTGCTGGGAGATAGCGTCTGGCGTACCGGCGGGCAGCAGCACGCCATTCCACTCGTAGGCTTCGTAGCCGGGGATGACGGTCTCGGCCACCGTGGGCACCTCCGGCAGGCGTGCCGAGCGCTGGGGCGACGAGACGGCCAGCGCACGCAGCTTGCCACCGCTCACCAGCGGGTAGGAGGCAGCCACGGTGGCGAACATGAAGTCCACCTGCCCGCCCATCACATCGGCAATCGCCGGGCCACCGCTCTTGTAGGGCACATGCACCATGTCCAGGCCCAGCTTCTGGCGGAACAGCTCGGCCGCCAGGCGCTGCACCGTGCCGCTGCCGCCCGATGCAAAGTTGATCTTGCCCGGTTCGGCCTTGGCCTTGGCGATCAGGTCGTTCACATTCTTCAGCGGCGACTCTGCCTTGACCACCAGTGCATTGGGCGCCAGCAGCACCAGCGACAGGGGCTGCAGCGCGTTGGCTGCATAGGGCATCTTGGCAAACAGGTGCGGGTTGATCGAGTAGGGCGTCGCGTCGTAGAGCATGGTGTAGCCATCGGCCTTGGCCTTGGCCACAAAGCTCGCGCCAATGGTGCCGCTGGCGCCGGCCTTGTTCTCCACGATCACGCTGGTGCCCAGCTTGCTGCCCATGCGCGTGGCCAGCACGCGGGCCACGGCATCGGCCGCGCCGCCGGGGGCGTAGGGCACGACGATGGTGATGGGGCGCTCGGGGAAGGCGGCATGCGCGATGCTGGCGGCCAGTGCGCAGGCGGCGATCAGGGATTGGATAAAGCGGGGCATGGTGTCTCCTAATGGTTCGTGTCAATAGATAGCAGATGCGTTGCCAGAATCAATCGGCTTTGAGGTCCAGGTCGCGCGCAATCTGGGTATAGGTCGTCACCTCGCGCGCGACCTGGCTGCCAAAGGCCTGGCCGCAGGTCGAGTCGGCATCGAGGCCCAGGCTGTGCAGCTTGTCCACCGTGGCGGCGCTGTTGGCAAAATCGCGGGCGGCTTTTTCCAGCTGCTGCGCAATCGCGGCGGGCAGGCCAGCGGGCGCCATCACGCCATACCAGGCATCGGCCGAGTACTTGCCGCCACCGGCCTCGGCAAAGGTGGGCACATCGGGCAGCAGCGACGAGCGCTTGGGCGAGGCAACAGCCAGCGCGGTCAGCTTGCCGCTCTTGATCTGCGGCAGCACCGAGCCCAGGGTGGCAAACGAGCTGTCGAGCTGGCCGCCCATCAGATCGGTCACCACCGGGGCCGCGCCCTTGTAGGGCACATGGTTCAGCTGCAGGCCATTGGCGCGCGCAAACATTTCGGTCGCAAAGTGGCCGGAGCTGCCCATGCCAGCGGTGCCGGCCGTGGTGCGGCCGGGTTCCTTGCGGGCGCGGGCCATGTAATCGGCCAGGCTCTTGACCGGCAGGCCTGGCTGCACCACCAGCACCGTGGGGCTGGTTGCGACCGTGCACAGCGGCTGGAAGGACTTGAGCGCATCAAACTTGACCCGGCCGCTGTAGAGGCCCGGAATCATCGTGTGGTTGGTGGCGGCAAACAGCAGGGTATAGCCATCGGCCGGTGCACTGGCCACCGCTTGCGCGGCCAGGATGGTGTTGGCGCCGGGCTTGTTGTCGACGACAAAAGGCTGGCCCAGGGTTCGGCCGGCGTAATCCGCAAAGGCGCGTGCCACCACATCGGTGGGGCCGCCGGCTGCAAAGCCTACGATGAGCCGCACCGGCTTGGCGGGGTAGGCGGGGGCCTGGGCAAAGCTGGCGCTGGCCGCCAGCGCTGCTGCTGCCACCAGCGTTTGCAGCGCCAGTGCTGGCAGATTTTTCTTCTTGAACATGTGCTTGTCTCTTTCTCAATCCATGCGAATGCCGCTGGCGCGGATCACGCCGGCCCATTTGGCGGTTTCGGCCTGCACAAAGCTGGAGAATGCCTGCGCGCTGGAGCCTACGCCTTGTACACCCAGTTCGGCAAAGCGCTTCTGCATCTCGGGGCTGGCCACGATGGCGCGGGTTTCGGCCTCCAGCCGCTGCAGCACCGGCGGGGGCGTGCCTGCCGGGGCGAACAGGCCATTCCACTCGTTGACCTCAAAACCGGCCAGGCCCGATTCGGCCATCGTCGGCAACTGCTCCCAGCCTTCGCTGCGCTGGGCGGAGGTGATCGCCAGCGCGCGCAGTTTGCCGCCTTTGACAAAGGGCCCGCTGGCCGTGGTGGCGCTGAACATCACATCCACCTGGCCGCCAATCAGATCGGTCAGCGCCGGTGCACCACCGCGATAGGGGATATGCGTCATCTCGACCTTGGCGCCTTGCTTGTACAGCTCCGCCGCCAGATGCTGCGCGCCGCCGTTGCCGGCCGAGGCATAGCTGAGCTTGCCCGGTGCCGCCTGCGCGGCGCGGCTCAGGTCGGCCACGCTATGCAGTGCCGAGCTGGCCGGCACCACCAGCAGCAAAGGCACCTGGTTGATCAGCGAGATCGGCGCAAAATCCTTGGCCGGCTGGTAGGGCAGTTTGGCAAACAGGCTGGGGTTGACGGTGAAGGCCGTGGCATCGAGCAGCAGCGTATAGCCATCGGGCGCAGCCTTGGCCACCGCCGCCGCGCCAATGGTGCCGCTGCCGCCG
The DNA here is from genome assembly GCF_037479395.1 of Comamonas sp. MYb21. Classification (NCBI taxonomy): domain Bacteria; kingdom Pseudomonadati; phylum Pseudomonadota; class Betaproteobacteria; order Burkholderiales; family Comamonadaceae; genus Comamonas; species Comamonas sp. MYb21. The sequence continues at coordinate 80,756 of NZ_JBBGZC010000010.1, read as the reverse complement.
GGGCGGTTGTCTACGATGACCTGTTGGCCCAGTCGGCTGCCCAGCTGGGTGGCCAAAAGTCGCGCGGTGTTGTCGGCATTGCCGCCGGGCGGGTAGGGCACAACGAGCTTGATGGGCTTGTCGGGCCAGGGGCTTTGCGCCTGGGCGGGCAGCGCGCCTGCCATGCCTGCTGCCAAGGCGATGCTGCCCAGCGCTTGGGCCGCAAGCGCCATCGGCCAGCGGCGGTTAAAAATCTGCTTCATCTTTGTCTCCTGTCTTTCAGGCGTTCCTTAACGGGCCGCATGCTTGCGGCCTCTTGGTGTTTGCTGGGGCCGGGTGCATGCCCGGCCCGTTGTTAGGCAAGGGCAAGCAACGCTGGCTTGCCCGCACGCCAGCCAGCGCTTCAAGCCGTGGCTGGCGCCTTGGCCAGCACGGCCAGCAGGTTCTGGGCCGCGCCCACGCCCATGTTCACGTAGGCATCGCTGGTCACGCCGCCGATGTGGGGGCTGAGGACAAAGTGCGGCTCGCGCTGGAAGGGGTGGCCGGCGGTCATCGGCTCCACCGCAAAGCTGTCCAGGCCCGCAGCCATCACCTGGCCTGCGCGCACGGCAGCCAGCAAGGCGGCCTCGTCGATCAGACCTCCGCGTGCGGTGTTGACGACGATGACGCCACGCTTGCACTGCGCCAAGGTGGTAGCGTTGAGCATGCCCCGGTTCTCATCGGCCAGCGGGCAGTGCAGCGAGATCGCATCGGCCTCGCGCCAGAGGGTGTCCAGGTCCACGCTCTGCACATAGGCTGGCAGGTTCTTGGCAAAGGGGTCAAAGCCGATCACGCGCATGCCCAGCGCATCGGCCATCTTGGCAAAGCGCAGGCCGATGGCGCCCAGCCCTACCAGGCCAATGGTGCGGCCCCCCAGCTCCAGGCTCTTGTGCGTGGCCTTGTCCCAGTGGCCGGCATGCATGCGTGCATCGAGCGCCACGACGGACTTGGCGCATGCCAGCAGCAGCGCCAAGGCCTGCTCGGCCACGGCGGCAGCATTGGCGCCCACGGCGGCCACGACCTCGATGCCACGTGCCTTGGCGGCCACCTTGTCGATGGTGTCCGTACCGCTGCCGTGCTTGGAGATGACCTTGAGCGACGGGGCCGCATCCATCACCGCCGCGCCGACCTTGCCGTAGCGCACGATGATGGCGACCGGGTCATGCTGCTTGGCCAGCGCCACCAGGTCCTCTTCGGTCGGCGTCTTGCCGGCGTAGATGACTTCGTAGCCGCCAAGCAGGTCCAGCGCTTGCTGCGCCAGATCGGCGCCGGTGACGATGATGCGGGGGTTCACAGCGATTCTCCTTCCTGGAGCACGCCGGCCGCACGCAGTGCAGCGGGCAGCCATTTCGATGCCGTGTCGCCCCGGGCAATGGCGTCGATGCGGGCGGCTTCATCGGCCACTTTCTTGTCGGCCAGGGCCAGCATTGCAGGCGCCTTGGCGCGCTCGATCACGACCACGCCATCGGCGTCGCCCACGACCAGGTCACCGGGGTTGACCGTGGTGCCACCGGCCGAAATAGGGTGGTTGATGCGGCCGGGCACAAACTTGGTCGGGCCGGCGGGGTTGAAGCCGGCGCTGAACACCGGGAAGTCCAGCTCCAGGATTTCCAGCTTGTCGCGGATCGCACCGTCGACGATCACCCCTGCCAGGCCCCGCTTCTTGCAGGCGCTCAGCATCAAGGTGCCCATCAGTGCTGCCGTCTGGTCGCCCTTGCCATCGATCACCAGCACATCGCCGGGCTTGGCCAGCGCAATGGCGGCATGGATCATCAGGTTGTCGCCGGGGCGTACTTCGACCGTGAAGGCCGGGCCTGCGACCTGCATGCTTTGGTGGACGGGTGCCACCCGTGCATGCATGGTGCCGCGGCGGCCGGCCACGTCGGCCAAAATGGCGGCCTGGAAGCCGCTGGCCTTGGCTACGACGTCGGCGCTGACGCGATCGATGTCACGGATGATGTCGGGAAGTTGGCTCATGGTGTTGGTCCGTTGGGAAGGATGAAAAAGAAGGGGGCATGGCTGGCGCTCCGCGCCGCATGGGTCTTTCCGTGATGGATGGCCTGCACACCGTTGGCGGAGCCGGCGTTTTGCAGCGCGCCCAGCGGTTGAGGGCAGGGTGCTGTGCTGCCCGCCGAGAAACGGATGGGCACAGCCAAGCTGGCGCAGTGCATGGCGCGGTCTCTCAGCGGGTCGGTTGGAAAGGGCGGTGGCGCGGGCCGGTGTGCTGCCGCCTTAGTTCAGGCTGGCGCCTGAATCCTTGACGATCTTGGCCCAGCGGGGCACTTCGGCATGCATCAGCTTGCCAAAGTCTTGCGCGCTGCCGCCCAGGATATCGCCGCCTTCGGAGCGCAGCTTCTCGACCACATCGGGCTCGGCCAGCGCGGCATTGATGGCTTTGTTGAGCTTTTGCACGATCGCCTCTGGCGTGCCTGCCGGGGCCAGGATGCCAAACCAGGTAATGGCCTCAAAGCCCTTGCTGCCGGACTCGGCCATCGTCGGGGTGGAGGGCAACTCGCCCGAGCGCTGCTTGGAGGTGACCATCAGCGGCTGGAGCTTGTCATTGCGCACCTGGCCGATGAGGGACGGAATCGATCCGACAAAGAGGTCGATCTGGCCGCCGGACAGGTCGGTGATCGCTTGCGCAATGCCCTTGTAGGGGACGTGGCGCAGCTTGACGCCGGTGGCCTGCTCAACCTGGGTGACGGCCAGGTGGGCGACGGTGCCATTGCCGGCATAGCCCACGGTGACGGTATCGGGCTTGGCTTTTGCAGCCTTCAAGACTTCGGCGATCGAATGCAGCGGGGTGCCCGAGCCGCTGACCATCAGGATCGGCGACGAGGAGACCAGCGCGACCGGGGTCAGGTTCTTGAGCGGGTCGTAGGGCAGCTTTTTGTACAGCGCCGGGTTGATGGCCAGGTTGCTGGTCTGGCCCATTACGAGGGTGTAGCCATCGGGCGCGGCCTTGGCAGCGGCATCCACGCCCAGATTGCCACCGGCGCCGGGGCGGTTGTCCACGACGATATTCCAGCCATTTTTCTCGGTGATCTTTTGCGCGACGGCGCGGGCAATCATGTCGGTGCCGCCGCCGGGCGGAAAGGGCACAAACAAACGGATGGGCTTGGCCGGGTAGTTGCTTTGGGCGTAGGCGCCGGTGGCGGCTGCCGCCAGTACCGCCGTGCCCAGCGCCAGGCGGCACAGGCGCGCCGAGATCGAAATCGCTCGTGTCGTGATCGTCATACGTTGTCTCCGTATCGTTTTGTTGGTGTGGCCTTTTGGTCTGCTGCCAATCGGTGCGCCACTTTAAAAAAAAGTTTCAAGGGATACAATGCCGTTTCAACCAATGAAACACATTGCACGATGAGCAACCCTTCAGCGAGCCGCTCCAGTCCTCGATCCAAGGCGAAAACCGGCCCCGTTTCTGCACCCCTGCCGGAGATGGAGACCCCTGCCGAGGCGCTGCCAGAAGAAGGCGCATCGTCGACCAGCAGCGTCACTGCGGTGTTGCGGGCCATGCAATTGATCGATGCGTTTGCGTTGGGAGAATCCCATTTGCCGCTGGCCGAACTGAGCCGGCGCTGCGGCCTGCACAAGACCACGGCGCTGCGCATTGCGCGCACCCTGGCGCAGTCGGGCTACCTGGTGCAGCGGGAAGATGGCGATTGGCGCCTGGGCCCGGCAGCGGGCTGGCTGGGCGCGCGTTACCAGGCCGGTTTTGATGTACAGAATGTGCTGGAGCCGGCGCTGCGTGCGCTGACGATGGCGAGTGGCGAAAGCGCCGCTTTCTATGTGCGCGAAGGCAATGTGCGCACCTGCCTGGTGCGGGTGGAGGGCCCCCAGGCCTTGCGCCACCATGCGCGCATGGGCGAGGGGCTGCCGCTGGACAAGGGCTCGCCAGGGCGGGTGATTCTGGCGTTTTCGGGCGAGCCGGGCGACTTGTACGAAGCCATCCGCCAGCGCGGTTTTCACTGGTCGATTGGCGAGCGCGAGCAGGGCGTGGCCACCATCTCCGCGCCGGTGTTTGGCAAGCACTGGCGGCTGCTGGGCTCCGTCTGCGTGTCGGGCCCGGCATCGCGCCTGCCGCAGCAAAAGCTGGAGGAAATGTCCAAGACCGTCATCGCTGCGGCCAACCAGCTGTCCTATGCGTTGGCGGGCAATACCGGGCCGTCTGCGACCCTGGTGCGGGCCAGCCACTGGCACCCCTGAGTCTTGCGCGAATGTGGTTGCGGCGTCCCTCGCGCTGCACGTCGAACGGGGGACTGCTGCAGCGGCTTAGCGCAGCATGCAAGGGCGCTTGTTGTCAAAGCGCCAGCCCGGCACCAGGTACTGCATGGCGATCGCGTCATCGCGGGCGCCCAGGCCGTGCTGCAGGTAGAGCTGGTGGGCGCGCTCGACGGCATCCATGTCCAGCTCGATGCCCAGGCCGCCCTGTTGCGGCAGCTCGATATAGCCGCCCTGGATCTGCAGCGGCTGCTTGGTGAGGCCCTGGCCGTCCTGCCAGATCCAGTGCGTGTCGATGGCGGTGACCTTGCCCGGTGCGGCAGCGCCCACATGGGTGAACATGGCCAGCGACACATCGAAATGGTTGTTCGAGTGCGAGCCCCAGGTCAGGCCAAAAGCCTGGCAGAGCTGGGCCACGCGCACCGAGCCCGAGAGGGTCCAGAAGTGCGGATCGGCCAGCGGAATATCGACCGATTGCAGCGACAGCGAATGGGCCATCTGGCGCCAGTCGGTGGCGACCATATTGGTCGCCGTGGGCAGCCCGGTCGCACGGCGGAACTCGGCCATCACTTCGCGGCCGGAGAAGCCTTCTTCGGCGCCGCAAGGGTCTTCGGCATAGGCGAGGATGCCGTGCAGATCGCGGGTGATGCGCACCGCATCCTTGAGCAACCAGCCGCCATTGGGGTCCAGGGTGATGCGGGCTTTCGGAAAGCGCTCGTGCAATGCGCGGATCGCTTCGACCTCGTCTTCACCGCGCAGCACGCCGCCCTTGAGCTTGAAATCCTCGAAGCCATAGCGCGCATAGGCGGCCTCGGCCAGGCGCACGATGGCCTGCGGGTCCATGGCTTTTTCATGGCGCAGGCGCTTCCAGTCGTCGGCCTCGTCGGGAAAGCTTTGGTAGGGCAGGTCGGTCAGCGCGCGGTCGCCCACGTAGAAGAGGTAGCCCAGCATCTGCACCGAGGTGCGCTGCACGCCTTCGCCCAGCAGCGCAGCGACTGGCACGCCCAGGTGCTGGCCCAGCAGGTCCAGCAGGGCCGATTCTGCCGCCGTCACCGCATGGATGGTGGTGCGCAGGTCAAAGGTCTGCAGCCCACGGCCTGCGCTGTCGCGGCCCGCAAAGTTGCTGCGCATCGCGTTCAGCATGGCGTTGTAGTTGCCCACCGGCTGGCCCAGGATCAGCGCGCGCGCATCTTCCAAGGTGTTGCGAATGCTCTCGCCACCCGGTACTTCGCCCACCCCCGTGCGGCCTGCGCTGTCGGTCAGGATCAGCAGGTTGCGGGTGAAGAACGGCGCATGGGCGCCGCTGAGGTTGAGCAGCATGCTGTCATGCCCGGCCACCGGCACCACGCGGTAGCCGGTAATGCGGGGGGTGGAAGAGGGCGATGCGGATGTGGTGGCTTGCATGGTGGGCGGGGGTACAAAAAATAAGAAAAGCAGGCTGGGCAGCGGGTGGTTCTGTCCCGCCGCCAGGCCCTGGGTGATTATTGTGCGGTGATGTTGCCCGTGCTGATGACCTGCTTCCAACGCGCAAACTCCTTGCGCTGAAACTCGGTAAAGACCTCGGGGCTGTTGCCGACCACTTCCAGGCCCATGTCGGTGAACTGCTTGCTGACGGCGGGGTCATGCAGCGCTTTGGCAATGCCGTCGTAGAGCTTGGCCTTGACATCGGCCGGCAGGTTCTTGGGGGCGGCAAAGGCTTGCCAGGCATAGACGTCCATGCCATCGATGCCGGCTTCGGCCATCGTCGGCACATCGGGCAGCACGGCCGAGCGCTTGTTGCCCGTGACCGCAATGGCCTTGAGCTTGCCCGACTTGATGTGCGGGAACACGCTGTTGACGTTCTGGAAGGACATGTCCACCTGGCTGCCCAGCAGATCGGCGGTGGCCGGCGCGCCGCCCTTGTAGGGCACATGCAGGCCCTTGGTGCCCGTCTTTTGCCAGAACAGCTCGGCGGTCAGGTGGTCCGACGAGCCCGCGCCCGAGGTCGCAAAGCTGACCGTATCGGGCTTGGCCTTGAGCATCGCGATGACGTCCTGCACGTTGTTGACCTTGGGGGCAAGGCTGGGGTTGACCACCAGCACATTGGCTGTCTGTACCGCCACCGTGATATAGCTGAAATCACGCGTCGGGTCATAGGGCAGGCCCTTGATCAGATGGGGTGCCACCACCAGCGGCGCCAGCGACGAGACCAGCAAGGTATAGCCATCGGCCGGGGCGCGCGCCACCTGGGCGGCGCCAATGCTGCCGGTGGCTCCTGCCTTGTTTTCCACCACCACCGACTGGCCCCACTGCTGGCCCAGGTTGTTGCCAATCGCACGGGCCACCGTGTCGGTCGCGCCGCCCGCGGGGAAGGGCACGATGATCGTGACCGGCTTGTCCGGCCAGGCCCAGGCACTGGGGCTGGCGGCCAAGGCCGCAGCGCTGGCGCAGACGAGGGCCGCTATCTTTTTCCATCCTGGTTTTGGGGTGGTGCTCATGTTTGTCTCCTGCTTTTAAGGCGTTGCTGAAATCTGGCTGAGCGATGCTTCGCTTCAAATAGTTAACGTTAACATTAGAATTTGTCGTATTGTTAACGTTAACTTTGGCTGAGAAATCAGTAATTACCCGATATTGCCAGTGGGCAGGGCTGGGGATTTTGCGGGGGTGGCTGTTTAGCCGCTGCTACGCTGGGTGATGGAAAAGCCGATATCGACACGCTGCGCATCGACGGCCTGGTCCAGGGTGCGGGCGACGATCATGTCGGCCGCCAACTGGCCAATGCGGGTGCCATCCAGCCGCACGGTGGTGAGGGGCGGGGCGGTGTCCTTGGCAAACTCCTGGTCGCCCAAGCCGACAACAGCCAGGTCCTCGGGCACGCGCAAGCCCTGGTGCTGCGCCTCGACCAAGGCACCCAATGCCAAGGTATCGGAGCTGCAGAAAACGGCGGTTACCTCGGGCCGCTGGGCCAGGATCTCGGCCAGACCGCGCCGCCCGCCACCCAGGGTGCTGGGCGCCGGCGTGTAGGCCACCGTCACCTCGGGCAGGCCGGCAGCTTGCGCCGCCTGCGCATAAGCGGCCACGCGCACCCGGGCCCGTGCATCATCGCCGCTGACCATGCCCAGCTGCCGGTGGCCCTTGGCGATGAAATGCGCCGCCACCGCTTGGCCAATCGCGCTGTGCGAAAAGCCCACCAGCATGTCGATCGCCGTGTCGGTCAGGTCCCAGGTCTCCACCACCGGAATGCGCGAGGCCTGCAGCAGCGCCCGCCCTTCTTCGGAGGCCGCCATGCCGATCATCACAATGCCATCGGGCCGGCGCTGGATGATGGCGCGGATCAGGTCCGCCTCTTGCGCGGCGTCATAGCCGGTGCGGCCAATCATCAGCTGGTAGCCGTGCTGGTTGAGCGCATGGTCGAGCGACTGGATCAGCTCCTGGAACACGGGCCCCACCAAGGTCGGCAGCAGGGCCGCCACCAGCCGCGCCCGTGACAGCCGCAGCCCGCTGGCCAGCGCATTGGGCACATAGCGCATGCTGGCGATGGCATCGCGCACACGCTGCAAGGTTTCGGGATTGAGCCGCTCGGGGTGGTTGATGGCCCGCGACACCGTCATCGCAGACACGCCCGCAGCGCGGGCTACATCTTGGATTTTGGACGGTCGGTCAGTGGGTTGCACGGGCAGGGGGGATGGTGGCTGAAAGTGCCGCTATCGTAGTCCATGCTAGGCGGTGCAGCGGGATTTGGGCGGTATTTGAGCCAGCTTTGGCGGGCGGTAGTCGCCCCCTGCCAACAAGACGCACTCAGAGGTTTAATGGCCGAGGATCCAGTCACTTGCACTTCAGGATCTACCTATGAAGAACGCCATCATCCCATCCATCTGCGTCGAGCCCGCTTTCCTGGACGAGGTGGAGCGTGCATTGGAGCCGAACGAAAGCCTGGCGTCTTTTGTCGAGACTGCTGTTCGCCGCGAGATCCAGCTGCGGCAAGCACAGGCCGGATTGCTGCAGCGGGGATCGGCTGCCACGCGGCACAACAGCGCTGCTACTGCTGGCATCCCTGCAGAGGTGGTGATCGCCCGCCTGGAGGCCAAGTAGGCTGCAGCCAGGCAGCGCAGATGAACCTCTCAATGTCAGACAGCTGGATCTCAACCCACCCGCCCCACCTCCAACGCTGATACCGCCCCACGCGCAGGCCACAGCGCCACCAGCACCAGCAGCACCGCCACCAGCAAATAAGGCGCCCCGGGGTGCAGGTCATAGACCAGGGTGCCCACCAGGGGCCCCAGGATCATGCCCAGGCCATGGGCTGCGGCAACGGTGCCGGCGGTGGCGCCTTGCTCATGCGGGCCCACGGCATTGGCGGCCAGCGCCATGACGGAGGGAAAGACCCAGCCCATGCCGGCAGCGCCTAAAAGGTAGCCGGCCCACAGCGCCCAGGGTGTGCTGGCCAGCAGCAGCGATGCAAAGCCCAGTGCAGACAGGGCGCAGCCGGCGCGGATCAGGCGCTGCGGCGTCCAGCCCAGCTTGCGCACGGCCAGCTGCGCGAGGATCAGGCCCACACCGACAATGGCCAGTGCAATGCCGGCGGCGCGTGCGGCGGCGCTGGCTTCCAGCTGCAGCCGGTCCAGTGCGAAGAAGCCCACAACAACCTGGGCAATGGTCACGCTGAACATCGCGCAAAAGGCGACGGCCATCGGGCGGCGCAGGCGCGGGTCGCTGATTTTGAGGTGGCCGGTGGGCGGGTTGGCATGCTGCTCGCTGCGCGGCAGCCAGCGCCACAGCACCAGCAGCGCAAGGGCAGGGAGCACGGCGGTGATCAGCAGCGGCAGCTCCAGGCTGTGCGCGGCCAACAGGCCGGTAACGCCGGGGCCCGCCACCATGCCGATGCCGCTGGCGGCGCCCAAGGTGGCCATGGCCGCCGCACGCTGCGGGCCGGGCACATGGTCGGCCACCAGCGCTGCGCCCGTGGCGGGCACGGCGGCATAAAAGCCCCCGGCCGTGCCGCGCAGCAGTACCAGCCCGGCAAATGCCAGCCACACCGGCGGCTGGCTGCGCAGCGCAAACACGATAAAGCTGCACAGCAATGCATAGCAGACCACAAAGCCGCCCAGGCCCCGCAGCAGGATGGGGCGCCGGCCCCAGCGGTCACTGGCCGCCCCCCAGCGCCTGGCCAGCAGCACCCAGGCCAGGCCCCCCACGGTCACGGCCATGCCGGCCTGCCAGGGCGCCAGACCCAGCAGTCGGGCGATGGGGCCGATCAGCGCGACGAAGGACATCATCGACAAGGTGCAGACAAAGTTCTCGAACATCAGCGGCCGCATGCTGAAGCTGCGCATGGGCGCCGTGGACGGGGCCGCATCGGATGGGCGGGCGGTGCTTGCCGAGGTAGACGGAACGGACATCAGACTCCTTCGATAACATGGTTTTTAAATGATAATCAATCTCATTCAATGATAGACTCGGTCCCTGTGATTTGCCCCTCTTGTGATGAACGTCATCCCGCCATGCGCGCCGTTTGCGGCGCTGCCAACGCCCCGGCGTTGTAGGGGCCAATGGGCAGCGGTGCTGAACTGTTCCGCTGCGTTTCTTTCATCCTTCGCGTGCAGTTGTCTGCATCTGCCTGACCACCTTCCAACCCGCCATGAGCGCCACCATGACCACTTTGCATGCCGCTACCAGCGCCCGCCGTACCTTGCAACTCCGCCGCCCAGCTGTGCCACAGCCGCAGGACGCCGCCGATACGCCCGCTGCCTGCGAGGCCGAGTCCCATGCTGGCGAGCCACTCACCATCGCGTTGCAGCCCCGGCCGCTGAACGATGCCAACCTGCAGGTGCGCAGCGTGGACAGTGCCAGCCTGCTGGCCGGCCACAAGACCGTGCAGATAGCGCATAACGGCTCGGTCTACACCTTGCAGGCCACCAAGCTGGGCAAGCTGATCCTGACGAAATAAAGCGCTCCATACCGCTGATAAAACACAGCCCGCTGGCATGTCCGTGCCAGCGGGCTGTGGTGTTTGTGGGCTCTGGCCATGGCCAGAGCCTTGGTGGTGATCAGAACGACACGGTGGCCGACAAGCGGTAGGTGCGCGGCGCGCCGGGCATCACAAAGCCATCGTTGAACATGCCGATCCAGTAGTTCTTGTTGGTCAGATTCTCCACACTGGCGTTGAAGCGCACAGGCGTCGATCCGAACTTGGTGGCGTAGCGGGCCATTGCGTCAATGCGGTTCCACGAAGGCACCTTCAGGCGGTTGCCCGAGTCCGCCCACTGCGAGCCGGTATGGAACAGGCGCCCGCCCACCGACAGGCCTTGCACGGGGGTGTCCCAATCGATGCCAATGCGGGTGCGCAGCTTGGGCACGCCATAGTTCTCCAGCCCGGTGTTGGTCTGCTTGGACTTGATGTACTCGACACCGCCCAGCAGCGCCACGCTCTCGCTCAGCTTGCCAAACGCGCTCCACTCCAGCCCGCGCAGGCGCTGCTCGCCGTCGAGCACCTGGAAGTTGCCGCTGTTGGTGATGATCGAGGGCTTTTTGATCTGGAAGGCGCTGATCGTGTGCGTGGTCTCGCCCGCTTGCAGCTTGACGCCCACTTCACTTTGCTTGGTTTGCATCGGCGCGAGGGTGTCGCCGGTATTGGCGTAGCCCACACCCACGGTGCGGCCAGGCTCCAGGCCTTCGGTGTAGTTGGCAAACAGCGCGATGTTCTCACCCCAGGGGCGTAGCACGCCGGCAACCATCGGTGATGTGCGGCTTTCGCTGTAGTTGGAGGCCACGCCATTGACCAGCGGCGTCTTCACCGTCTGGTGGCGCAGGCCCAGGGTCAGCAGCAGCTTTTCATCCCAAAAGCCCATGGTGTCGGCAATCGCCACCGAGCGGAATTCGTTCTCCGTCGTGTAGTCCTTGAAGGTGGGAGCAGCCGGGAAGGTCGGCTCGGTCGGCCGGTACATATTGGTGGTGTAGCAGTAGTTGCAGGCCGTGTTGACCGTGCCTTCCTTGTGCTTGAGGATGTTGAACGACAGCTGCAGGCGGTGCTGCACGCTGCCGGTGTCGAACTTGCCAATCACGCCCGCCTCGGCCGTGCGGCGCTCGGACTTGGTGTGCACGTTGTAGATCGCGCCGCGCGTGGTGCCGTCTGCGCCGGTCACAATGGCGCGCGTGCCAAACAGCAGGCCCTGGCCTTCGGCCTCCGACCCGCCCGCTGCCACATAGCCCTGCCAGTTCTGGTTGAAGTCAAACTCGGCCCGGGCCAGCAAGCCGCTGTTGTCGTACTTGCCGTGCGAGCCCTTGAACAGGTTCACATCGCCATCGGGCGGCGAGAGGAGATAACCCACACCGGGGATGGCCGCGCTGCCCAAGAAGCTGAACATGCCGGGGCTGCCGCCCTCGATCTTGTTGACGCTGTTGTACAGGTCCAGGTAGAGGCGGAAGTTGTCGCCCAGGTAATCGAGGCCCAGCGCGCCCACATTGCGCTTTTGCTTTTCGTCCTCGGCACCCATGTCGCCCGAGCCATAGACGCCATTGAAGCGCAGACCCAGGCGCTGCTCGGGCCCAAAGCGCTTGCCCACATCGGCATGCAGCTGGTAGTACGAATCGGACACATAGGTGGCGGTCAGATCCGCAATCGGCTGGGCCAGCGCGCGCTTGGTCACCATATTGACCGAGCCGGCCACGCTGGCGAGCGGCGGCATGCCTGAGAGCAGCACATTGGGGCCGCGCATCACCTCGACCCGCTCAAACATCTCGATGGGCACCGAGTTGGCTGGCGCAATGCCGTAGAGGCCATTGGTCGCTATGTCCATTGCCGTCACATCGAGCCCGCGCAGGTTGAAGTTCTGCAGCAAATGGCCCTTGTTGGTGGTAAAGACCACCGCCGCATCGTTTTCCAGCACATCCTGCAGCGACAGCGCCGACCAGTCCTCGGCCAGCTCGCGCGTATAGGCATTGACGTGCACGGGCGCCTCCATGATCGAGGTCGCCCCCAGAATGCCCAGCCGCGCACCCTTGGCCGCCTTGCGCCCGGGCGCGAGCGCGGGCAGGTCTTCGCGCTCATAGCGGTCGCGCACTGTTACCTGGGGCAGGTTGACGGGTGCGCTGGTGCTGGCCTCGGCCGTCGCGCCCGCGTTTTGGGCTGACTCGGTAGGCTGAGCCTGCTGGGCCGATACCCCGGCGCTGGCGGCTGCGGCCATCCAAGCCAGAACGATCAGGTTGGGTTGGTGTCTGCGCGGTTTTGAATGTGACATAAGAGTGACGCTATGGTTAAAAATAAACAAGAATCATTCTCAATCGTATTCATCAAGCGCTACATATGCAACTTTTTGTTGTATTTCGGGGATTACCCTGTGTGAGACGGGGTGGGACACGCGTCTGCAGGAACGATATGCGCCAGGGTGGCGTGGGTGAGGCCCTGGTCGCCATCGATCACTCTGCCAAGCTGTGGTGCGTTCGGATTGACCGCGAGTCAGCAACGCAGGTGGCTGCAGACTTGAACAGGTCCTCAAACTGACTTTTGATCCTGGCGGTGTTCAAGCCAGTCCGTGTGGCCTGCTGCAGCCAGATGCCGCTGGCGCAAAAGAAGGAACAGCGGCAATGCCAACGAGGGCCCCACCACCAGGCAGCATAGGGGCAGCCACAGCCGGGGCATTGCCAGCGTTCTGCCTTCGGCGACGATCCACACGGCAACCGTAATGCCCGAGACCAGAGCATCCGACCACGCAAAAGCAGACAGCGGGCTGGACGTGGCCTGTTGCAAGAGCAGTGGCATATCCAGGCCATGTGCGGCAAGCCATGGAATAAATTGCGACAGCGGCAATACGGTGCCTGCAATACAGAGAAACAAGTAGAGGATTTGCACGATTTTTAATGGGGAGATTGAATCTTTGGATGGAGTAAGAGGTCTTGGTAATTCTAGTTTTAGATTGCCAATTTACTTGCATCTATACTGGTTCAAAACTCAGGAGATCAAGTGAAAAAGATAAATCGCATTTCAGCGTGGCGCCCTGCCATTGTGGCTTCCTTGTTGGCTGTTTCGTGTACCGCCACTTGGGCCGCGCGCAGTTTTACCCCCCAGGCAGGCACCTGGGTTATCAGCGAAGAGTTGGATGGAAAACCAGGCCGGGGCCTGGCGATTGATGTGCAAGGCAATGCCTTCTTTATGCAGGTATTCGGCTATGAGAAGAATGGCGACGCCACTTTCTACATGGCCACAGGGCAACTGGATGGTGATTCCATCACCGTGCCGCTGATGCAGTACCAAGGTGGACGCAGCTTTGGCAGTGACGCGCGGGATGCGCAAGAGTTGGGATCACCTGGCGATGTGACGGTCAGTTTTGCCAACGGACTGCAGGGAACGGTGCAGTTTCCAGGGGAGCCCGCACGGGCGATTCAGCGCTTTGAGATGCGAAGCGAGGACTACCTATCCCGCTATTGGGAAAAGGGTAAGACACGTTATTTTCAGAGCACGATGCTGGATGCCAGCCAGAATCCACAGTGGTTTGCAGGCATCAGTGTGGGCAAGCTGACGCAGGATAAGCAGTGGAAAGTCTGGGTTTCGGAGCTCAGAGACTATCCCGGGCAAACGCTCGATTGCACGCAGGTGACCGGCAAGGATGAATACCACTGCGCAAGTACTGAGACGCAGGCCCCATATGACCCGCATCCCTTTGTTCAATCAATGAGATTGCGCATTGCCAATGTGGATTTGGTGGGTGTGGCGGAGGTGATCAGTCAGGGCGTAAAGCAGACCTATTCGCTCAACGGGGCTGCAGTTGGGGGGGATGATCGCACGGGTATTGCAGCCTGCCCAAGCTGGCAGGATATATATGTTGGAGATATCTCCGGCTGCAGCGCAAAGCAGACCCCCAGCAGCGGCACCTGGCTGGTTCGGGACGAAGTGACGTTTAAGCCTGGGCGCGGTATTGCTATTGATGTTCAAAACGGGATGGCGCTTGCCCAGGTGTTCAACTACCTGCCCAACGGCGACGCCACTTTCCATATGGGAAGCGGTGAATTCCAGGGGGGAAAAACAAGCTTTGGCCTGAACCGATACCGGGGTGGCCGCCCATTGGGTGGACCATCGGCCAGTGCCGAATTGGCGCAGGCTGTTGGCGATCTGACGCTGGATTTTGTGGTTCTGGAATCGACTGCACAGTCGTCATCTCGGATTGAGGGCGGTATAGCGTTTCCAGACGAGGTGCGCAAGCCAATGTTGCGCATGGCCATGGAGCCAGGTGTACTGGATGCGCGAAGTCTGTTGGGTCAATGGTGGCTGCGATTCGACGCAGAAAGCGGCAACCAGCGGGTGATTGAAGCAATCACCTTGTCGCGTGTAGAAGGAAAGTACACCCTCAGTGCAGATGGGGCGGTGCGCTGCTGGCGGTCTAACCCACAGTTTCTCCCTCAAGGCGTTTGCGTGTGGAACCGCGGCGGCAAGGTCTACCGCGCGTCATTGTTTCAGCAAGCAGGCAACCGAGGGTCTTATGCGCTGCAGGTCCGCGACCGCCACGGCAACCTGATGGGACTGGGCGACGTTCCCTTGGAGTGATGCCTGCGAAGAGGGGCTGGGCAACCAGCCCCTCGCAGCCGATGCCAGGCGCTGGTCAAGACCTTAAGTGCGCTTCTTCCGCGTATCCGGTAAGAATGCCGTCGCCAGCCCCAGCAGCGGCAGGAACGAGGTCAGGCCATAGACCCAGACGATGCCATGCACATCGGCCAGCTCACCGAGGCCAGCGGCACCGACGCCGCCAATGCCAAACATCAATCCAAACATCAAACCCGAGACCAGGCCCACACGGCCGGGCACGGCCTCTTGCGCATACACCACCAGCGCGGCAAAGGCGGACGACATCACCAGGCCGATGACGATGGCGAGCACAGCGGTCCACACCAGGCCCACATAGGGCAGAGCCAGCGCAAACGGCGCAACGCCCAAAAACGAGATCCAGATGACGGCCTTGCGGCCGATGCGGTCACCGACCGGGCCGCCGGCAAAGGTGCCCGCTGCCACGGCGGCCAGGAACATGAAGAGAAACAGCTGGCTGCTTTGCACGCTCAGGTTAAAGCGCTCGATCAGGTAGAAGGTGAAGTAGTTGGTGAACGATGCGATGTAGACAAACTTGGCGAACATCAAAATGCAGATCACCGTGACGGCGCGGATGACGCCCGCGCGGTTCAGGCCTTCACCCGCATGGTTCTTGGCCAGGCTCTTGGCCTTGGCGCTGCCGTTGTGGCGCACCCAGATGGTCAGGCGGTACAGCACAAAGATGGCGACCAGCGCGACCACCATGAACCAGGCCACCGCTGGCTGGCCATGGGGGATGACGATGGCCGCCGTCAGCAGCGGGCCAATCGCAGAGCCGGTATTGCCGCCCACCTGGAAGGTGGACTGCGCCGTGCCAAAGCGGCCGCCCGATGCCAGGCGCGCAATGCGCGAGGCCTCGGGGTGGAAGGTGGCCGAGCCCACGCCCACCACGGCGGCGGCCACCAGCAGCATCTCATAGCTCTGCGCGGTGGCCAACAGGCCAATGCCGATCAAGGTCATGCCCATGCCCGAGGGCAGCAGATAGGGCTTGGGGTGCTTGTCGGTGTACATGCCAATCCATGGCTGCAACAGCGATGCGGTGACCTGGTAGACCAGCGCAATGACGCCAATCTGCCCAAAGCTGAGCGAGAAGCTCGCCTTGAGCATCGGAAAGATCGACGGCAGCATCGCCTGGATCATGTCGTTGAGCAGGTGGGCGAGCGCGGCGCCGCCCACAATCGGCAACAAAAAGCCGTGCTGCTGGGTGTCTGCAGCTGCAGCAGGTGCTGCAGCCAGTGCAGGCGAGGGGTTGAGGGTGGCGGTATCAGCGGTCATGGCGTCGGGCGGGCAAACCTGGGCAGGCAAAGAAATCGGGCAAGCGGCAAGCGTACGGGAAGATGCACTGGCGCAATCGCGCAAGCAGGACAAGAAATGTCGAATTTTTGCCAGTTGAGCGAATGACAGTCATTCGCGGGCAAGGTAGATGCGTGGCCAGCTGCCGCTTATGATGGCCATTCACTCCAATGCAAGGACGGCCCCATGACCCAGATTGCCCATCTTCGTGACGCGATAGCAGCGAGCCAGCTTTTGAACGACGTGCAAGCCGACGACGGCTTTGTGGTGGGCAGTGTGCGGTTTCAGGCCGCTGGGGCCGATATCCATGTCAATGTCGACCCGGAGCTGGCCGACAACCCGGACATGGATGCCGATGCCCTCATCGCCAATACCCAGCGCTTTTTGGCGATGCCGGCCGACCAGTGGACGGCGCTGGTCCACGACATTGCGCTGGAGGTAGAAGAAGCCGTTGAAGACGATGAGGTGCAAGAGCCCTCCGATCTGCGCGATGACCTGCGCCTGCATTCGGTCGCCGTTTTTGCCGATGCGGTGCTGCTGTCATTTGTCGCACCCAAGCAGTTTCCGCAGTGCTGGGTGCGGGCCCAGCTGTGCGAGGAGCTGCTGCTGGAAGACATCTCCATTGACGAGAACGACGGTGTGGAGACCATCGAATTCAAGTCGCTCGATGACCTGCTGGACAACCTGAGCGCCAACCACGACAAGTAGCGGCCCGGCGGCCCGGCGGCCCGGCGGCCCGGCGCACCGGCGCACCGGCGCACCGCAGCCCTCATCCCAGGGCTGTCTGTGGGTTACGTGTCGCGCATCAGGCGGCCGAAGGCGCCGGCCCAAAATATTCCGGCACCCGCTGGACCAGCTCCTCGGCCGCTTCCCAGAACTGCTCATCCAGTTCTTCAATCTGCCCAGACAAGTCACCGGCCACTGCGCGGTACACATCATCGATGGTGTTGACCTCGTCCGACTGGGCAATGGGGCCCACCAGGCGCCAGAACGCGGTGACTACCGCGAGCGTGGCGCTGGCCTTGATCTGGGCAAGCGCAGCCAGCGCTGCATCCATCTCGGCCATGCCCCAGTTGCCCAGAAACTGCAGCAGGCCGCCGTTGTAGCCATCGGCCACCAGGCGCCACAAGGCCACCAGCGCCCGGCTGCGGTGATTGAGCTGGTCCGCCTTCCAGTCCAAGGCCTTTAGCTCGGCCAACGCCGCTTCAAACAGCGCATCTTGCTCCAGTGTCCAGACATTGAGTGCGCCGTCAGCCGAGGTCTGACCGGCGCTGGGCCAGTTGACGCCGCGCCTGTCCGCGGTGGCCACCCATTGCGACCGCTCTTGCGCGTTCATCGCAAGCACCTTGGGCCCCACCCAGGACAGCGGAGCGGCCAGCTGGCGGCCATCGTCCAGCACCAGCAAAACGCGCTTTTCTTCAAAGATGACGTCGGTGATCGGAGCTCCGACGACGGCATGCCCGTCGTGCTTCATGCATGGCCTTTCCGGGGCGCGAACCTGCCCCAACAGCGGATGAGTTTAAGGGAGATCCCGTTTCGGCGAGGGTGCTGCCCGCGCCTTGTCTTGAGCGCCCTCCAGCCCATAAAAGGCCCATCTGTAAACAGCAGGTAAACCTGGTGGTTTCAAATCGTTGTTGCGTAACAGCTAAATCAAATTTTGGTATTTGTTTTAATCGAAACATCTTTGCTTAATGCAGAAATGAATATCATTTTTCATTTATATATTTCATTATTGCAAGTCGCTGATTGTAATTTTTAAAAGAGAATGTTTGTAGCGTCTCTCGTACTATATTTGCCGTAAATTTCTGCATCCCCGCCATCTGGCTTGCCGCTCGCCGTTGCCGACATGGGCACCGGTCTGCGCTGCTGGTTGGGCTGGCTACGCCAGGCTGCCTTCAGGATCCCCGTGCGGTTGCAAGCGCAGAAAAGTCCACGGAAACCTGGCGTCCGATATGGAAATGGTTCTGCGCGCAATATATGAATAATAGTGAGATTAAAGTCCCACATGTAATGATCGTTGATCGCGATCTACAGCAACTTCGTCTTCTGGTCACCGCGCTGCGCAGCCGCTCTTACACCGTCAGCGTCATTGACAATGAGAGCCAGGTCTACACCCGCATTCTTTTACAGCCTCCTGATCTGGTATTGATGGATGTGCGCTTGCCCGATCGCAGCAATATCAAGGCGGCAAGACTGCTTCAGGAGAATACATCGACCCGTAATATACCCATCCTGTTTATCTCTGCGCTGTCTGATAAAGAAGACCGGCTGCTTGGTCTTCGTGCCGGGGCTGTTGACTATATATTGAAGCCGTATTATGTAGATGAAGTGCTGGAGAGGGTTCGCATTCATATCGCGCTGGCGCGTAAAAGAACCGGATGGGGGCAGCACAGGGAGGGTGCGGGGATCGTCATGGACACCCCTTCGGAAATCCTGCCGGCCAATATGAGCATCAAACAGGTGGCGACCGAATTCATAATCCATCACCTCAGTGATTCGACGCTAAAAGGCCGTGATGTGGCCGCCAGCCTGGGCCTGTCCACCCACCGCCTGAATATGGTCTTTGAGGCCACCGTGGGCATGACCGTCTTTGAATATATCCGCAAAGAGCGGATGTCCAGGGCCGCAATGATGCTGGAGACCGGCCCACTGGGGGTTGCCGATATTGCGACCGAAGTCGGCTATGCGAACTCCGGCAACTTTTCCACCGAGTTCAAGAAGTTCTGGAAAAGGTCACCCAAGCAGTACCGCATGGCATTCCAGGAGCAGGCGGCACTGGTGCCAAGCCAGCCTTCTGCAGATAAAGCGCTGGATTAGCGTGGGCAGGCGTGCAGCCCCGCTACCGCCAGCATGGCGGGGTGGGCGAGCCATGGCCGACCTCGGGACGTTGATCATCCAAGCAGCTTGTGCTGGGGGTGCCGCACGCAGGCGAGGGCTGCAATGCCGATGGCGAGCAGAGCGAGTGCATGCCACCCCAAGCCGGGAACCGGTGTGGCGCTGGAAATGGGTACATTCGGGGTGGTGGTGACAATGGGGGTGATACGCGCCCAGCCATTGGCACCCGGCAGGCCCTGCAGATTCTCTCCGGGCGGAAAGCTTGGCAAGGACGCCGGATCCACCACCGCGCCAAGCGCGCCGACTGCCAGCTGCGTGTCGCTGATTGTGTAGGCCGCAGCGGCTGCGTAATAGCAGCTGCCGCCGCCGGTGGCGCTGCTGGGTTTGGTGGCATGCACCCACCACCAGTTGCCGTTGTCCGACATGGTTCCTGCGCCAGAGGCGCCCCCGGCCCCGGCACCGTTCATATAGCCACCGCCGCCGCCAGCGCCGGTGGCGATGGTGGAGCCCCCGCCTGACATCCCATCTGCCGAGGCCAGGCCCTGGCCCCCATCTGCCGGCGTGCTGCAGTCTGCGGTGTTGTTGAGTGCCAGAGGCGCGGCCAGGCCCAACACACCCACATCGCGCAGCGACTGGCCATAGGCCGCGCTGCTGCCACCTCCGCCGCCGCCGGCCCGCAGGTACAAGCGGCCCGGTATTTCCAGTGCAGACGCACCGCCACCACCGCCTGCGGTGTAAATGGGATCGATGGCGGGGCTTTGGCCGATGGCGCCATCAGCACTGCGCCCACCGCTGCCCGCGCCCTGGCCGCCCAGGCCGCCTTCTGCCGGATCCAGCATCGTCTGGCGGTCAACCCCCGCGCCGCCGCCTTGCGCCACGGTAATGCTCAGCACATCGCCGGGAGATACCGCCACCCGGGTGCTGAGCTGCGCGCCATTGCCGCCGCTGCCTCCTGGGAAGCTGCCGTCAAACCCAGCCATCCCCATGGCCATCTCAATGCCGGTGCCACTGCCACCCCCGCCCCCTGCCAAGACCACATCGAGCGCATGCACGCCGGCGGGGACGGTATAGCTGTGCACCCCTGGTGCAGAAAAATCCACCGTCTGTGCCTCGGCCGATACGGCTGCAACGGAGAGTAGACCTGCTGCCAGCAGCGCCCCATGCATGCGGCCCAAGGAGCCAGTTTTTTGGGCGTAAAACATCTTCATAGCTTGTGCTTTCTTGGCGGTGGTGCCTTGGCAGCAAATGTATCTAAAAGATACGCGGGTATCAATAAGAGCTTACGCCGAGCCATGACCGTATTTTCTTGGTGCAATGCATGGACGCCTTGGCAGCGTCATTTGAGATCCTCACCGAACCACCTCCTATGCGATTGACGACGCTTCCCTACGGCAAACCCCGTGAGATACATCCCAACTCTGACGTGGAGAGTCTGCGCTTTTCATCCCAGGGGCTAAGCCTGCGCCTGGCGCTCGGGCTTGGCCCGCAAGACATGGTCGACGGTTTGGATATCTCCTTCGCCGATGTCTCCGCGTTCCGCTATCTCGATGAGCTGGACTTGCAGAGGTACTGGAGTTCGAATGGCTTGGTGCGCGGCTACCCGGTGCTGGAAGTGCAGCAGGGCGGCTGGTTGGATGAAGAAGTCGCACTGCAACAGCGACATTTCCACCAGCGCGAATGGCTGGTGGTAACGGGCAACGGCTGCGTCAGTGTGTTCGCGGCTTCCGCGCCCGAGGTCGTGCCAGTGCAGTGGCCTATTGGATAGGCATCGGGTACTGCCGATGCCTTCACCTGCTACAGCACCGTGTACAGGCTGTGTACCAGCCGAAGGCTGCAGACGGCCAGGCCTCCAGGCCTAACGGGTCAACCTTACACGCACTCCACCCAGCCCCTCTTCGCCGCGAGACCCCGCATACGAAAGTCTGGACAAGCACTACCGACACGGCCAAAAAAAATGCCAGTCAGCATGGCACTGACTGGCACCGGTCTGAAGGCCGATCAGCGATCAGGCACTGTGCTTGCGTGTACGCCCCATGCCGAGCATGGCCAGGCCTGCGGCAAGTACCAGCAGCGCCCAGGTGGACAGCGACGGAACCGCAGTGGGCACGGGGACCGCGCGAATCGTGATCTCGTGGCTCAGCTTGCTGTCAACGCCCGAAGCGCTGACGGCAGACGATCCCACTTCCGTTGGCTTGCCCTCGACCACACAGGTGACCATAGCCCCTTCGGGGATGGTGGCGGGCGATGTCCAGCTGGTGGCTGCGGGGGCAGCGGGCGTGACGATGGTGCAAGCGCCAAGCCCTTGGGTGATGCCGGCAGGCAGGCCGGAGACGGCGCAGCTTGCGTCCGTCTGGTCTGCACTGCCCCGGTTGCTGCAGCTGTAGCTGCCTTGGTAGGGCGTGCCGACCGTTCCCGTCGATGGCAATCCGCTCAGATCGATCACAACATCCGCAGCGCCCACCACGGTGATGTCCCGGGTCGCCGTGTTGTTGCGCAAGTCGCGGTCTCCCGTCGTGCCGGTGCTGCCCGTCGTTGTCGTCGTCTTCTTCACATTGGCGGGTGTGCCGGCCACCTCACAAGTGACGACCGCGCCTTGCGCGATGGGGTTCCCTGCGGTCCAGGCCGCGCTGTCGGGGCTTACGGTGCAAGCCTGGATGCTGAGCCCTTCTGGCAGCGGGCCGGTGGTGCAAGCCGTCGCAGACAATGCATCGGCATCGCCCAGGTTGCTGCAGCGCAATTGCCCTTGGTAAGGCACGCCCACCGTCGCGGTGGCCGGCAGTCCAGACAGGTCGATGGCCAGATCGGGTGCCGTCACCGTCATCGTGACCACCGAGGTCGCGCACTTGGTCTGGTGGGGCGCTGGCAAGCAAACGTCGTAGCTAAAGGTATCGACGCCCACGAAGCCAATGGCAGGCGTGTAGATAAACTCCCCTGGACGAGCAGGATTGGCCGCAATCGTTCCGCCGTTGGCCGACGTGGTCTGCGCGGTGACCGAGCTGCCCTCCGGCACATGGGGATCGTTGTCCGTCAGATCCAATGAGCCCGAGGGCGTGTTGATCCGCGTAGTACCCGTATCGTTGGCCGTAGCTGGCGGATCCTCAAAAGTATTGGTGATCTTGGTGGGCACCCAGGTTTGGGGCAGTTCCGTTTCTGCAGGCAGTCCTGGCAGCTTTTCTTCGCGCACTGCGATGTTGTCCAGCTCAAAGCCGGCGCCCCAGAAGCGTATCTTCTTGATGGTGGTGGAGCCAAAGTCTGTGGTGTCCTTCAGCACATAGTTGAGATAGACATAGGGTTCGCCGCTATTGCCCGGTGCACCGGTGAAGGGGTTGCCGTTGTACTGCTTACGCTGATAGATGGTCGTGCCGTCCAATGCTGTCATCTCGAGATTGGAAGGCGAATTCAAAAATTCCATCAGATCGTCGGTGGTCATCGCCGTCAGCACGTTGTCGTTCTCATCGAGCAGCTCGACGTTGTTGCCGTTGGAGCCTGCAGACCACCAGAAGCCGACATAGCGTGCCGGGTTGGTCAACGTCACGGTCACGCCGGCTGGGTTGCCCGAAGTTCCTGCATTGAGGAAGTTCGAGCCCCCACTGTCCATTTCAGTGCCGGTGCCTGCGCCGCCGTACACATTGGCCCCGGCAACATTGGTGTCGCCACCCTCCGCCACGGCGTACGATCCGATGGCCCAGTTCCCCGAAGTCTTTGTCCCCTGCGTCTCGCCGTTGAAGGTTTCGATGGTGTACGCCTGGCCGTAAGACGCCGACCAGGGCAGGGCCCCATCTGGCACCGCTGCATCGCCGGTAGCGTTGATAGCAGGTTGGGAAATATAAAGCGTCAGCTCACTGGCCTGGGCATTCCAGGCGCTCATTCCAGCCAGGCAGGCAAGGGCCAAAGCCGCAGAAGTTTTTGTCATAGACCTTGTGAATAATGTAGAAAACAAAATCTTCGATATGAATCGTCTTTGTCTTTTTTCGGGACGAGTCATTTCCCTCGCACATCAGAAGGCGAGTCGCGGTGGTTCGAGCTTTAGATCCGTGGATACGCCCCGCTGGCAAGGAGCAGGGGGCGGTTGAAGAAATCCATGGCCCATGATGGGCTTGCCGTCAGCGGGCGCTGCTGTGGAGCGCGAGGGAGATTCGAAGCGATGGATTGTAGAACAAAAAGAACATTTACTGACAAAGTTTACAATTGAGCGGAGAGGTGCAAATCGTGCTGCCTAGCGGCCATCTATCTGCCTTGCGCCACGGCAGCGCAGGGGGCAGACGCTGCCCACAGCAGGCCCCTTCAACGGCGCGCCGATGCCTGGGGATTGCCTGGTATCCACACCACAAAGGCCTCCAAGCGTGCATCGAACCCCTGCCGCCGATGCGCAGGGCGCTTGGCACAGGTTTTTTGGCCTGGGGCACAAAGAAATCGGCCTGGCTGTCCATGTCTGGAAAGCGCTCCGAGGTATACCGCGCATAGTCATCCAGCGACCGGGGCCAGTACCCGCCTGGACTGCCCATAGCCAGGGGGCAGCCCTAGATAGGCTGATTGCGGCTACCTGGCCAAGGGCAGTCCAAGCAAAAGGCCCATGCAGGCCATGAAGCAGTGGCATCCAACGCATCCTGAACGGCTCAACAGGCGGCCCTATGCGCGTCCGAGGTGCGCCAGCTAGCCCGAAAAGGTGGGCCGATGGCCTTGCATTCCTGAAGCTGGCCAATGGCAAAAAGGCGCGCGTTTCAACCATCCGTGCACCGGCAAGAGAACAAAAATCGTCACCGCTTGATACGCATACCAGACTAACCAGGGCTGAGGTTCTATCTATGGCCTAAGCGTGCGAACAGGGAAGTTGCAAACTCAGCTAACTGAAGCCAGATGGCAGTTATGTTTTGAGAGTATCTATCGCGATTTTTGGGGAGTTCGTAGTGTCAATAAATGCTGGGATCAGTAAACCTTCATTTCTAAAAGCGCTCTGAATGCTTACCAGATGCAGCTGAAATTGCGCGTATATGCCCACTGCGACTCAGTATGCATCAGCGCAATGAGAATTTGTGCAACAGCATCAATTTATCTCAGAATTCGTTTGAGTCGATCACCTGATTAAGTATTTATAAATCCATATTGAAAATTCAATGTCAGTATTTAAGTTTTTAATCGACTAATACTCATAGTTAATAATTATTGAATGTTTGACGTTGATTGAAAATAGGTTTAAATTTTTGATCAGAGGGTCGATAAAAAACCATGAAAAGTTCTCGCCAGAATGTACATCAAACAACCCATTGGGCTTGGAGCGCCACCGCTCGCAGCCGTTGGGCACATGAGCAAAGGAGGTGGTATGCCATGCTTAAAGTTGCTGCGGATAGATGAAAGAGAAATCTGATGGCTGGAAAATCAGATCGCCATTGCCTGTTTGCATTGATGGTGGCATACGCGCACTGCGGCTTTTCTCAAGAAATCATGCTGGATTTGTTCCAGGAACCCAGGTCTGTATCCCAGCCGTGATTATTTTGATAAGAACGTCAGTGGAAATATTGATCCACTTAATGGATTCCTGTTACGCCAGTACGGGACCTTCATCTTGCCAGAAAAGATGGCTTGATCTTGAGAGACGATCTTCTGGCTGCAGGTGCATGTGTCGGTAGGTCATCTGTGCAAATGACCTGCGGCAAAGCACCTGGGGTGCAAATCACCTGGGGTGCAAATCACCTGAGGCTCAGGTGTTGCACTTCAAATTTGAGGTAGCCAAGGATAAATGCCCATGAATTCATATAATTACTTCATTTAAAAGTGCCATCTTCAATCAAGAAATTTTCTTTGCGCTATAGCGGGTGTACAGACTGCGCTAAATGGGCTTCGTATTATTTTCTGAAAAGCATGAGAGGATTGTATGATAAGAAATCACATTAAATTTATTATTTCACCTCTTTTGATTTTGGCTGGTTGCATTTGTAATCATTCCGCTTTGGCGGCTCCAGGCGTGCCAGCTGATCCGTTGGTGGTATGGAGTGAGGATTTTCAAAATTTACCGACTCCAACGCTAACGTCGGATGTCACTGATTTGCTTGGCTATACAGGCTTGAATCCTGCCAACCAGGCTTACACGGCTGACCCGCCTTGGACCAGTCCATCGAAAATGTGCAATGGAATTTTGGCTGCATACCATCAAAATCCTAACTCAACAGTAGGCATAGCTGCCTGTGCAGGTCACAAAGGCAGTTGGAACTTCTCCCAGCAGCTGAGTCAAGCGCTAGGGATTTTGAGAGGCCAAGACATAAATACAACTTCTCGCAACAATTATGCAGTGACTGCATTTACGACTGGGAATCCCGGTCCTAACTTGATAATTCTCAGAACAGAAGGTAATATCCCCTTGGTTGCGAGCAAACGATTCCTATTGACTTCAATAGATACGGCTGCACTTAACTGTCAATCAGGGCGTCCATTATTGCGCTTTTCATTTGTTGATCAGGATGGTGTAGAGGAAAATATTTCACCTGATGCTGTGGATGTCTGCGCTAATGGTTCCAGAGTGCCAGTGAGCGCACTAGGAGGTAATGTTGCTGGTACTGCAGTTGCAGGAATTATGAATTCTCCCGCAGCATTTAAATTTGCCGGAAGATCAGTTGGGTATATTATCCGGAATGCGCAGGGATCTGGAAATGGCAATGATTTCGCATTCGATAATCCAAAAATTTTGGATGCCACTCCTCAACTTGACAAGGAATTTGATCCGCCGTCGGTAGCGATGGGTAATTCCACCAACATAGTCTTCACGATCACGAATACCAGTGATCTGCTGGCAAAGGAAGCTTGGAGCTTTACGGATATACTCTCCCTAGGCCTCACGGTTTCAGGAGTTCCGACTACTAGCTGCCCCACAGCTTCGACAAATGTTTCAGCGCCAATAGGGGCTAATGTCATTTCGGTTACCAGCAGCTTGTCTAATGGGATGGCATCATGCACAATAACAGTGCCCGTGATGGCCTCTGCTGCTGGCATTTATCAGAATAACGAGAATAATATTAGCCTGCACGAATTTATTAACCCCCCACTTCCAGATACATCAAATCATCTAGAAGTCACGCCCGCTGCCGACATGCAAGCAAGTTCTTCGCTGCCTGCGAATGTCACCGCTGGGCAAACAGTTGCTGGCAGCATTACCTGCCTGAATGCAGGACCCAGTGCAGCGGACTCTGCAACATGTGGAATTTCTGGACTTCCAGCGGGTGCAACGACGAGCTGTACACCCGCCGTCCCCACGGCGACGCCACTCACTGTATCCGGCGCGATCTCTTGCGACGTTGGCTTTGTAGCGCCTGCTACGGGCGCCATTACAGCAACGATCACGGCGGGCAGCGCAACGCCAGACCCACTTCCTGCCAACAATTCAGTCTCCTATAACGCAGTGATCACGCCCGCTGCCGATATGCAAGCAAGTTCTTCGCTGCCTGTGAATGTCACTGCTGGGCAGGCAGTTGCTGGCAGCATGACTTGCCTGAATGCAGGACCCAGTGCAGCAGACTCTGCAACATGTGGAATTTCTGGACTTCCAGCGGGTGCAACGACGAGCTGTACACCCGCCGTCCCCACGGCGACGCCACTCACTGTATCCGGCGCGATCTCTTGCGACGTTGGCTTTGTAGCGCCTGCTACGGGCGCCATTACAGCAACGATCACGGCGGGCAGCGCAACGCCAGACCCACTTCCTGCCAACAATTCAGTCTCCTATAACGCAGTGATCACGCCCGCTGCCGATATGCAAGCAAGTTCTTCGCTGCCTGTGAATGTCACTGCTGGGCAGGCAGTTGCTGGCAGCATGACTTGCCTGAATGCAGGACCCAGTGCAGCAGACTCTGCAACATGTGGAATTTCTGGACTTCCAGCGGGTGCAACGACGAGCTGTACACCCGCCGTCCCCACTGCGACGCCACTCACCGCATCCAGCGTGATCTCTTGCGACGTTGGTTTTGTAGCGCCTGCTACGGGCGCCATTACAGCAACGATCACGGCGGGCAGCGCAACTGCAGATCCACTTCCTGCCAACAATGCAGTCTCCTATAACGCAGTGATCACGCCCACTGCCGATATGCAAGCAAGTTCTTCGCTGCCTGCGAATGTCACCGCTGGGCAAACAGTTACTGGCACCATGACTTGCCTGAATGCAGGACCCAGTGCAGCGGACTCTGCAACATGTGGAATTTCTGGACTTCCAGCAGGTGCAACGACGAGCTGTACACCCGCCGTCCCCACGGCGACGCCACTCACTGCATCCAGCGCAATCTCTTGCAATGTTGGTTTTGTAGCGCCTGCCACGGGCTCCCTTACAGCAACGATCACGGCGGGCAGTGCAGCTGCAGATCCACTTCCTGCCAACAATGCAGTCTCCTATAACGCAGTGATCACGCCCGCTGCCGATATGCAAGCAAGTTCTTCGCTGCCTGCGAATGTCACCGCTGGGCAGGCAGTTACTGGCAGCATTACTTGCCTGAATGCAGGACCCAGTGCAGCAGACTCAGCAACATGTGGAATTTCTGGACTTCCAGCAGGTGCAACGACGAGCTGTACACCCGCCGTCCCCACTGCGACGCCACTCACTG
Organism: Comamonas sp. MYb21; assembly: GCF_037479395.1. NCBI lineage: Bacteria > Pseudomonadati > Pseudomonadota > Betaproteobacteria > Burkholderiales > Comamonadaceae > Comamonas > Comamonas sp. MYb21. The sequence goes on along the minus strand of NZ_JBBGZC010000010.1, from coordinate 53,258 downwards.
CATCCAGCGCGATCTCTTGCCACGTCAGCTTTGTGGCTCCTGCTATGGGCTCCATTACAGCAACGATCACTGCAGGCAGCGCAACTGCAGATCCAGAATCAGCAAATAATGCCATTTCCTATGAGGCTTCAATTAATACACAGCCGATGATAAAACGCGTGCCTACATTGAATCATTGGATGATTGCTACACTTTCGCTCATCCTTGGGGTAACTATTTTGTTTGGATTCAGGAAAAAATGAAGTGTTGAATACCAAGTCGAAGCATATTGTCGCGCTAGGGAAACTCTGCAAAACTTCCAACCGGCAACAGGGCTGGCATATGGCCATGCGCAAAGGCCTGCGCAAGCAGCTCGCTGTAGGCACTCCGCTGAGACTGTTGAAAGAGAAATACGAGCAAACCAAAGCCAGCATGCGTGCCAAAGTGGTGTACCCGTTTCGGGTGATCAAGCAGCAGTTTGGATTCAACAAGCTGCGCTACCGGGGCATTGCCAAGAACGACAACAAGCTGCAGACAATGTTGGCGCTGGTCAATCTGTGGTTGTTTTGCAGGAGTTTGAAGGGGGGTGCAGGCATGGGTGCGCCTGCAGGTGCCCCACACGGGCCAAAAGCCGTCAATGCGGCTTGAAACCTGGCGTCTAAGCTGCGTAATGGCAGGCAAATCGGCATCGAGCTGACAGGTCGATCTGAATGCCGTGGTGTTGCAGACCTTCCCCAGCGGTGGATCTGCTGACCCCATGGCTTGTCAGCAGCACCATGTCAGCATGATTTCAGTTACCGCGTATCAGCTCGCCAACTCGGCGCTCCACTGGGCGAGCTGGCGCGCGGTAATGCCAACGCCGCCGCAGAGGATGACCACGACGGACTGGGCTTGCTGCAGCAGCGGCGACGCGCTGTGCAGCGCCGCCACCGATGCGCCGCAGGCGGGCTCCACCAGCATGCGATGTTCCAGCAGCAGCTCTTCGCAGGCGGCCACCGCGGCGGCATCGGGTACCACCACGCTCTCGATGCGGTGCTCCCGGGTCAGCGCCCATGCGCGGTCGCAGACCTGGCGTGCGCCCAGCGATGTGGCAATCGAGGTGATGCCGGGCAGCAGGGTGGGCGCGCCGGCTTGCATTGCCCGGGCCAACGAATCGGCGCCTGCGGTCTCGGCGGCAAGGACCGGCACGGCGCCCCAGCCATTGCGCTGCAGACCTTCGACCACACCGCATAGCAGGCCACCGCCACCCACCGAGCAAACCACCAGATCGGGCCGCTCGCCTTGCCGCGCCAGCTCATCGATCATCGTGGCGTGACCGGTCCAGAGCAAGGAGTCATCAAAGGGGTGCAAAAAGGCATCGCTGGCCGTCATCAGCTGCTGGGCATGGGCATGGGCCTCCATCCACGATGCGCCGTGCACGATCACCTCGGCCCCTTCGGAGCGGATCAGGTCCTGGGCGCGCTGCGATGTGGTTGCCGGCACCACCACCGTCACCGGCGTCTGCAGCATGCGGCCGGCATAGGCCACTGCATAGCCGGCATTGCCGCCCGACGAGGATATAAAGCGCTTGGCGCCGCGCGACCGGTAGACCTCGCAGGCGTGGCCGATGCCACGCGTCTTGAACGAGCCGCTGGGCTGCAAGGTCTCGAGCTTCAGGCGCACGCTCTTGCCGGTGCGCAGCGACAGCGCGCGCGATGCGATGGTCGGGGTTTCGATATGGATGGCCATGGTGGATGTCCTTGCGTTCTGAATAGTGCCTGGGCGCTGCGTGCCGATGGGGCGGCCGAGCCGGTGCAATTGCCTCAGCCACCTTAGCCGCCTCATCGCATAGCGCGGGCGCGGCCAAGTAGTCGGTAATGGAGATGCCAGTGGCGCGGCATTGGGCGGGCAACAAGGCCGCAACCGCACAGCCAGCGCCGGCAGCAGGCCCACAGTGTAGGCGGCAAATCAGCGCATGGTGGCCAAGCGCTCGGTGGTGGGCGACAAGGGCATGGTGCGGCGCAGTGCTCAGAAAAACAGCGGGCTGCGGATGAGGGGAGGGCGATCTCGTGCGGCGCGGGTTGCCGGTAGTGCCTGGCCGCTGCCGCACACCACCACGTGCCCCGCCAAAGCAAACGCCACCCGAAGGTGGCGTGTGGCTTGTGGGGAGGCGGGCGATCAGCTGATCAGGCCGTTCTTCAATGCATAGTAGGTCAGGTCGCTGTTGGAGCTCAAGGTCATCTTCTCCATCAAGCGGGTGCGGTAGGTGCTCACCGTCTTGACGCTCAGCGACAGCTGCTCGGCCACATTGCTGGCGGTTTCGCCCTGGGCGAGTTTGAGGAACACCTGGAACTCGCGCTCGGACAGGTGCTCGTGCGGCGGGGCATCGTCCTTGCGGCCCAGCTGCTGGGCCAGCAGGTTGGCGACCATAGGAGTCAGGTAGCGCTTGCCCAGCGAGATGGTGCGAATCGCTTCCACAATCTCGCTCGGGTCGCATTCCTTGTTCAGGTAGCCGTTCACCCCTTGGCGGATCAGGTTGATCGCATAGTGCTCGGCCGGGTAGCCGCTCAGGATCAGGATGCCCATATCGGGCTCCTTGGCGCGCAGCATGGTCAGCGCATCGATACCGCTTTGGCCGGGCATCGACAGGTCCATCACCAGCACGTCAATCGATTCATTGCGCACCAGGTCAATGGCTTCGCGGCCATTGGAGGCTTCTCCCACGACGCGGATATCTACAAAATCCGCGAGAAATTGCTTCAGGCCGGAGCGAACGATGGCGTGGTCATCGACAAGTCCTACGTTGATCATTGGTCTTCCTTGGTAGCGGCAGCGCAGCTCTGGCTGACTGGCTCGCGGTCTTTTTTGAAACTGCACAACCGGATCGGATAACCACAGGTCACGGCACAAGCGGCCATGATTATCAAAATCATGCAGACCATAAATATATTATTCGCTGCGAGAATATCCAGAGCCGTATTGCTAAATTATAAATTTGATACTCGGTATTGACCTGTCTCAATGGTCGGTTTAATACCTTTTTCAACAGCCTCAATGGCTAGAACCTTAGTTTAACCATGGTTTGCAAATGCCTTGTGGGTGCGCGCAAACGGACACTGTCAGTGTAGGACTACAAAACGCTGAAACCGATTTTTTGACCTCGCCATCTAGCATGGGAATTTCCCCCGCTGGCACCATGTGGTATATTCCATCGGCATAAAAAGAAAATGTCCTACAAGGATAAATTCCTTGGTGCAAATCTCAGGTTGCAATAGTTTTATTGCAATAATCTTTTATTATTGGATTTGCAATGAAAATAGTCTATATAGAAGACAATGCAGAGCTGCGCGAGACCATCGGCTGCCTCATGGAAGGGCCGGGCCGCAGCATCACCTGCTGCGCCAATGCCGAAGATGCGCTGCAGCTCGATGCCCAGGCGCCGTTTGACCTGGTGGTGACCGATGTCAGCCTGCCGGGGCAATCGGGCACCGACCTGGCCCAGGCGCTGCTCAAGCAAGCGCCGCTGCGCTGGATTGTGCTGTGCACCGGCTACGACCTGGGCCACTACCCGGCGCAGTGGGGCCCCAATGTGCGCACCTTGCTCAAGCCTTTTGAGATTGAAGAGCTCGAAAACCTGCTCGGCCAGATCGAGGCACAGCGCGCCAGCGCCACGCTGCAATAAGCACTTCAGCACCCCCAGTGCCCTCGTGCGCTGATGCAAAAAAGGACGGCTTTGCCGTCCTTTTGCTTATGGGCTGGCGCAGCCGCCGGCCAGTCCGATCCATAAAAACTATAGCGCGCAGCAGCGCAGCGCTGGGGTGGATGAGCCGGTCAGTAAACCTTTGAACAGGCCCTTACAGCACCGCCTGCCGGCCCTGCGCCAGCGGCTGGCGCGGCAGCCGGATCTCAAAGCGGGTCTGGCCCTCGGCCGATTGCACCTGGATGGCACCACCATGCGCCTGGGCAATCTGCTGGGCAATATAGAGCCCCAGGCCCAGGCCTTCGCTTTGCCCGGGCTGGCGCTCGCCGCCCCGAAAGGGCTTGAACAGATCGGGCAGCAAGGCCGGCGGAATGGTCCCGGCGTTTTCGATGGCCAGCAGCACTTCGGCCGGCTGGCTGCCATCCAGCGTCACGCGGATCGGCGCATCGACCGCGCCGTGCTTGACGGCATTGCCCAGGATATTGCTCACCACCTGGGCCAGGCGCTCGCTGTCCCAGCGGCCCTGGGTGTCGCCCTGGGCCTGGTAGTGCAGCACGCGCTCGGTGCTGCACTGGCGCGCGTCTTCCACCGCTGCCGCGCACAGCGGGGCCAGGTCCATCTCGGCCAGGCTCAGGCGCAGGCCGCCGGCCTGGCGGATGCGGGTCACATCGAGCAAATCCTCGACCATGCGGGCCATGCGCTGGCTGTTGCCCAGCAGGCGCTCGGCCAGCTCTTCGTTCTTGCTCGCATCGGTCTGGCGCTTGAGCAAGCTGGCGCTCATCTTGATGGTCTGCAAGGGGTTGCGCAGGTCGTGGCTGAGCACCGCCATGAACATCTCGTTGACGCGCAGCGCCTCGGTGCGCTCTTGCAATTGCTGGGCCAGCTCCTGCTTGCGGCGGTGCAGCTCAAAAAAGATGTTCACCTTGGCTGTGAGCATGTCCGGGTCGATGGGCTTGTACAGAAAATCCACCGCGCCGCTCTCATAGCCCTGGAACTGCCAGTTCTGCTCATGCGTGCCCGCAGTCATGAAGATCAGCGGAATATGGCGCGTGCGCTCACTGCCCCGGATCAGCGCGGCCAGGTCAAAGCCGTTCATCTCCGGCATCTGCACATCCAAGAGGGCCAGCGCCACATCGTTGTGCTGCAGCAGCAGCTCCAGCGCCTCGCGCGCCGAGTGGGCTTTGAGAAACTGCACACCCTCGCGCTGGAGCAGCGCTTCCAGGGCGACCAGGTTCTGCGGAATGTCATCAACAATCAGGCATTTGATGCCGTCTATGGTCTTCATGGCGCTACAAGTCAAAAGCTAGGACCCATGGCATGCGGCGGCACGCCATCTGCGGGGCGGGTATGGTCAAACTAATCAATGCTGGGTTTTTTCTGGTATATCTTTTCCACCACCGCCACATCTTCAAATGCGGGCGCCTGGTTCGAAAATCGCAGCGATTCTTTCATGCCCAAACCCAAAAAACCGCGATGGCATAATGACTGCCGGAAAAGATCCAGCGCGCGGTTTTGCAAGTCGGCATCAAAATAAATCAGCACATTCCGGCACGATATCAAATGCATCTCGGCAAATACGCTGTCGGTCGCCAGGCTGTGGTCGGCAAATACCACGTTCTTGCGCAGCTCCTTGTCCAGCACAATATGGCCGTAATGGGCGGTGTAGTAATCGGCCAGCGAGCGTTTGCCGCCCGCTTTCAAATAATTCGCGGAGAACGACTCGGCCCGCTCAATGCCAAAAATGCCTTGTTCGGCCACGCGCAGCGCCTGCGAGTTGATATCGGTCGCATAGATCAGGCTGCGCTCCAGCAGGCCTTCTTCCTGCAGCAGGATGGCCAGCGAGTAGACCTCTTCGCCCGTGCTGCAGCCGGCCACCCAGATCTTGAGCGAGGGGTAGGTGCGCAAGAGCGGCACCACCTCGCGGCGCAACGCCGCAAAATACCCCGGGTCGCGGAACATGTCGCTGACCTGTACCGTCAGGTAGCCCAACAGCGCGGTAAATGCCGAGGGGTCGTGCATGATCCTGTCCTGCAGTTGCGACAGGGTTTTGCAGCCAAAGGAGGCAAGCGCCGCCTCCAGCCCGCGCTTGATCGATCCCTGCGCGTAACCGCGAAAATCATAGTGGTAACGGTAATAAATACCGTCGAGCAGCAGGCGCTGCTCAATCTCGGCAATCTCGGCCTTTTTGCGTAACGGCATGGGGCTTTATTTGGGCATCCAGACGCGCACCAGGGACAGCAGTTTCTCCACGTCCAGTGGTTTGGCGATGTAATCGTTGGCACCGGCGGCCAGGCATTTTTCCTGGTCGTCCTTCATGGCCTTGGCGGTCAGCGCAATGATGGGCAGGCGCTTCAAATGCGCGCGGCTGCGAATCTCGCGCATGGCGGTGTAGCCATCCATCTCGGGCATCATGATGTCCATCAGGACCAGGTCCACGCTGCTGTCTTCGCGGTCCAGTGCCTCGAGCGCTTCGCGGCCATTACGGGCAATGTCCACCGCAATGCCGGTGGGCTCCAGAATGCTGGTCAGCGCAAACACATTGCGCACATCGTCCTCCACCACCAGCACCTTGCGCCCTTCCAGCGCGGCCTCGCGGCTGCGGGCCTGGGCCAGCATCTGCTGGTGCTCGGGCGACAGGCGCGACTCCACCTGGTGCAGGAACAAGGTCACCTCATCGAGCAGGCGCTCGGGCGAGCGCGCATCCTTGATGATGATCGAGTGCGAGAAGCGCCGCAGCTGCAACTCTTCATCGCGCGACAGTGCCCGGCCGGTGTAGACAATCACCGGCGGGAAGGACACGCCGTCTTGCTCGGACATGCGCTCGAGCAGCGCAAAGCCGCTCATGTCGGGCAGGTTCAGGTCCATGATCATGCAGTCATAGGTGCCCTGGGCCAGGTACTCCAGCGCCTGGGTGGCGGTGCCGGCACACACCACATCGACCTCGCTGTTGCCCAGCAGGCTGTGCACGCTGTCGCGCTGGCGCTCGTCGTCTTCGACCAGCAGCACGCGGTGGATGTTCTGGGTGAACTTGGCCTCCAGCCGCTTCAGGGCCTGGGCCAGTTCTTCGCGCTGCACCGGCTTCAAGGCGTAACCCAGCGCGCCGCGCACCAGCGCTTCTTGCGAGTAATCGGCCACCGAGACGATGTGCACCGGAATATGGCGCGTGCTCGGGTTGCGCTTGAGCTGGTCCAGCACGCCCAGGCCCGAGAAATCGGGCAGGTTGATGTCCAGCACAATCGCATTGGGTAAAAACTGCAGCGCGGCCGACAGGCCATCGGCCGCATTGCGCGCCACCTGGCAGCTAAAGCCCATCTCGCGCGCCAGCTCTTGCAGGATGTCGGCAAAACGCGGGTCATCCTCCACCACCAGCAGATGGCGGCCCTGGATGATGGTGGGCAGCGCCAGATCGGTAGCCGATGCTGAGGCAGCGGTAGCAGCGGTAGCAGCGGTGGCGGCGCTGGCCAAGGCGGTGGCATCGGCCAGCGTGGTTGCGGTGGCCGCATCAGCCGTGGCAACGGCGGTATTCGACTGCATCGGGGCCATGGCCCGGGGCGCAGCGGCTGGCGCAATCGTCTTGATGGGCGCGCTCAGCGGCGCAGGCTGCACCGGGCGCAGCGCGTCAGCCGCCTTGGGCGCCACCGGCACTTCGGCGGCCGGGGCAGCCGCTGCCACCAGCGGCATATGAAAGCTGAACACGCTGCCTTGCCCCGGCGTGCTTTGCACGGTCACCTGGCCGCCCAGCAGCTGCGCCAGGTCGCGCGCAATCGACAGGCCCAGGCCCGTGCCGCCGTACTTGCGGTGGGTGCTGCCATCGGCCTGCTGGAAAGCCTCAAAAATCAGCTGCTGCTGGTGCTCGGGGATGCCGATGCCCGTGTCCTGCACCGCAAAGCTCAAGGTGCCCGGCTGGCTTTGCGACAGCTGCAGGCTCACGCTGCCCCGGTCGGTGAACTTGATCGCGTTGGAGAGCAGGTTTTTCAGAATCTGGCCCAGGCGCAGGCTGTCGGTCTGCGCATAGGTGGGCACACCCGGGGCAATATGGCAGCTCAGCGCCAGGCCCTTTTGCTGGGCCAGCGGGCGCAGCGGCTCGATGAGTGACTGCATCGCAGTGCCCAGGTTCACCGGCTCGAGCACCACATTGGCCTGGCCGGCTTCAATCTTGGCCAGGTCCAGAATGTCGTTGATCAGTGCCAGCAAATCATTGCCGGCCGCATAAATGGTCTGCGCGTACTTGACCTGCTCGCCCGTCAGATTGCCCTGCTTGTTGTCGCCCAGCAGCTTGGCCAGGATCAGGGTCGAGTTCAGCGGCGTGCGCAGCTCATGGCTCATATTGGCCAAAAACTCGCTCTTGTACTGGCTGGCCACTTCCAGCTCGCGCGCCTTGTCGGTCAGCGCATCCTTGGCGCGCAGCAGCTGCTCGCGCTGGTGCTCCAGCTTTTGCGTCTGCTCTTCCAGGTAGGCATTGGTCTGCTCCAGCTCCTGCTGCTGCTGCTCCATCTGCGCCTGCGAGCGCTGCAGTGCCTGGCTTTGCTGCTCCAGCTCCTCGTTGCTGGCGCGCATCTCTTCTTGCTGCACCAGCAGTTCTTCGGCCTGCTGGCGGGTCTCTTCCAGCAGCTTCTCCAGGCGCGAGCGGTCGATCGCCGAGCGCACTGCCACGGCCAGCACGGGCGACGCGCCTGCGAGCAAGTCCAGCTCGGCCGGCAGCACCGGGCGGGCAAAGCCCAGCTCGATCAGCGCATGCACCTGGCCGTTTTCTACGGCGGGGGCCAGCACCAGCTCCAGCGGCTGCGACTGGCCCAGGCTCGAAGTGATCTTCAGGTGGCTCTGGTCCAGGCCGCCCACCTTCAGCAGCTTGCCGCTGCGCAGCACCTGGCCGGCCAGGCCTTCGCCGGCCAGCAGGTGGGCCTGCAGTGCATCTGGGGGCAGCGCGTAGCCGCCAAACAGCTGGTAGCGGTCGTCCATGCCATGGCGGGCGTAGCCGGCACCCACGCGGGCGCCCAGGTAGCTGGCCAAAAACTCCAGCGCGCGTGCGCCCACTTCTTCCAGCCGGTGGTCGCCCTGCAGGCTTTGGTTCAGGCCTGCCAGGCCATCGGCCACCCAGGCCTGGCGCGCCTTGGCGCGGAACTCGCGCATCGACAGCGCGGCCGACAGAAGCACCAGCACCAGCATCACCACCGAGCCGCCCCAGGTGACATAGGTCGAGGTGATGGCGGCCTGTTCCCAGGCGCGGCGGCGCAGATCGAGCTCGGCGTTTTGCAGCAGGTACAGGCTGTTGACCTCGTTGTTGAGGCTGTCCATCACCAGCTTGCCCTTGTCGGTGCGCACCAGTGCCATCGCCTCATCGCCCCGGCCCGCTTGTTTCAGGTTAATCGTCGCTTCGAGCTCGCCGAGCTTCTGGTGGGCCAGCGCATCAATCGCCTGCACCCGCTCCTGGCGCAGCGGCGCGCTGTTGTTGCTGGCCGCCAGGCCCTTGAGCTGCGCCTCCAGCGCATCTTGCGCGCGCTGGTAGGGCTGCAGGTAGGCCGGGTCGCCCGTCAGCAAAAAGCCGCGCTGCCCGGTCTCTGCATCCTTGAGCGACGCCGAGAATTCATTGAGCTGGCGCATGGCCGCCGTCATGCGGTCGATGCTGGTCACTGCGCGAGCGCGCACATCGGCCGAGTAGACATTGACAATGGCGATGACCAGCGCAGCAATGGCGGCGGCGGCAAACCCCATCAGCATGGGCAGCGGCAAAGGGAACAGGCTGCGCGGCTGCGAAGAAGGAGATTGGGGCATGGAGGTGGCGGAGGTGAGGGCGGCTACAGGCACAAAAAGCAACGGCAAATTGTACTTGTACCTTTGTTAACAAATCTGTAGGCATGCTCCTACGGGGCCGCCTGGTTGGCTGTGGGAAGCCAGAGCCATTTTCGTCCACCCTCGGCGGCATCGCGCAAACCCTGAGGCTCCCAGGTGTTACCGGTCGTTTGCGCAGCGCTGCGCGCAAAAAAAGGGCCCGCACAAGGCGGGCCCAAGGGTCGTCTTCCTGAGAAGCGCTTTTCCTCCCTCCAGAGGAGTGCTGATCATAAATTAAAAGTATTAAAAAACGGGTTCGATAGCTAGGTATTATGTAAGTTTTTTGTAAGTCTTGCCCGGGCGCGCTGGGCGGGCTGCTTCGTACGGGCTCGCCCCAGCCGTGGCGGCATTGCCTTGCCTCCATGTTTTTCGATCTGCCCCACCTGGCAACAAAAAGGCCAGCAGCCACCCGGTGGGGTTGGCTGCCGGCCTGTGGAGCGATTGACTGCGGGCCGCAGCCCGGGATGCCAGGAGGCATACAGAAGGTGCCCCTGGGGTGGGCCACGCTCAGCGGCGGTGATCCCGTGGGTTGCGCACCGTGGGCTGTGGCCTGCAGCGCGGGCCTTGCAGCGCCATCAGCCTAGCCAAGCTTGCCTGCCTCTATATAGAGCGCCGCCTAACGCTCCACCCATGGCCATTGCGCCCAGGCTGGCAGTTCGGGCATGCGCAGGGCTCCCTCGGGCCAGTCGCTGTCGTTGTCGCTGCCCATGTCGCGGTCCGTGCCTTGGTCGGCTATCGCTGTCACCGTCATGCGCACCACCGGTGTCACCGTGCCGTCCTTGCTCCAGTGGGTGCCGCCATCGAGGGTTCGCAGATAGCCAGTGGCCGCGCCCGAGAAGCCGCCTGCAAAGCGATAGGCGTTGGCAGGGCCTCGGTTGTCATACAGCTCCAGTGGGCAACCGTCCTTGCTGGCGAGCACCAACGCGTATTTTTTAAACGCCTGGAGTGTGGTGCGGGCGACGCTGCCCAGCTGCACCGCGGTGTAGGTGTTGAGGCGCCCATCGTTGGGCGCAAAGACGGCGACATCGATGGTCGTGCTCGCCAGCGCCGCACCCTGGGGCAGCTCGGTGCTGTCATCGAGCTGGTAGAGCCGCAATACCGCAGCAATGGTCTGTGTGCCCCAGGCCCAAGATGCTGCGCCTGGAGGGGGGCGTGCCGACATGCATCTTTTGAAGTCCGCCGTGGTGGTCACCACAGGTGACGATGCCGCCACCGCCACCGCTGATGGCCAGCGGTCACGCTCAGACCTGGGCCACCAGCTCTCCAAGGGGTTGGCGATCGCTTTGGGGTGCTGCATGCCCAGCGAAATCGCACTGATCTGTGTCGCCACTGCCCCCGTATGGAAGGCCGGGCCCATCCAGCGCACGGTATCAACGGTATGGCCTTGGTAGCGGCTGAGGGCTGTGCTGTCCACCACCACCACGGGCAGCGTGACATGCTGGGCGCTGGCAGGCGCCCCGCAGAATGCGGCGCCTAGCGCGCCAGCGGCAGCGCAACAGGTTCTGAGGTGTTTTTTCATGCTGTTTTTAGGTGGAACCCTGGCGCCTGCCAAACCGATGGTCACAAGGCCATGCTGGCGGGTAGGCTGCGTAGGGCGTAGGGCGTAGGGCGTAGGTCTGGCAATGGATATGGCGAGGGCAGCCTGTTTGGCACCGTCGTGCCGCATTCGCCTCGCCGGGCGGCGGCGCACCATGTGGCGCCTCATGCGCGGCGGCGGCATCTGTGCAGGGCTGGCAGGCTGCGGCCAGCTACTGCCCATCAGCCAGCACCAAGCCCTGCCTGGCTGACAGCGCCTGGCGCCATCTGCCGGTTGCTCAGTGGGCCTCGGCAAAAGCCGTGGGCCGCCTCCGCTTATGCGCACTGCGCGCCAGCAGGGCAGCGCCAACCGATGGGCGGGTGCGGCGTCAATATGGAAAGGGCTGCTTTGGGCCTGCGCCATGCCGGGCAGCCGGCCGCTAACGCGCAGAACGTGGAGGAGGGAAGGGTATATTGCTTTTTCATAGTAATTATTAATTATATGGTTGAGAAAAGCTATTTTTAAAGCGAAGTAAATGGCTGAGCCAACGCAGCTCCAGCGCCCGCGCTCCCGCCCCCGTACACAACGGTTCGCTGCTGCCAGCGCCCGCTGTGTCCTGCGCCCTTTACAGTGTTTTGCGGCGGCGCAGGCCCACAGCCGCCATCAGCGTGGCCATTGCGCCCAGGCCCAGGGTGCCCAGCGTAGGCACTGGGGAGGGGGCGGGCCCGGCCACTTCCGCCGGGTGGTCCGACTGCAAAAACCAGTGCTTGCCCACCTGGGCCAGCGTGTAGCGCCATCCACCTGCCTCCACATAGCCGGGCGCGGGCAGGCGGAATGTGCCGTTCGAGGCCCCATCGACCTGCACCACCACAATGCCATCACCGGTGGTGGCAGCCCCCGCGCCGCCCAGGTTGTTGATGTGCAAAATGCTGTCGCCGCTGGTATCGCCCCGCACCACCAGCTGCGCGCTAGGCGATGCATCAGCGCCCAAGGCCGTGTGTATCTCGATCACACCGCCATCGCCGCTGTAATCCTGCGTGACGGTCAGCACACTGCCGGTGCCACCGACAGCCAGGGTGACCCGCCCGCTGTTGTCCAGGCTCTGCACAGTGGGGCTGTAGCTGCTGGTATCGAGCGTGGCGCCAGCGGCCACGACAAAGTCCGAGACGGGGCTCAAGCTGTTGGCCGCGCCTGCGCGCAGCAGGCCCGCGTTGATGCGGGTGCTGCCCTGGTAGCTATTGTTGCCCGTCAGCACCGTGGTGCCCGAGCCGTTGACCTGCACCTGGCCGCTGCCATAGATATCCGGCCCAAACTGGTACTGCCCAGAGGCATCGCTGTGGTCCAGGGTCAGCACGCTCGCGTCCGCATTGCCCAGCACCAAGGTGTGCACCTGCAGGGCCCCGGGGCGGATGCTGCCTTCAACCGTCAGCTCTGCGCGGCCGGCCGCGCCCGGTGCGGGGGACGACAGCCACAGCGTATCGCGCACATCCACGGTTGCGCCTTCGCCGATGGTGAGCGCGGTGTCGGCCAGGCCGGCAAAGCTGCCAATCTCCAAATGGGTGCCCACCCGCCATTCGGAGCCCGCGCCGCGCAGCGCCAGCGTGCCAAAGTACAAGAGGGCGCTGACCTCGCAGTCGAGCAAGCCGCCATCGCGGATCTGCACCGCCGACATGCCTTCTCCCGCGAAAAGGCATTCCTCCCCCCGCAGTGTGGAAGAGGCGCCCTCCACATCGATCAGCGCGCTGGAGCCCGCCAGTGCTGTTGATTCCAGGGCCTGGCGGCTTTGCACCGTGGCGCCATGGCGCACCTGCAGCGTGGCCGATCCGGCTTGGCCCAGCAGCAGGTCGCCCGCCACCGTCCAGGACGATTGCGCGCCCTCCACCCGCACCGTGCCTGTGCTGCCGGCCTGCGCGCTGACCATTCCGCTGTCAGACACCAGCTGGCCACCGGCGAGAATCGCCAGTGCGCTTGTGCCGCTGTGGCCCACCGTCACATCGCTAGCGTGGTGGCTGGCCCCCATATCGCCCAGGGGGCTTGCATCACCGCTGAAGTGGACACTCTGGGCCTGTGCTCCTGCTGGCAGCAGGCTGCCCAAGAGCGAGGCGCCCGCGAGCAGGGCGCTTAACAGCGGCGTGTGCAGGGCCGATGAGGTGTATTGCTTTTTGGTCATCATTTTCCATTAGTTAGGTTGTAAGAAGCTATCAATTAGCGGTGGCATGAAACAGGCGCGGGCGGGGCGGCTTGCGCAGTGCGGGGGCACCCGTTCTGTGCGCTGCTGCCCTGCGCCGCAGGCAGGGCGTCATCAGCCTCTCATAATTGATAGTTTTACGCAATCAAGAAATGAAAAAAGTGGTGATTGGAAATGCTGAAAGGACAGGGCAGAGGGCGCCAAGCATGCGGGTTGGCTGCGCCAAAGCGGTGCACATTGGTGGCGCTTTCAGCGACTGCGACCGTTGCCGATCGCGCTTGGGCGCGGCACCTAGCCGGGGGCGCCTAGCCGGCCGCGCCTAGCCGGGGGGTTTCCAGCTAGGCGCCCCCCGCCCGCCAACCTGCCCCCAGGCCAGGGCCCAAACAACACAGCCCCAGGTGGTGGCACCTGGGGCTGTTCTCTCAGCGCTAAGGCAGGCTTAGCGCATGCGTGCTTTTACACCGTCTTGCGGCTGCGGCGCAGGCCCACAGCACCCATCAGCGCCGCCAACGCGGCCAAGCCAAAGCTGCCCAGCGTAGGCACCTGCTTGAGGGTGGCAGGCGGCTGGGTGGTGGTGTCACCCGCATCCTTGACCAGCACCTGCGCGGCAGGGCCGGCGGGCGTGTAGGCGTCGGCCGTAGTGGGCGGCGCAATGGCCAGCTCCAGGCTCACATCGCCGTCACCCGCCGTGGTGTTGGGCGTGGCGGTAATCGTGCACGATGCCTGGGTGGCATTGGCGGCTACTACCAGCGGCGATGCGCAAGTGGTGGTGAAACGTGGGTTGGCCGCCGGCAGCACCAGGTTAATGGGCAGGTCGGCCGTGGGCGCTGCTGTCAGCGTCACGGTGCAGGTGGCGACCTGGTTGGCTGTATCGCTCAGCTCGGCAGGGGTGCAGACCACACTGGCCTCGGGGCCGCTAGCTTCTACATGTACGTCAGACTGCAGGAACCAGTTGTTGCCCACCTTGGCCAGCGTGTAGCGGTACCCCCCAGCCTCCACATAGCCGGGCGCGGGCAGGCTGAAGGTACCGTTCGATGCACCATCGACCTGCACCACCATAATGCCGTCGCCGGTGGTGGCGGCTCCGATTCCGCCCAGATTGCTGATATTCAAAATAGTGTCACCGCTGGTGTCGCCTTGCACCACCAGCTTTTGGGTGGGCGAGCTGTCTGCGCCCAAGGCGGTGTTCATCGCTACCACTCCGCCATTGCTGGTGTAGTTTTGCGCCACCGTCAGCACATTGCTGGTGCCGCCTGCTGCCATCGTTACCAAGCCGCTGTTGTCCAGGCTCAAAACGGTGCCGCTAAAGGTATTGGTGTCCAGCGTGCCATCCGCGGCCACCGTAAAGTCAGAGGCGGGGCTCAGGCTATTGGCAGCGCCTGCGCGCAGTAGCCCTGCATTGATCACCGTTTCATACTCGTAGCTGTTGTTGCCGCTCAAGGTCGTGGTGCCAAAGTTATTGACAAAGACCCTGCCATAACCCGTGATGTCGGAGGCAATACGGTAATTGCCCGAGGCATCGCTGTGGTTCAGCATAAGCGCAGCAGTGGTGGGTTCTTCAAAGCCGATGGTGGGCACAATGACTGCGCCCGGGGTGGTGGTGCCCTCAATAGTGAGCATGGTCGGGCCAGTTAGGTCTCCATCAAGGTAGGTCGACACGCGCAAGATTTTGCCCGTCTCGACGGTCGCGCCCTCACCAACGGTGAGTGAAGCATAGCCCGGTAGTGGGCGTTTCAAGTTGATTTCGTCACTCGCGAGCAATTTGGAGCCTGCGCCGCTCAGCGACAGTGCGCCGTTTCTGAATATCAGGCTACCCTCGCAGTGCATCAAAGCGCCATTGTTGATCTGCAGGGTTGAGACGTCAGAGCCATCGAAATCGCAGTTAGCTCCCCGCAAGCTGGAATTGGCGCCATCGACTTCCACGGTAAAGACGGTGGTCTGGGTAGAACCCAGTGTCGCGTTGGTCGATACCGTGCCGCCATTGCGCACCCGAAGACTGGCTGCTGCGCTATTGCCAATCACCAGGCCCGCACCGGTGGCCGAGGTCAGCAGCCATGAAGATCCCGTGCCCTCCACAACGACGGAGCCTCTTCCAGTGCGCTGCTCGCTGATGCTTCCGGTCTGCGACGTCAATTGCCCGCCATTTTGAATGCTGAGCGCGCCAGTAGCGCTGTCGCCGACGATTACCTGGGTGGCGGTATGGCTGGCGCCCAGGCTGCCGGTAGGGTTGGTGTCCCCCGTGAAGTCAATGCTCTGGGCCTGCGCAAAGCCACTCAGCAGGCAGGCGGTCAGCAGCGCGTAGCGGGCGGGAGGGATGAATCGGTTTTTCATAGGAATTTTGAATTTATAGGTTGTATAAAGCTATTTAAATAGCCAGCGAAGAGGGGCGATAGCACGGAAACAGGCGCCTGGTATTGGGGAGCGGGCGATGGAACTAGCCTGCAGCTGGTAAAAGTCTCCGGTTCAATGGGTGCGCTTTGGCAGCGCACCTGCCCAGCATGTGTGTTACGCCGGGCAGGTGCTCCCGGTGGTTTACACCGTTTTGCGGCTGCGGCGCAGGCCCACAGCACCCATCAGCGCCGCCAACGCGGCCAAGCCCAAGCTGCCCAGCGTAGGCACCTGCTTGAGGGTGGCAGGCGGCTGGGTGGTGGTATCACCCGCATCCTTGATCAGCACCTGCGCGGCAGGGCCGGCAGGCGTGTAGGCATCGGCCGTAGTGGGCGGCGCAATGGCCAGCTCCAGGCTCACATCGCCGTCACCCGCCGTGGTGTTGGGCGTGGCGGTAATCGTGCAGCTGGCCTGGGTGGCATTGGCGGGTACCATCAGCGGCGATGCGCAGGTGGTGGTGAAACGTGGGTTGGCCGCCGGCAGCACCAGGTTAATGGGCAGGTCGGCCGTGGCGGCTGCTGTCAGCGTGACGGTGCAGGTGGCGACCTGGTTGGCTGTATCGCTCAGCTCGGCAGGGGTGCAGACCACACTGGCCTCGGGGCCGCTAGCTTCTACATGTACGTCAGACTGCAGGAACCAGTTGTTGCCCACCTTGGCCAGCGTGTAGCGGTACCCCCCAGCCTCCACATAGCCGGGCGCGGGCAGGCTGAAGGTACCGTTCGATGCACCATCGACCTGCACCACCATAATGCCGTCGCCGGTGGTGGCGGCTCCGATTCCGCCCAGATTGCTGATATTCAAAATAGTGTCACCGCTGGTGTCGCCTTGCACCACCAGCTTTTGGGTGGGCGAGCTGTCTGCGCCCAAGGCGGTGTTCATCGCTACCACACCGCCATTGCTGGTGTAGTTTTGGCTGACGGTCAGCACATTGCTGGTGCCGCCTGCTGCCATCGTTACCAGGTTGCTGTTGTTCAGGCTTTTGACCGTACCGCTAAAGGTATTGGTGTCCAGCGTGCCATCCGCGGCCACCGTAAAGTCAGAGGCGGGGCTCAGGCTATTGGCAGCGCCTGCGCGCAGTAGCCCTGCATTGATCACCGTTTCATTTTCGTAGCTGTTGTTGCCGCTCAAGGTCGTGGTGCCAAAGTTATTGACAAAGACCCTGCCATAACCCGTGATGTCGGAGGCAATACGGTAATTGCCCGAGGCATCGCTGTGGTTCAGCATAAGCGCAGCAGTGGTGGGTTCTTCAAAGCCGATGGTGGGCACAATGACTGCGCCCGGGGTGGTGGTGCCCTCAATAGTGAGCATGGTCGGGCCAGTTGGGTCTCCATCAAGGTAGGTCGACACGCGCAAGATTTTGCCCGTCTCGACGGTCGCGCCCTCACCAACGGTGAGTGAAGCATAGCCCGGTAGTGGGCGTTTCAAGTTGATTTCGTCACTCGCGAGCAATTTGGAGCCTGCGCCGCTCAGCGACAGTGCGCCGTTTCTGAATATCAGGCTACCCTCGCAGTGCATCAAAGCGCCATTGTTGATCTGCAGGGTTGAGACGAAAGAGCCATCGAAATCGCAGTTAGCTCCCCGCAAGCTGGAATTGGCGCCATCGACTTCCACGGTAAAGGCGGTGGTCTCGGTAGAACCCAGTGTCGCGTTGGTCGATACCGTGCCGCCATTGCGCACCCGAAGACTGGCTGCTGCGCTATTGCCAATCACCAGGCCTGCACCGGTGGCCGAGGTCAGCAGCCATGAAGATCCCGTGCCCTCCACAACGACGGAGCCTCTTCCAGTGTTCTGCTCGCTGATGCGTCCGGTCTGGGACGTCAATTGCCCTCCATTTTGAATGCTGAGCGCGCCAGTAGCGCTGTCGCCGACGATTACCTGGGTGGCGGTATGGCTGGCGCCCAGGCTGCCTGTAGGGTTGGTGTCCCCCGTGAAGTTAATGCTTTGGGCCTGCGCAAAACCGGTGAGCAGGCAGGCGGTCAGCAGCGCGTAGCGGGCGGGAGGGGTTAATCGTTTTTTCATATGGATTTTTGATTTATAGGTTGTATGAAGCTATTTAAACAGCCAGCGAAGGGAAAGGAAAAGCGCAGAGCCAGGTACCTGGCATCAAGCACTGAGCTGTGGTTAAACCATGGGTTGGCGTTGCCAAGCCGCATGGCACCACCATCGTGGCGCACCGATAGCCGAGGCGGGTTGGAGAGAGGAGAGGGGCAGCGTCATCCACTTTCTGCTTCTGAGGTTGGAAAAAAATGGCACCTATCTTGCATTCAAGCGTGGTATGCAATAAAGCGTCTATCAATAGCATAAAGCAACTAGAAATTTGTGATTCATAACAAATGTCTAACCAAAATTCGGCGACCAAAGGCATGGCGGTGCGTTTCAGCCATTCAATGCGAATCAGATGTATGGATGGTGCTGACCTCCTCACAGGGCGTTGGCATGCGCGTTCTGAAAGTTCGCAAAATGTGTGCAAGCAATGTATGCAAGATTGATTTAAAGCATAGCCTAGCACGATCAATTCATATAGTTTATAAAAACTAATCTATTGATAGGTTTTTGCCAGAGCCTTGGAGCTGATGGGGCCAGGGCTTATAGCGGGCAGCAATGGCCTTATTGCGGGGGCGTTTTGCACTGCAGCAGCGCGCAGGCAGCGCCGCTGTACGTAGGGGCGCTGTTAGAGGGGATGCCTAGGCATGGGTGCACGGCGAGCGGCCGTTAAAAATGGGGCCATGCCGCGTGACCAACCCCGCATCTGTGTGAGCCTCTCTATGTCATTGTTATGACAAAAGAAAAGGCATGTAAAAGCGGGAGCGCTGGCTGACAGTCGTATAGATGAGACAGGGTGGCGTATATGCGCAGCCGCCTCTGCCCTGGTCGGGTGGGGAGCGAAGCCAAGGCTATCGCCGTGCAGGGCCGGCCGGTGCCGCTTGCGAGCTGATCGTTACGCTGGGCGATTGCGTGAGCGGCAGCCCATCTGCAGCCGTCGGGAACCCAAAGAACCGTTGCCTCTGCTGCGCCCTGCTCGTTATGGCCAATACGGGGCAGCGCCTGGCGGCGCTACCCCCTGGATGCTGCCTTAGGCAGCGGACTTGCGCGAGCGGCGCAGGCCCAGAGCCGCCATCAGCGCTGCCAACGCAGCCAGGCCCCAGCTGCCCAGCGTGGGCACTGCAGTAGGGCTGGCAGGCGGCTGCGGCGCATTGGCATCCTGGATAACGACCTGCGCAGCAGGGCCCACGGGCGTATAGGCATCTGCGGTGGTGGGCGGTGCAATGGCCAGCGTGACGGTCACATCGCCATCCCCCGCCGTGGTGTTGGGCGTGGCGGTAATCGTGCAGCTGGCCTGGGTGGCATTGGCCGCAACCACCATGGGCGATGCGCAGGTAGTGGTGTAGCGCGGGTTGGCCGCAGGCAGCACCAGGTTAATGGGCAGGTCGGCCGTAGCGGCAGTGCTTAGCGTGACCGTGCAGGTGGCGACCTGGTTGGCCGAATCGCTCAGTTGCGCAGGCGTGCACACCACGCTGGCTTCGGGGCCGGCCGCTTCCACCTGGTTTTCTGATTGCAGGAACCAGTTGTTGCCGACCTGGACCAGTGAATAGCGGAAACCACCAGCCACCACATAGCCGGGCGCGGGCAGGCTAAAGGTGCCGTTGGAGTCCCCATCGACCTGCACGACCAAAATACCGTCGCCGGTGGTTTGCGCCCCTGCGCCGCCCAGGTTGCTGATATTCAAAATGGTGTTGCCGCTGGTACTGCCTTGCACCACCAGTTTTTGAGTGGGCGAGCCGCTGTCTGCCAGCGCTGCGTTCATCGCAATCACTCCCCCATTGCCGGTGTAGTTTTGGGCCACCGTCAGCACGGTGCTGGTGCCGCCCGCTGCCATCGTTACCAAGCCGCTGTTGTCCAGGCTCAAAACGGTGGGGCTAAAGGTATTGGTGTCGAGCGTGCCGCCAGCGGCAACGACAAAATCGGAACTGGGGCTCAGGCTATTGGCAGCGCCAGCGCGCAGCAGCCCGGAATTGATGTTTGTGGCGTTGTAGTAGCTGTTGTTGCCCGTCAAGGTGGTGGTGCCGGCGCTGTTCACATCTACGCCGCCATAGCCCAAGATATCGGGCGCGAGCTGGTAATTGCCTGAGGCATCACTGTGGTTGAGGTTCAGCACGCCCCCTTCGATAGATTGAAAGTCGATGGAGGGCGTCACAACGGCACCGGGCGTGATCGCGCCTTCGATTTTGAGCGCGGTAGGGCCAGTGATCCCCGCCGCATTGCTTGCAGGTATCACGTAGCTGACCGCTTCGATGGATGCTCCTTCACCAACGGTCACCACCGCATCAGGCCGGCCTGCAGGGGCGCCCCATTCGAGTTGCGTGTCCGAGACCCATTTGGAGCCCGCGCCGCTGATATTTACTTCGCCATTGAGCAGCAGACCTCCCAATTTGCAAGAGATCACGCCGCCATTGGTAATGCGAACGACCGAGTTGCCATTGTTGCCAAACTCGCAGTAGTCACCTTCCACGATCGAGTTGGCGCCATCGACTTCCACCAACGCGCTCGATCCAGGAAGCTGGCCTGATCGAAACATGACGTTGACGTTGCTGACCGTGGAGACGCTGGCACCGTTGCGCACCTGCAGGCTGCCGGATCCGCCATTGCCCACCGTCAGGCTGGTAAAGCCCGGAGAGGTCAGCGTCCACGAGGAGCCCGCGCCATCGAGCACCACGGTGCCCGTGCTGCCCGCCTGCTGGCCGATATTGCCGCCCTGCGAGGCGAGTTGTCCGCCACTGAGGATATTGAGCGCGCCGGTGCCGCTGTCGCCCACAATCACCTGCGTGGTGGTAAAGCTGGCGCCTTGGTTGCCGGTGGGGGTGGTGTCCCCGGAGAAGTTAATGCTCTGGGCTTGGGCCAGGCCCGCGAACATGCAGGCGGCGAGCAGCGCGTAGCGGGCGGGCGGCATAGTTTGCTTTTTCATCAGAATCCTCATGCATTGAAGCTGTAGAAAGCTATGGACAGTGCAGGCAAGGGGCTGGGCCTGGTCGCCCACATGCGGTTGTGCCGCGATGGACGGTACCCGACCCTGTCTGCTTGCCCATCGGAGCAATGGCCATCTGCAGGAGATAGGCCATAAAGCGATGGCCCATGGCATTGGCGACATTGCCATTCGCCATGAATGACAAATGTCTAGCCAGGCATCGGTAGCGCAGGGCGTATTGGCTGCTTTTCAGCAGCCAAGGCAAAAAGGGTGTTGTGTATGGGTGGTACTACCTCCTGAGCATGCCTGGGGTTGGCTGTTTGGTGCGGTCTGTGAATCTGGGGGAATGGCGAGCGCTGGCTATTAACGGACGGCGTTAGCCTGCCGATTTGCGCGTACGCCGCAGGCCCAGCCAGCCGATGACGGAGACCAGCGATAGGGCGCCCACGGCGCCTAGCGTCGGCACCGGGGTGGGTGCAGTGGGGGGAACCACAATCGGGTCATCGACGGGCACCACCGTCAGCTTGATGGCGGGGGTGACCTGGTCGTTCTGGGTCCAGGTGCTGCCCGCGTCAAGGCTTTGCACATAGCCTGCAGCCGAGGTTGAAAACCCACCTGCAAAGGTGTAGGCATTGCTGGGGCCGTCGTTGTCCGACAGGCCGATATAGCCACCTGAGGGGCTGGACACAATCAATGCGTACTTTGTGCCCGCCAGCAACGTGGTGCTGGGGATGGAGCCCAGCTGGGCTGCTGTGTAGGTATTGGCGTTCAGGTTGGCGCCATCATTGGGCACGACGATGGGCAGCGTGGCAGAGGCCAGCGCGGCGCCCGTGGGCAGTTCAGTGCTGCCGTCGAGCTGTAACAGGCGGAGCAGGGCGGTGGTTGCCGGGTCGGTGTTGGCCAGACCCAAGGTGATCTCGGTAATCCGCGTTGGCACCGTGCCGGTGGTGAACGCGGGGCCGCGCCACTGGCTGTCACTCACGGGATACGCCGAGTAGAAGTCAAAGCCGGTGCTGTCGATCACCACCTGCGGTGGCTGGCTTTGTGCCGATGCGATCGGTGCCCAGGATGCCGCGCAGGCTAAGAGGCCGATGGCGGCGTAGTGGCGTAAAGCGTGGCGGCGAATCGTTGGCATAGCGCTTCCTTTAAAAAAATCGAAGGTCGAAAACAGCTTTGCGATTGAAATGTTGGAGGTCAAAGAACGCTTTGGTTATTGAATGGATGCATTGACATTGATTAATGATTGATAACCAATGTAATTTTTAATATCTATTTCTGTGGAGAAAGAAATTAATGAGTATTTGCAATTCCATAGCGGTATTTGGTTTTTTGTATATCAAGTTTGCGCTGATCAGCGGCGGAGTTTGAACGCTGCTGCTGGCTCGGACTTGCCGGATTGGCGCTCGTAGCAAGGCACCCCGACCTGGGCGCTGGTTAAGCAACGGCGCACGCCGAGCAAGAATCAGCATTGATGAGGGGATATGCCGCCCGCCGGTGTTTGGCGGTGGTTGGCAGGGGCTGGGGGCCCACGCTAACCCGCAACTGGCAGCGCCGCCAATCGCTGGCGCAACCCGTGCACAGCCACGCCCGGCCGTTGCAGTCAGGCGACAACGGCGGCTGCTGGCAGTGACCCGCCAAGGCGCAGGGGTTTAGGCGCTGCGCGCCAGCAGCGTGAACCTTGGCGGTGCGTTAGACCGGCGCAGCCAGGCAACCCATAAGCGCGCTGGGCCAGCGCTGTGCATTACGGTGCGGTGGGTGCGTTGCACTGCCAGTTGCCGCCCATGCTTTGGCAGCGAATGCCATTGGGCCCCACCAGGTTCTGGGGGCCGGAGCGGGTGAGAAAGTGGCCCTGGTTGTCAGTACAGCCGCTGGCATTGCAGCTGATGATAAAGACCGGCTGCTGGGGGGCAGATGGCGTTGTTTCCGTACTGGCGGGCTGAGACGAGGGCGGGCGCCGGGGCGTTTTGTCGCCATCGGGGCGCTCGTCAGAATCGCTGTCGCGGTCGCTGGCACAGACATTAGCGGTGGCGGTTGCTGTTGGGGGCTCGCTGCGTGCGGCTTGGGGCACCGCTGCCGCAGCGCCCGCCGCCGCCCATGCCGGTGCCAGGCCCAGCAGCACCATTGCCAAAGTCATCGAACCACGCATTCTGTTTTCCTCTATCCCAACGTAGGGGCCAGCTTTTGCTACCGACAAGCTGACCTGCTTTCTGTCCTTTGTCCGACGCGTGCGCGCCAGGCCAATGGATAGATTGTGAGCTATGAACCCACCTGACCCCAAACCTACCAAGCCCACCAATCCCAACACCCGCGCTGGGCGATTCGCCAACAAGCGTTTTGCCATCATCGGCGGGATTGTTTTGGTGTTTCTGCTGATCGCGATCTTTGTGCCCCTTTGACGGCAAGACCGCATCCCAACACCTTGAACCGGGCAGCCCATAGGGCTGCCCGTGTTGTTGGTGGCGTTTGGGGCGGCGCACGCAGCAGTGGTGCTGGTATATAGGCGCATCTCGGTCTGTGCCGGTTTGAGGGCACAGCTGATTTGCAGCGCTGCCTGCTGCTTTGGCAATGTTGACCGATGGCAGGGCGTGCGCAATACCTGCCCTCTGCGCTTGGCCGCCTTGGATGAGGCGCCTTGGTACGCAGCGTGGCTGCAGGCCTGGCAGACCGAGCTGGGAGACCAAGCTGGGAGCCTGAGCTGGGCGTGATGGCCGAGACGATGGAGCCAAGCTTGCGCAGCCCCGATGGGGCAAGGCGCAACGCCGCTGCTTAGTGCCGTTTTACGATCGGGATGTCGTAGATATTGCCATCGTAGGAGCCGGCCAGAAATTGTGCCTTGTCGCTGTCAAAGCACAGCGACGAGATGCCCGCTGAGGTGGGGCGCATGGTGGGCTGCCATTGCCCTGCAGCATGGTCGTAGATGGCGACGCAGCCATGGTAGGAGCCCGTGGCAATCCATTGGCCATCAGGGCTGGCGGCAACACATTTGATGGAATGCTGGTGGGGGGTGTTCAGCTCGGTCGATGCAAAGTCGTCCCAGATCCGCAGCTTGCGATCCCGGCTGACGCTGACAAAGCGGTCGTTGGGCAGTGCCGCGCAACCATTGGCAATGCGGCTGTGGGCATCGCGTTTGCTGAACAGTTCGTGCAAGCTCGCAATCGACCACCAGGCGGCGCTGCCATCCGCACACACGGAGAACAGCCTATGGCTGGAGGCGGCGATGGATTTGACGGCGTTGTCATGCAGCTGCAGCGTAGCGACATGGTGCACAGCCCCATCTTGCGCCAGGGCAAACACGAGGCCTTCACCTGTATAGCTGCCAATGACCATATGGGCAATGCCGTTGCGCATGAATGCCGCGCCGCAGTTGAGCGGGGATCGGTGTTGGTACAGCGTCTCACCTGTTGCGGCATCGAACAGCGCCCCAGTTTGGCCGCCGGTGCATATCTTGCCGCCGAGGGGCGTGAGGAAGTTGCACAGGCTGCGCAGGTCGCGGATGGGCTCGCCATGGGCTTTGAGAATGCCGGCGTCGCCAATCGATACCACGCCCCAGGGGGGCTGCAGGGTGGCGGTGGCATTGATGCCGCCTGTGGCGCAGACCTTGTCGAGATTCCATTCGCCCGTTGGGATGTGGAAGAGCGCGTAGGAAGAGCCGAAGGTGGCAAAAACCAAGGTGTCCTTGTCCAGAAAAGCGCAAGACCTGGGCCATATCGGTGCAGGAATGCTCGACTGCGCCATGGGGGTGAGGGCGCTGGATTGCGCTTTCCAGACGCGCAGCAGCCGGTCATAGCTCAAGCTCACCAGCAACTGCTCGTTGTCCTGGTAGACCAATCGCTTGATGCCAGCCTGGTGTGCCGGTGTTGCCTGGCGATGGCTGCCGTCGATGGTCAAGATCATGCCGGCATCATTGCCCGCATAGACGGTGCCATTGTTGGCGATGGCAATGGTGTCGGTCTCTACGCCGCCAAGGTCAATGTCCTGGAGCAGGTCTCCCGTTGCCAGTGACCATTGCTTGAGCGTGCCGTCGTCGCTGGACGATAGCAGTGTCTGGCCATTGGCGGACCAGGCTATCGAGATCACATCGGCGCTATGGCCTGCGAGGCAGTGCCGGAGCCGGCCTTGGAAGTCGAAGACCCTCACATGGTGGTCGCGCGAGGCAGTGGCGATCAGCGCCTCGGTGGGGTGGAACTGGGCCATTTCTACATCATCCCCATGGTCGGAGAGCACGCAGATGAGCTTCATGCCAGGCACGGACCACAACCGGGCCGTGTGGTCGCTGGAGGCGCTGATCAAATGCTGGCCGTCGCTGCTGAAGGACAGCTGGTTAGCCAGATGGTCATGCCAGGCACGGGCCAGTGCGATTTTCTGGTGGGCGTCCCACAAGATCACCTGGTTGTCGTATCCGGCGCTTGCAATATAGCGACCGCCATGGGTGGCAACGCCGCTGATGGGCGATAGATGGGAGATCATGGGGTTTCCTTTTGCAGAGCCGGAACGTCGATGGAGTGGCGTGAGTGCTTGACCTTTGTTTCCAGGTAATGGCGATTATCGGTATCGACAAACACCCCGGTAGGGATGCGTGACTCCACGGTAATGCCTGCCATGCTGAGTTGCTTTTGTTTGTCGGGATTATTGCTGAGCAAGCGGATGGTGTGAATGCCCAGCGCTTGGAGCATGTCAGCGGCGACCTGGTAACTGCGCTCGTCGTCTTTATGGCCCAAGGCCCGATTCGCGGCAAAGGTATCCAATCCTTGATCTTGTAATAGGTAGGCTTCCAGTTTTCGATAAAGGCCAATGCCTCGGCCTTCTTGGCGCAAATACAGGAGCAGGCCCCCTTCGGTATGCAGGCCTTGCAGTGCTTCCTGGAGCTGGGGACCGCAGTCGCAGCGTGCGGAGGCCAGCGCGTCGCCCGTGATGCACTCTGAATGCAGGCGCACCAGCGGCGCTTTGGCGTTTGGGCGCTTGAACCGCACCGCAAAGTGCTCGCCGTTGTCGCTCAGGTTGCCAAAGCTGATGATTTCTGATGCGGCCTTGTGCCCATTGGCCAGAATGATGGGCACCCGCACGATGCTGCGAACCCGGGGTTTGGCTAAGGCATTCTCTCTGTCTTTTGAAGCGCCGTTTATGCACTGATCTGTGTCCATGATGAATCCCCGCTGGTATGGTATTTGTATACAAGATTCGAATGAATTTTTAACCACCGAGGAAGAAAGATACTACGTGCTTATGCCGTAGTCACGGCTTCAGTTGTTTCTGCGGAGAGACAATATTGATAATTTGCTTTTTATTTTATTTTTAAATTATCTAATTGAGGGTGTTAATAATTTTAATTTTATGCGATAAGTCCTGATGTGCGAGTGATGGGTTTTCGTTGATTACTGGAAATTTTGAAGTGTCTAGCGGGTTATAGGGTTCTGGCGGATATATTGGCGGGATTTTTGGGCTTGGTGGCGTTACATCCCCAGGCTGGGTTGTTTGCAGGCGTTGCTGCAATGGCTGGCGCTGGGGCTGCGCTGCACGCCGGCGCTAGCCCCGCCTGGTGCACCGCAGGCAGGGCGACGCGTGGCGCTTGTGGCGCAGCCCTGCCAATGCGGTGTGGCAGCTGCTCGCCCATCCAAGACGGCGTGCAGGAGCTTCTGTGGTGGGCGAGCCCACGTGCGCAGGGGCTTACGGGAGGCGATATGCCCCGCAGCAATGGGCGCTTTTTCCAGTCCTGCAAAACCGGTGCGGCCCGTCCTACGGCTATCGGACGGCGATGACTACCCGGCTGGACCGCGCCGCTGTTTAGCATTGAATCCAAGGCCGAGACATCACGGAAGCGCTCTTACCGGCATCCCGCATCGGCCCCTTTGCAATCCCGCTTTCCAACACAGGAGAACCCTATGAATACGATCAACACAGCATCGAGCGTGATCTCTTCGGACAAGGTGCAAGGCACCAAGGTGTACAACCCCAATGGCGACAAGCTGGGCTCGGTGGAAAGCCTGCTGCTGGACAAGCTCACGGGCAAGGTCCGCTACGCGGTGATGGAGTTTGGCGGCTTTTTGGGCATGGGCACCGATGTGTACCCTCTGCCTTGGGAAACGCTGAAGTACGACACGGGCCTGGGCGGCTATGTCGTGTCGCTCACCAAGGAGCAGCTGGAAGGCGCGCCGCGCTATGCGCGTGAGACGACGCAGGACTATAACGACGAATATGGCCGAAAGGTGAATGAATACTACGGCGTCCCTTGGATCTGATCGGGGCGGGGCTAATACAGGCCCTGATACTTCGTTGCGCAACCTTGCCGTACCTTCAGTACTGTCTGCGGTTCTGCGCCTCGTCTCAGGGGCTGTCTTAGCCCCTTGAATGGGTACGTTGCTGGGGATCAAATTCCTTACTGCAATGGCCTTTGATGGGGTAGCGCATTTTGTTGCCCAAATAAAAATAGCCTGCTGGTTAGCCAGCGGGCTATTTTTGCGTTGTTGGAGCGGGCGTGCTCTGTGCACGGCCTTCGGACGGGCGCCAGGTCCGGGGCTGTCTTAGTCTCATTTTCGGTTTGCTGGGCCGTGTTGGCGGCTTATCGACCTCGCGCTGTATCCAGCGCCCGGTTTATTTTTGTCCGCCTACAGAACCACGGGCAGCCTGATCGTGAAGGTGGTGCCGGAGTCTGAACAAGATAGCACGGTCAAGCTTCCCTGGTGGGCTGCGACGATCTGTTTGCAGATGCTCAAGCCCAGCCCCATGCTGGTGGCGGCAGACTTGGGGCCCTGGAAGTGGGGGTCGAACATCTGGGCCATCACTTCGTCCGGCACCAGAGGCCCCCGGTTGTTGACCAGAATGACGATGTCTTTTCCTTCCAGGCTGCCGGTGATCTGAATCGGAAAGTCCGACCCGCCGTAGGCCACCGCGTTTCCCAGCAGGTTGGATAAGAGCTGCTGGATACGTGGGATATCGACACGTACCTCCGCTGGGAGCTCAAGCGATGCGACGAACGCATGCTGAGGATGCGCTTCTACAAACTCATCGATGACGGTGTGCAGGGCCGCCGCGAGGTTTTGCGTGGGTTCAGGGGCCACGGATATGGCGTTGCCGGCGCGGCCTTTGGCGTAATCGACGAGATCATCTATGAGCTTGCTCATGCGGCGGGCGCTGGTAGCGATGCGCTCTCCGAGCTTGGCCGCCTTGGGCTCGTCGCCCCGCGCGAGCATCTTTGCGCCCATCGTGATCGCCTGCAAAGGGTTGCGTAGATCGTGGGCGACAACGGCCAGGAACACCTCGCGGGCGTTGCCCGTCTCTTTAAAGCTTTGAATTTCGTTGGTCAGCTGCTGGGATATCAGCTGGTCTTGGAGAAGCTTGCCAAGAATACCGGCGCAAGCGGTAAAAATGGCGCGGTTTTTCTCGCTTGTGATGGGCCTGGGCTCTGCATCCAAGGCAAACAAATTACCGAAATAGCTGCCATCGGTTAGCAGAATCGGTTCGCTGATATAGGCGCGAAATCCGTAGAGCTTGGGCGTTTTATGGTCGCGAAAAACAGGGTGGTCCAGCGCGTCATCAAATGCAATCCCAAGCTGGGATTCCATGACGTCCTTGCACAGGGTGCTGTCCACATCCAGTTCGTCACCGGCTTTCATGCCCAGGCCCATGTCGTCCACCACAGCGCATGCACGCCACATATTGGAGCGAACCCAGGCCATGCCGACCAGCCCCATGCCAGTCTGCGCTTTAACGATTTCAAGAATGTAGTGTGCGGCCCTGGAGTTCGTCGCAGTGAGGACGCTCAGGTCGATGTCAGCTGGGGTGTTGATGGCGGCTCTCCTGCCTGTGCGCGGCAGTATAGCAAAGGCCTTGACCTAAAAGAGCCCTATTTGACTGTCGGGGCGCTAACGCGCGGGTGCTGAAAACGTGTCGCCTCAGTGGGTGGGACTGCTGCCCCAGATATTGGGAATCTTTGCAAGGGGCCTGAGAATAGATCGATCAACCGCTCGCACTGATTCTGCAGATGTTCTTGGCCTTCCAAGCCGCACATTTGCCGGATCCATAAGACCCGGCCATGGGGCAGAGCAGGGGTTGTGCGACATCTCCACCAAGCCTGAGACAAGCAGCCCGCTGGGTTTGCCAGCGGGCGTTGTTGTTGCCCCTTGATGCTGATTAGAAATCGTACTTGGCGGTCAGCGTGAACTTGCGCGGCGCGCCGTAGTAGATCTGGCTGCCGGCAAAGTCGAAGTAGGTTTTGTCAAACAGGTTGTTGATATTGAGCTGCAGCGACAGCTGGCGCGAGATGTCGTAGCTGGCCATCAGGCTGGCGAGGGTGATGGAGCCCTGGTCGCGGCGCGCTTCCACGTCCGTCGACGTAGTCGTCGTAGCGTAGGTGGCGCCGCGCCAGGTCAGGCCCCCGCCCACCTTGAGGGCGCTCCAGTTGCCGGGCAGGCGGTAGCTGGTGTAGAGGTGGGCCATGTTGTTGGGGCGCTGCGACTGCAGGCGCGAGTCGTCGGCCGCGCGGGCATCGGCCCGGGCAAAACCGGCGATCAGCTGCCAGCCCCGGGCCAGCTCGCCGGAGACCTCGGCCTCAAAGCCCTTGCTGGTGACACCTTTCTCGCCCCGGTAGGCGGGGTTGCCGGTGCCGCCAACCATGTTGTCGCCGTCTTGCACGGCAACATTGTCCTGGGCGATGCGGAACACGGCCAGGGACGCATTGACCTTGCCATCGAGAAACGCGGCCTTGATGCCGGCCTCGTAGGCCTTGCCGGTCACAGGGTCCAGGTAGCGGCCTTGGGTGTCCTGGTAGTTTTGCGGCTGGAAGATATCGGTATAGCTGGCGTAGACGGTGTAGGTGGTGTTCAGGTCATACAGCAGGCCCGCGTAGGGCGTGAAGACCTTGTGCTTGCGCGTTTCCGTCAGGCTCTGGCTTTCCCAGCGGGTTTCGCGCCCGCCGGCGATGAGCTTGAGGTCATCGGCCAGCGACAGGCGCAGCGCGCCGTAGACGGCGGTCTGGCGTGTGCGGTCATCGCCCAGCGGGCGGAAGGCGCCCCAGACCGGCTCGGGGTAGGAGCCATCCCAGTCAAAGATATTGCCCACGGGGGTGGCGGTGTAGGCATGGTTGCCGTAGGCGTAGTTGGACTGGCTGCCGGTCAAGCCCAGCACCGCCTCATGCTTGCGGCCGAGCAGCTCAAAAGGCCCGGTGGCCTGCAGGCTGCCGCTGTTTTGCGCAAAGCTCTGGCGCGAGTAATTGGGGTAGGGGCCCAGGCCCAGACCGGTGTTTTTGTCGGGCTCGTTCAGCAGGTAAAAGAGCTTGGAGGTGTAGTCGGCATCGAGGCGGCTGGCATTGGCCTTGATGGACCAGCCATTGTCAAAGCGGTGCTCGAGCCCGGCGTAGGTGGTGCGGCTGGTGGTGTTCCACTCGGTCCAATCGGCGCCAATGCTGAACGAGCGCGGCCAGTGCGTGGCGCTGCCATCCTGGTAGACCATGGGCAGACCGCCCCAGGTGACGCCGGTGGGGCGCTTGGCCTGGTGCTCCAGGCCGATCCAGGCGGTGGTGTCGGGCGTCAGATCGGCCTCGACGGTGGCGAGCAAGGCGCGGTTGCGCGTGTGGTAGCGGTCCAGGTGCGAGTCGCGCTCGTCGGCCATCGCGGCCACGCGGGCGCGGATGCGGCCGTCATCGGTCAAGGGCGTGCTCAGGTCGAGGGTGGCGCGGCGCTCGTTCCAGGAGCCCAGGCTGAGGCTGGCCGAGCCGGTGAAGGTTTTGCTGCTGGCGCGTTTGCGCACCAGGTTGACCGAAGCACCGGGGTTGCCCGCGCCGGTCATCAGGCCCGTCGCACCACGCACGACCTCGATGCGGTCGTACAGAATCGGGTCGAGCATCGAGGCGCCAAAAAAGTCATTGGCGACATAGGTGGGCACGCCGTCGTACTGGTAGTTGTCGATGTAGAAGCCCCGGGCGTCCAGATCGGTGCGGTCGCTATCCGAACTGATGGCCGAGATGCCGGTGATATGGCGCGCGGCCTCGCCAATGCTGGTGATGCCCTGGTCTTCGATCTGCTGGCGCGTGAGCACGCTGACCGATTGCGGCGTCTCGCGCGGCGACAGCTGCAGGCCGGTGGCGGCTGCCGTGCTGCGGATGGTGTAGCTGCCGGTGCCTTCGGTGGTGGCACTGCGCTCGGCCTGGGCGGTCACGCGCAGCTCAGGCAAGGTGATGCTGGGCGCGCCTTCTGCCGAGGCTGAGGCAGCGGCAGCCGGTGCTGCGCCGGTGGGTGCCACACGGCGCACCACATAGCTGCCACTGGCATCGCGCTGGGCCTGCAGCGGCAAGCCCGCCAGCAGGCTGCCCAGCGCCTGGCCCACATCGGCCGCGCCCTGCACGCCGGGGCTGTGCAGGCCGGCCACGGTATCGGGCGCGAACGAGATCAGGGTGCCAGACTCTTGCCCCAGGCGGTTGAGCGCTGCAGCCAGCGGGCCGGCGGGGATGGAGTAGCTGCGCGCCGCAGGGGTGTTGGCTGGCTGCTGGGCCTGCGCCTGGGCAGATGTGGGTGCCAGTGCAGCAAGGCTGGCGCAGGCGGCCAGGCCCAGGCACAGCAGGTGGGCGGAGAGCGCGGTGCCACGGGGTGTGGCGGGGGCAGAGAAGCGAGTGCGGTACATGCGAATAGGTCCCGAGTTTGACAAGCTGGTTGCAGCGCGCCGCCATGGTTTTTGCGGCGCTTATGCAGGGCTTGACACGCGGGTTGGGCCAATTGGCCATCTTTTTTTGGAATGCGCGATGGCTGGGTGGGAAGACTAGCTTTTGTCGACCGTCACCCACCAGCGTGTGCGGCTGCTGATGCGCAGCGGCAAAGTCTGGCTGAGCGCCGCCAGCACCTTGTCGGTATCCGCCAAGGGGTAGCTGCCCGATACGCGCAAGGCGGCGGCCTCGGGCGTGCAGTGCAGACGGCCGGGGCGGTAGCGGGCCAGCTCGGCGATAAAGTCGCCCAGGCGCATATCGTCGGCCACCAGCATGCCCTGGGTCCAGGCCAGGCCGGCAGCGGGGGCGGGCCCCTGGCGCAGCAGCCCGCTGGCGGCGATGCGGCCTTGCTCGCCAGCAGCCAGGCGCAGGGTCTGGCCCATGTCGTGGCGCAAATCTGGTAGCAGCTGCAGCTCTACCTGGCCTTCTTGCACCTGCACCAGCGTGTCGTCCGCATACTGCCGCACGCTAAAGCGGGTGCCAATGGCCCGCGCCCAGCCCTGGCTGCTGCGCACCCGCAAGGGGCGGGCCAGGCCGGTGGCAGGGTCGGGGCTGGGGTCGGCAGCGCTCTCGATCTGGATCTCACCGGCGCGCAGCACAATCAGCCGCTCGCTGCTGCTGTAGCGCAGGTCCACGGCCGTGGCGGTATTGAGCAGCAGGCGCGTGCCATCGGCCAAAACCGTGCGCTGCTGCTCACCGGTGGCGGTTGATAGATCGGCGCTGGCGCTGAGCCAGGCCTGTTCGCCCAGCGGGCTGTGGCCCAGGGCCAGCAGGCCGCCAGCACCGGCCCCCAGCATCACCGCCAGGCGCACCGCGTGGCGGCGCGACAGCGCGGGTGAGGCGAGGGTCTGCACTGCCACAGCCGTGGGCACGCCACGCAACTGGCCATCGATCTGCGCCATGCGCTGCCAGGCCTGGGCATGGAGCGGGTCGGCGTCGAGCCAGCTTTGCCACTGCTGGCGCTTGCGGCGGGCAGCAGCGCTGTCGCCGGGCTCCAGATCGAGCAGCCAGCGCACGGCGGCCTGGGCGACGGCGGGCGGGATGCTGGGCGGCAGCGCGCCTGGCATGGCCTGCGCGCCCAACGGCAGGCCGCCGGGCAGGTGTTCGGGTGCGGCCATCTCAGGCCTGGTCCGCAAAATAGCAGCGCTCGGCCGCTGCGGCCAGGTGGCGGCGCACGCTGGTGCGCGATATGCCCAGCTGCTGGGCAATTTCTTCCTGCGTCAGGTCCTCCAGCCGCCACAGCAAAAAGGCCTTGCGGGCAACCACCGGCAGGCCGCCGAGCAGGCGGTCAATGGCGACCAGGGTTTCGAGCACCATCAGCTGCGCATCGGGCGGCGGGGCCACGGGCTCGGGCAGCAGCGCGAGCGCATCGAGGTAGGCGCGCTCGATCTGGCGGCGGCGCAGGTGGTTGGACAGCAGGCGCTGCGCAATCGTGGTGAGGTAGGCGCGCGGCTCCAGCAGCGCCTGGAGTTGCTGGCGCTGGGTGCCCAGCACGCGCACAAAGGTGTTTTGCGCCAGATCGGCCGCATCCCAGGCGCAGCCGAGCTTGCGCCGCAGTCGCGCGACCAGCCAGCTGTGGTGCGCCTCGTACAGGGCCTGCACCGGATCGACAGAAGGTGAGGGCGGAATGCCGGGGCCTGGGTGCATGGTGTTGGGGGTGACGCGATGAGAATGGTTCTTATTATATGTAAACAGTAGTCAAAATATGGATAATGCGATTCATTCGCGTTATTGCATGGCGCCATCGCGGCACAAGCACTGCGATCCCCCTGTCTGGCTGCTGCCCCGTGTTCGTCCACTACTACCGAGAACTGCTGAACTTCTGCCTGCGCCAGGTGCGCGACCGCGATGCCGCTGCCGACATCGTGCAGGAGAGCTACGCCCGGGTGCTGGCGATGGAGCAGGCGCGCGCAGCGATCGCCGAGCCGCGCGCGCTGCTCTACCAGACGGCGCGCCATGTGATGGTGGACCAGTACCGGCGCGCGCAGCTGCGCACGCACGAGGACCTGCATGCGCTCGATGAAACCGCCCAGCCCCCGGGCCCCGCGCATGAGGAGCCCGACGCGCTGCTGTCGAGCGCGCAGGCGATGGCCGCCTATGCCTCGGCCATTGAGGCCTTGCCGCTGCGCTGCCGTGAAGCGTTTATGCTGCATGTGTTTGACGACATGCCCTATGCCCAGATTGCCCAGCGCATGGGCATATCGCTGAGCATGGTGGAAAAGCATATTGCCCGTGGCCGCCTGGCCTGCCGCGCCTGCGAGCTGCTGCAGCAAGGCGGGGCGCCCAGCGCAGCCCAGCGGCCAGATACCGCCTTGCCTGCCACCCGCCAGCCTTGATACCGGCACGACGACACCCCCAGCGATGACTTTGCCCCGCCCCCACACCGCCGATGCCGACCGCCAGGATGCTGCCGATGAGGCCGCATTTGCGGCGTTTGCGCAGGGCCAGGATGCCCTGGGCCTGCAGGCCGCCCTGTGGGCCACGCGCCGGCGCAGCGGCCAGGCACTGCCCGCCGAGCAGGCTGCCGCCTTGGCCGCCTGGCTGGCGGCCGACCCAGCCCATGCACAGGCGCTGGATGCGCTGGAGCACAGCCACGCCCGGCTGCGCGCGATGCCGCCAGCGCTGCAGCATGCGCTGCGGGGGGGCTTGGCGCGCGACAAGGAACAAGCGCAGGCACAGGCACAGGCACAGGCACAGGCACAGGCACAGGCACAGGCACAGGCACAGGCACAGGCACAGGCACAGGCACAGGGACAGGAGCAAGTGGCGGCTACCGCTGAAGCTGCCGAACCCGCAGCGACCGTTGCGGCAGCTATCCCGCCCAGCGCCGCAGCCGCACGGCACCAGGCCCGCTGGTGGTCTGCCAGCCACTGGCTGCCCAATCTGGGCATGGCCGCTGCCGTGCTGGTGCTGGTGGTGGGCGGTTGGCTGGGCTGGTCGCACTGGCGCAGCCAGCCGCTGTTCAGCGAGCACTACGCCACCGAGCGCGGGCAGGCGCTGCAGATACGGCTGCCCGATGGCTCGCAGATGCTGCTCGATGCCGCATCGCAGGCGCAGGTGCAGCTGTTCCGGGGCCGGCGCGAGGTGCGCTTGCTCGAGGGCCAGGCGCTGTTCCATGCCAGCGCCGATGCACAGCGCCCGTTTGAGGTGCGGGCGGGGCACACGCTGGTGACGGTGCTGGGCACCAGATTCTCGGTACGCCATACCCGCGCCGGGCTGGATGCGGGCCAGACGGTGGTCGAGGTCGAATCAGGCCGGGTGCGGGTGGCGCAGATGGGTGTGGACGCCCAGACCCTGGCCGGGCCGGCAGCGGTGGAGCTGGTGGCCGGCCAGCGGGTGACCGCGCAGGCCGAGGGCCGCCTGGCAGCGCCGCAGGCCTTGCCGGTGGGCCATGTCGCGGCCTGGCGCAAAGGGCGGGTGAATTTTCAGGACGCACCGCTGGCGCAGGCGCTGGCCGAGTTTGAGCGCTATGGCGAGACCCGCCTGGTCGTGCGCGACCCGGCCGTCGCTGCGATGCGGGTGGGCGGCAGCTTTGACCTGCGCGAGGCGGCCAGCTTTGCCCAGGCGCTGCCGCTGCTGCTGCCGGTGCGGCTCAAGACCGAGGGCGGGGTGACGGAGATCGTGAAGCTGCGTTGAGGTGGCAGCGCGGGGCCTGGCGCGACAGGGCGGGGCATGCGTCCGCCGTGCATGCGTCTCCTCCTGCAAGGAGCGTACCCACGACCGTCGGCAGCAGCGAGCGGCCCAGATCTATCGCCGGCTGCCCCGGGCTGGCTGCCCCGGGCCGGCTGAACGCGGCGCACTGCAGCGGAAAAGGGAGGAACGGCTAAGAGGCCTATGCCCGTGCCGCTCACTGCAGGGGGCGCAAATCCGCTTGCGTGTGCTGTATTCACCGCATGCCTGCGGCAAGACGAGCCGCATCCTTGGCGGGCGGCATTCCGAACGCTCTGGCGTATTCCCGGCTGAATTGGGTCGCGCTCTCGTAACCCACCTCGTGAGCGGCTGACGTGACGTTGTGCCCTGCCGTGATGAGCAGCGTTCTGGCCTGGAGCAGGCGGACCTGCTTTTGGTATTGCAGCGGACTGAGTGAGGTCACCGCCTTGAAGTGGCGATGAAATGCAGAAACGCTCATCGCCGCGTCGGCCGCGAGCGCCTCCATCCGCAAGGGCTGCGCGAACTCATGGCGCAGGCGCTGCACCACCCGGTTGATGCGTGCCAAGGCGGTGTCCGGCGTGGCAATGTCGCGCAGCATCCAACCCATGGGGCCCTGGAGCACGCGGTAGAGAATCTCGCGTTCGTAGGCGGGGGCCAGCACCGCAATGTCTGCCGGAGCCTTCATCAGTCGCAGCATGCGAACCCAGGCGTCCAGCAACTGCGGCGTTACCGCCGCAACGGAGAATCCCGACTCCCTGGCGGGTTCTTGCGCAGCATGGGGCAGATCCGCCAGCAGCTCCGCCAGCAGCGCCGGCACCAGGGTCAGGCTTACGGCCAAGTAGGGCTCCCCGGTGCGGCTTGGGCGCACGACCCCGGCCGCTGGAAGCTCGATGGACATGACAAAGTAGGTGGCAGGATCGTAGTGCAAGGTCTGGCCGCCTACGGACATCGATTTGCTTCCCTGAAGAATGAGATTGACCATCGGTTCGTACACGGCGGCCAGCTGGTGCTCCGGAATAGCCCCCTGCACCATCGCCACGCGCGGGATACCGGTCTCCGTTCTCCGGTTTTCGGCATGGGCCGCCATCGCGCGGAGTTCGTTCAGTTGCTCATTCATGCGACATTGGACCGCGATCTTGGCAGCGGTACAAGCGAACAAGCAGAAATGGGCAGGAGTTAGGCAGGAACAGGTGGGTGAGGTTGAGCGCTAAAGCCTATCGTTGAAGCACTGGAACTTGTTGGAACTTCATATGGACATCGTCGTTATCACCGGAGGCAGCCGAGGCATCGGTGCAAGCACCGCCATTGACTGCGCTCGCCGCGGACAGGGCGTTATCCTGACCTACCACCGAAACCCGGAGGCTGCGCAAAAGGTGGTTCAGCACATCGCCACTGGCGGGGGACAGGCCGTTGCCCTGCCCCTGGACGTGGCCAACATCAGCACGTTTGCGTCCTTCCGGCTCGCGGTGCAGGAGGCCATGGCCTCGACCTGGCAGGCTGACAGGCTATCGGGCCTCGTGAACAACGCGGGTTACGGTATCTTCAACCCCATTGCGGCCGTCACCGAGGACCAGTTCGACGGCTTGATGAACGTGCACTTGAAAGGTCCGTTCTTCCTGACCCAGACTTTGTTGCCGCTGCTCAGAGACGGCGCCAGCATCGTGAACCTGACCAGTGCAACGACGCGCGTGGCCACGGCAGGGGTGGCGCCTTATGCATCGTTCAAAGGGGGCCTCGAAGTGTTGACACGTTACATGGCCAAGGAGTTTGGCGAGCGCCGAATCCGCGTCAACTCGGTGTCACCCGGGGCCATCCGCACGGAGCTGGGTGGCGGCCTCAATGCTGAGTTTGAGCGCTTGCTGGCTGCGCAAACTGCGCTGGGCAGGGTCGGCGAGCCCGACGAGGTCGCGCGTGTGATTGCGATGCTTTTGGCCAGCGACGGCGCCTGGATCAACGCGCAGAACATTGAAGTCGCGGGCGGCTACACCATCTGAAAGGAAGCAGTGATGCTTGACCATGTATTTCTCACGGTGAACCATATCGACCGCTCGCTCACCTTCTACGAAAAGCTGCTCCCTGTCCTTGGCATCACCGCCCGCCACGACTACGACGGCGCAGACGGACCTGCGGGACATCCTGATTTGAAGGGCTTTGGCGCGAAGGGGCGTATGTTTTTTTGGCTTCGGCAGGGCACGGCAGCTCCCGGGGCATTGCACATCGGCTTGGTGGCCGAATCCGAGGAGATGGTGAGGCGCGCCCATGCGGCAGCACTTGCCGCCGGCGGAACCGAGATTCACCCCCCTGGCGCGCAACTGCACTACGACCCCCGTTACTTCGCGGCCCAGGTCCGGGACCTCGATGGCTACAGCCTGGAGTTTGTCTACAAAAGCTGGCAGCACGGTAGCTGACTGGCGAACCACCATCAGCACTGAATGACTTCAATGACGTCATCGAATTCGATGCTGTGCCTGAAAACCTGGATGCGCTATCGGGTGGATGCCAACCCCTCCACCGAGCGGACTTGCCCGCATGGAGTCCGCTGTAGTGCATGCCGCTTGCGGAAGCGCTGAGTCTTCACGGTGTGCAACCAGGAGGCAGATGTCATGCACCTGCTGTCTGCTCGCATTTATCTTGGGTGACCCTGGACGGACGCGGCCACTGGCTGGGGGCATGGCCTTGTTTTCTGGGTTGAACGTATTACGAGCATTGACAGATTTGCCGGTAGCTACCCCTTGTTGACATGGGGTAGTTCTTGTCGTCTACCAAATTTCCCTGCTTGGGCTTGCACTGATCCCTGCATTCTTGAACCTCATCTCTTGCGGCAGGAAGTAGGTACCCCAGCAGGTACGAGCTGCCAATGACCAATCCAAAAGCGATTGCGACCATGCCCCCAGGTGTGAGCCAGGTCGAAAGCTTCTTCATGTGGGGAGTAAATCTGCTTTTCACAGGTTGATGGTCTGGGACGGGCCGGAATAGGCGTTTAACGATTGAATTCAGCGGCCGCTATAGGCTTGCCGCTGAAAAGACGGGATCTGCCTCGCTTACCAGTCCCGGGCACGAATGGCCTCTTCGGTGTCAATGTCCACCTCAAAGAAGCTGAGCATGGCCTCGACCGTGGTGCCAATCGAGTCTCTGGCGACGGTCTCAATCTCACTGCCTCGGTCTTCAAATTCGGCCTGAAGATCGTTGATCTTTTCGGTCATCACATCCAATTGGGACTGAACCGCATCTAACGAATGGCCGCCTTGTCCGACGAACATTGCGACTTCCTGAATGGCATCGCGCAGCTTGTCGACGAGGTCCTTGGGGAAGTAGCCATCGGCGTACATGTCCTGGAGAAACGGAAAATCGTCAGGTAGTTTTTTCATGGTGGCTCCTCATGGGGCGGATTGAATCGAACCGTGGTCATTTTCAGGGATAGAGGTGCTCGATTGCCACGCGTCGATTAAGGGGTAACTAGTGAGAAGTCACAAAAGGTCCCTCCGGCAGCGGCGGCAGAGCGAACGCATGCTTGATGCGTTCCACCTCGGCCTGCGGTGGAAGCCCGAACAGGCGCTTGAACTCCCGGCTGAACTGGGAGGGGCTCTCGTAACCTACAGCTGATGCAGCAGCGGCGGCGGTCATGCCACGCCGCATCATCAGCAGCCGCCCTTGGTGCAGGCGGATGGACTTGAGGTACTGCATCGGCGATACGCGGGTCACGGCCTTGAAGTGGTGGTGGAAAGCGGCCGCACCCAGCCCGGCTTCGTGTGCCAGCATTGCCACGGTCAGTGGACTGGCGTGCTCGCGGTGGATGCGCTGAATGGCACGGCCAATTTGCCCGAAGCGCCCTTGCGCGGCCAGCGAAGCACGCAGGGTTTCGCCATGCTCACCCGTCAGCACGCGGAAGTAGATCTCTCGCAGGATGGAGGGGCCCAGCACCTGGGCTTCCAGCGGTTTGGACATGGCCTGCAAGAGGCGGGTGACTGCGTCGGCGAGGGCTGCATCCATCCTGGAAGACACCAGGCTGGACGGCCTGATCGACCTGATCGACCTGATCGGCGTGGCATGGGGCAGCTGCTCGTCCACCTGGATGGCGATGTCGGCGGCCAGTTGCAAATCCAGCCGCAGGTAGATGGCCAGCAAGGGACGTTCAGCGCTGGCTTCCGTCTGCATGACAAAGGGCACGGGCACGGCTACAGCCAGCACATGCTGCTCGTCGTAGACAAACTCCTGGTCGTCCAGCCAACCGCGCTTGCGTCCCTGGCAGACGATGACGATACCCGGCTCGTACAGCACCGGCGTAACGTCCAAGGGCCGGTTGCTGCGCAACCAGCGCACGCCGGGCAGGGGGCTCAGGGTGTAACCCTCATGGAGCGCCAAGCTGGACAGCAGTGCGGCCATGCGGGGCCTCGGGGTGGAAGTCATCATGGTGTAGGAATAGGCAATGACCGGATAGCGTACGCCATTTCTGGATGCCGCGTGCTTGCCTACCATTTGGCC
The DNA here is from genome assembly GCF_037479395.1 of Comamonas sp. MYb21. Classification (NCBI taxonomy): domain Bacteria; kingdom Pseudomonadati; phylum Pseudomonadota; class Betaproteobacteria; order Burkholderiales; family Comamonadaceae; genus Comamonas; species Comamonas sp. MYb21. The sequence goes on along the minus strand of NZ_JBBGZC010000010.1, from coordinate 13,893 downwards.
TCGTACCTTCAGGAGCCAGCATGCGCGATTCATCCTCTAAAACTTTCTTTATCACCGGCGTCAGCAGCGGCTTTGGGAAGGCTCTTTCCCAAGTGGCGCTGGCCGCAGGGCACCGCGTCATCGGCACCGTGCGCAGGGCCGAAGACGCACAGGCATTCCAGGCGATGCACCCTGACCAAGCGATAGCCCGGCAGCTGGATGTCACCGACCACGCGGCAGTTGAGCGGGTGGCCCAGGACGTGGAAAAGGCAATCGGGCCGGTGGACGTCATCGTCAACAACGCCGGCTACGGCTACGAGGGCATCCTGGAAGAGAGCCCGCTGGAAGATCTGCGGCGGCAATTTGACGTCAATGTCTTCGGTGTGGTTGCGGTCATCAAGGCCTTCCTCCCTTTTATGCGGGCCCGCCGCCGTGGGCGCATTCTGAACATCACATCGATGGGCGGCTTTATCACCATGCCGGGCATTGCGTACTACTGCGGCAGCAAGTTTGCGCTGGAAGGGATCTCCGAAGCGCTGGGCAAGGAGGTTGCAGCGCTGGGCATTGACGTGACGGCCGTCGCGCCGGGCTCATTCCGGACAGACTGGGCCGGACGCTCGATGGTGCGCGCACCCCGCAGCATCAGCGACTATGACGCGCTGTTTGATCCCGTGCGAGCGCGCCGCCAAGCCGTCAGCGGAAAGCAGCTAGGCGACCCGGCCAAAGCAGCCGCTGTGATGCTGCGCATCGCCACTGCCGCCGAGCGGCCGCCCGCACATCTGCTGCTGGGCAGTGATGCGCTGGAGCTGGTGCGCGGCAAGTTGGGCGCCATGCAGGCAGGGCTGGGGCAATGGGAGGATGTCAGTTGCTCGACTGACAGTGTTGCGGGCTAGGCGCGGCCGATGGGGTTGGAGGCGGCAATGCCCGAATCCGGCTGCGTTCGCTGTGTTGACCGCAAGTGAGTACGGCTCTGGCCAACGGCCTGGCTACCGCCGTCAGATATTTACGGCTGCCTGTTTACCGGCTCGGGATGCCGCATTCCAGTGCCTACTCTGCTTTCGGATTGTTGCGCAAGCAAGTGATGTCGACCGGACAAATAGCAGCGATTGTCGAGCAATCAAGCTTGATATAAGTTATTGATTTAACTTATTTTTTATGTGCGTAATCGTTGCATTTTGTTTTGGGTCAGTTACCATTTCTGCTCAAGAGACTGGGGAGACAAGCATGTCAGATTCTGCTGAAGAGGATGGAACACCGGACTCCTATTTAAAGGCGTTGAAGGCGGAAGGCGCCGAGCTATTGATGCAGGCGACCCAAGACGATGCGCATGCAAGAGCACGGCTGTCGTTGATTGATGCCAAGATTGACCAGCTGACCCGCCCGATCACGAGCGGGAGCTGGGCAGAGCGCGAGGTGTGAATGCTTGCGAAGCGTTGGGGCAGGTCTGAAGCCGCTGGTTTGCTGGTGCATCCGCCATTGAGGCGTTAAGCAAAGACTCCAATTGTTGGTCAACGACCTGAGGCGGTGAGTCGCTACGGCTGAAAAGACCTCAGCTTCTGTCCCCTGATGACATTCAATCTCTAACCTATGTTCAGAGCGTATTGCTCCGCAACTGGTACCGCGCGTCTTGAACTAGTCTGTGTTGACCCTTCTTGTGTATGGAGGAAGGGATAGAAGCTGAAGCACTGGTCGCCCAGCAAATTGCGTACATCTTCCTGCCACCCATCCCAGCGCATCTGAGCGTAGAACGTGTGGAGACGTTGGGTCATCGCCCATTGTGTGAACGCTGTGTGACCAATATCCAAGCTCTCCCACTGAAGTGTGTCTGGTGCCAGATAGTGCACTACCCCTATGTCGCCGTCGAAGGCTCCCCCATTGAGTGCAAAGAAGCCACCGACGACATCATCTGCCACAAGGCAAAATCCATTCGACCGCGCCGCGTTCCACGCGGCGATATTGCGAGGTAGCCTGGTGTGCCCAGAGCCAAGCAGCCTTAGCCAGCCACCATCTATCAGGATGCCGCCCGTTCCATAGGCAATGGCACCTAGAACGGAGCGGGTCGTCACTTGTAGCTCAACGAGAACATCACCATTGTTGGCTGAAGGGGGAAGTATCTCGACGGGGAGTTCAGCCTCGCGGATCCATTGTTCGACAAGTGGAAGGGCCGGCTCTTGAGTTTCCAGCAGTTCATCGAGTGGTCGCATAAAGGCTCTTTCATTTCTGCATCTAGTTGCATTGGCTGGTTGAATTTACAGCCCCGAGTCGTCATCGTGGCATCACCTGCAACCCCGGCACCGCTTCCCCTTCAAAAATAATCCAAATTTTTTACCCAACCGACCTGAGGGTTCTGCCCGCCCGTGCGACTCCATGGGTAGTGCTGGCTATTTCCAGGCAGTTGGAGACCTTGTTTATGCGGCAGTCGCGCAGTGTTTTTGCACCCCGGGCCTTGGCCCTGTCTTTGTTCGTGGCCGGGGCCATTCCCGCTTGGGCCCAGGCCCAGGCGGAGGCCCCGGCCCAGGTGGCGATTGCGGCCCAGCCTTTGGGGCAGGCGATCCATACCCTGGCCCAGCAAACGGGGCTGCAGCTGCTGTACGCCCCGGCGGTGGTGGCGGGCAGGCAGGGGCCGGCGGTGTCTGGCAGCATGGCGCCGCGCCAGGCGCTGGCGCAATTGCTGGCGGGCAGTGGCCTGGTGGTGGTGCCCCAGGGGCGGGCCCTGGTGATCAAACCGGCCGAAGCAGCCGCGCCGCAGAGCGGGGCCGAGACCACCTTGGCGCCGGTGACGGTGCAGGCCGATGCGCTGCGCGAGAGCGCCGCTGGCCCCGTGGGCGGCTTTGTGGCCCGGCGCAGTGCGACGGCGACCAAGACCGATACGCCGCTGTCGGAGACCCCCATGTCGGTGACGGTGGTGCCGCGCGAGCAGATTGTGGCCCAGGGCGCCGATTCGCTGGATCAGGCGCTGGAGTACTCGGCGAGCATCATGCCGCTGCAGGGTGGGGCGATGCGCCATGTTGGCACGGGCTTTACCGTGCGCGGCTTCAACGTGACCGGGGCGGCGCCGCTGTACCTGAATGGTGCGCGCTTTCCGATCAACTCGCTGAGCGGGGCGGTGGAGCCCTATGCCTATGAGCGGGTGGAGGTGCTCAAAGGCCCGGCCTCGATTTTGTACGGACAGGCGGCGCCGGGCGGCGTCTTCAACCTGGTGAGCAAGCGCCCCACCGATGAGCCGCTGCGCGAGGTGGAGCTGCAGCTGGGCAGCTGGAACAAAAAGCAGATCGCCGCTGATGTGAGCGACAAGCTGACCGAGGACGGCCGCATGCGCTACCGGCTGACCGCGCTGGCGCGCGATGCGGACGGCATGATCGACGAGATGCGCAATGACCGCCTGTCGCTGTCGGCCGCCATTGACTGGAAGCTGACCCCCGACACTGACCTGACGCTGCTGGCCAATCTGAACAAGAGCCGCGCCAACTACGACGTGGGCAAGCCGCTGGATGGCAGCCTGCTGCCCAACCCCAATGGGCGCATTGGGCGCAGCACGTTTTTGGGCGAGCCGGGTTTTGACCACTTTGATGTGAAAGGTGCGACCTTGGGCTATCTGCTGGAGCAGCGGCTGAATACGCAATGGCGCTTCAAGCAGAACCTGCTGGCCTATGACCACAAAGCCGACAACGCCTATGCCGGCGTGCAGGCCCGGGTGGACGCGGCCAACCCCCGCATGGTGGGCCGCTATGGTCTGACGCGGCTGGACAAGGACCGGGGCTGGGGCGTGGACAACCAGCTGATCGGCCAGCTGGCCCACGGCCGTTTTGAGCACACCTTGCTGTTGGGCCTGGACTGGGCGCAGACCCGTTTTGCGCGCAAGCAGGAGTTTGGCAGCATGCCGGCCATCGATGTGTTCAACCCCGTCTACGGCGCGCAGCCCAGCTTGAATGCGCCCGCCTATTCCAAGGAGGCGATGCGCCAGGTGGGCATCTATGTGCAGGACCAGATCAAGTACGACCAGCGCTGGGTGCTGATGGTGGGTGGGCGCTATGACCGGGCGCGCTCGGATTTGATCTCGGACGATGTGGTGGAGAACTCGCATGCCTTCACGCCGCGCGTGGGCGTGATGTATTTGATGGACAACGGCCTGTCGCCGTACTACAGCTACAGCCGCTCTTTCCAGCCCTCATCGGGCATGGATTTCAGTGGCCGTACCTTCAAGCCCACCACCGGCAAGCAGCATGAGATTGGCCTGAAGTACGAGCCCAAGGGCATGGATGCGTCGGTCACCTTGGCGGCCTACGAGATCAAGCAGCAGAACGTGCTGACCAGCGACCCCGACCATGTGGGCTTTTTGCAGCAGACCGGCGAGGTGCGATCGCGTGGCCTGGAGCTGGAGGGCCGCGCCCAGATCAAGCGCCAATGGGATGTGGTGGTGGCCCTGTCGACCACCGATGCCAAGGTGACGCGCAGCAGCACCGGCAACCAGGGCACGACCCCCGTATCGGTGCCGCGCAATATGGCATCGCTGTGGGCCGATTACCGCGTCGACGCACTGCCGGGCCTGAGCCTGGGCGCCGGTGTGCGCCATGTGGGCTGGCAAGAGATAGACCGCATGCGCATGCCCACCTACACCTTGCTGGATGCCGCTGTGCGCTACCAGTACCAGCAATGGCAGTTTGCGCTGAATGTGAAGAATCTGGCCGACAAGACCTACCTGTCGGCCTGCACCGGCGTCTGCCTGTATGGCGATGCGCGCAATGTGACCTTGACGGCGCGGGTGAATTGGTAAGAGGGAGGAGGGCAGCGGCGCGGGCATGGCGCTGCTGCTGCCGACTGCTGCAGCCCCAGCCCAAAGACAAAAGGCGTGGACCCGAGGGTGCCACGCCTTTTTTATCGCTGCTTCAGCCCATGCGCTGCAGCGCCGGCCTCAGTACACATCGCGCCGGTACCGGCCCTCGTCGATCAGGGCATTCAGCCCTTCTTCGCCGAGCAGCTCGGTCAGCGCCTCATCCACACCGGTGGCCATGCCGTCATAGCTGCCGCAGACGTAGATGACGGCGCCCCGGGCCAGCCAGGCCTGGAGCGGCTCGGCGGCGGCGCGCAGAGCATCTTGCACATAGCGGTGCGGGCCTTGGCCAAGAGCCTGGTGGCTGGCATCGCGGGCGTCGCGCGAGTAGGCATAGTCGGCGCGTGCGATCTGGCCATGGGCCTGCCAGACGCAGACCTCGTCTTCGGCATAGGAGTCGTGCGCGCGGCGGCGTTCGCCAAAGATCAGCCAGTTGTCGAACTGGCCCTGGGCGATGCGGTGGCGCAGGTGGCCGCGCAGGCCGGCATAGCCCGAGCCATTGCCCATAAAGATGGCAGGCCGCGCATCGCCGACCAGCGGCGCAAAGCCGGGGTTGTCGACCAGGCGCAGCGCGATGCTACTGCCCAGTGCCGCATGCGCCGTGAGCCAGCCCGAGGCCAGGCCCAGCTGCGGGGCGGCGCCTGGCTGCTCGCGCAGGGTTTGGCGCACATAGAGGCGAATGCGGCCATCGGCCGGCAAGGAGGCCAGTGAGTAGCTGCGCGGGGCCAGCGGATGGAGCTGGTCGGCCACGGCCTGGGCAGAGGTGGCGGGGGCCGAGAGCGTGGGCAGCTCGGAGGCGCTGAGCGCATCGCGCAGGCTGCAGGCGCTGCCGCGCCACTGCACGGCGGCGTTGCCATCGAGCTGCTGCGCCTGCAGCCAGGCATCGACCTGGGCGGGCGCATGAGCGGCCTTGACCTCGACCAGGCCACCGGCCTGCCATTGCAGCGCTTGCTCAGGCGCAAAGCCCAGCTCCACCTGGTAGAGCGGCTGGCCGCTGCTGCCGGGGTTGAGGTGGTGGCGGCTGATCAGCTGAGCGGGCGCAAAGACGGCGTCGGGCGCATCGGAATCGGCGACGCTGGCAGCGGCATTGTCTGCCGCCGTGGCGGGTGCTGCGTTCACGCCCCAGTGCGCAGCCAGGGCCTGCAGCCAGGCTTGCCAGGCGCTGTCGTCTTCCGCATCCATGGTGATGGGCGCAAACACGGGCTGGGCGCCCAGGCGCTCCAACTGTGCAGCCAGCGCCAGGCCAAAGCCGCAGAACTGGCTGTACTGGCGGTCACCCAGGGCCAGCATGCCAAAGCGCTGGTGCGCCAATGGTGTGCCCTCGGCCTGCTGCAGCAGGCGCGCCAGGCGGCGAGCGCTGTCGGGCGGCTGGCCTTCGCCAAAGGTGCTGGCCACCCAGAGCAACTGGCGCTGCGGCTGCAGCTGGGCCATGTCCAGGTTGGCTGCGGGCAGCAGCTGCGCGGCCAGGCCGGCGCTGCGCAGGCGCGCCACGGTGCGCACGGCCAGTTGCTGGGCATGGCCTGCCTGGCTGGCGTAAACCACGGCAATGCTGGCGCCGGTGTTGGCACCGGTGGCGGGGCTGGGCTGCGCGCCATATCCTTCTAGCAGTGCGCGCTGGGCCTTGGCGGCGGCGCGGGATGTGCGGCGCCGCTCCAGGTAGAGCAGCCAGCCGGTGATCGCAAACAGCGGCATCATCAGCGCCGCCACGGTGACGATGACGCGGCCCGTCAGCCCAAAATAGGTGCCGGTGTGCAGCGGGTAGATGGCAGCTAGCGCGCGGCGGCCGGCGGGCAGATCGGCAAAGCGGTCGTCGCGCTGCACGCTGCCATCGAGGCTCAGGCTGAGCTGGTTGCGCGCGCGGTCATGCGGGGCACCGGCGCCCCACCAGCTGAACTGCACGGGCTGGTCGGCGCGCTGGGGCAGGCGCATTTGCGCAAACTGCCAGCCACTGGCCAGCTGCGCAAAGCCTTGCCAGGCCGGCTCCAGCGTGGCGGGCTCGATCTGCAGCGGCGGCGCCTTGCGGGCGGCCTCTTGCGCGGCCGATTGCTCGGCGCGGGCCGCTGCGCGGGAGGGCGCGCCCATCCAGCGGTCCACCGGCGCACGCACCGCATCAAAGGCCCAGTACATGCCGGTCAGGGTCAGCATCACATAGACGACCAGCACCCAGGTGCCGGCCACCGAGTGCAGGCCCCACAAAAACGGCCTGCCCTTGCGCCGTACATTGAAGGTGAGCCAACTGCGCCAGGACAGCGGCTTGGCCGGCCAGCGCAGGTACAGGCCCGAGAGCGACAGCAGCAGCAGGCACAGCGAGAGGCTGCCCGTTATCGGTTTGCCATCGTCGCGCGGCAGCAGCAGCCAGCGGTGCAGGCGCTCGTTCCATTCAAAAAACTCGCGGCCGCTTTGCGCCGGCAGCTGGGCGCCGGTATAGGGGTGGAGGTAGACGCTCTGGCCCCGGCGCTCACCTTTCTCCGGCGCAAAGGCCAGCTGGGCGCTGCGCCCGGGCTCGGCGTACAAGGTAATGCGGTCGATACGGCGCTGCTCACCGCTGGCCCGCACTGCCGCCAGCAACTGGGGCGGTGTCAGCGCCGGGCTTGGCTGCACCGGCACGCTGGCGGTCCCCGGGTTGGCCCAGTCCAGCACCTCGTCCTGGAAGGAATAGGTGGCGCCGGTGAGGCCAATGACGATCAGCACCGTGCCTGCGGTGATGCCGATCAGCCAGTGGATCTGGAACCAGATATTTTTAAAACTCCACATGCTCGTCTTTGTTGTCTTTTGATTCTGTCGGACTGCTCAAGTTTAGAAATCGACGACCGCGCGCAGCACGGCCTGGCGGCGCTCACCCAGGGACACATAGATGGGGCTGCCCGAAGAGCTCACATAGTTCTTGTCGAACAGGTTCTTGACGTTGAGCTGCAGCTTGACCATGCGGCCGCTCCAGGGGCGCTCCCAGCTGACAAAGCTGTCGGCCACGGTGTAACCCGCGTTGTTGAAGCTGTTGGCGGCATCGCCCGCGCGGCGGCCCACATGGCGCAGGCCGGCGCCGGCACGCCAGCGGCCACTGTTGCTGGCTGCAAAATCATAGGCGGCAAAGAGCGAGGCGGTGTGGCGCGCCACATTGGCCAGGCGGTTGTCCTGGTATTGCGGGTCGTCGGTGACGGCAGCATCGGTGTAGGCATAGGTGCCAATCAGCTGCCACTGCTTGCCCAGGCGGCCAGCGGCATCCAGCTCCAGGCCGCGCGAGCGGGCACCGCCCACGGCGCGGGCATAGCTTTGGCCGTCGATGGTCTCGTTCACCACCACGTTGCGCTTGCGAATGTCATAGAGCGCAGCGGTGGCAGTGATGCCGGCGGGCGACTCCCACTTGGTGCCCAGCTCCCAGGCCTTGGCGGTCTCGGGCGGCAGGGTGCCGATGACGCTGCCAATGCTGCTTTGCGGCTTGAAGGATTCGCTGTAGCTGCCGTAGATGGACCATTCGGTACTGGGCTGCCAGACCAGGCCGGCGCGCGGCACAAACTTGCTGCCATCCGATTCGCTGCCCACTACAAAGGGCCGGCCCTTGCCCGCGATCTGGTCGTAGTGCTGCCAGCGCCCGGCCAGCTGCAGCAGCCACTGGGGCGAGAGGCGGATCGAATCCTGCGCGAACAGTGCCTGCTGGCGGATCTTGTCGCTCTGGGCGCTTTGCGCCTCGTCAATCGTGGTGGCATTGGGCAGGTTGCCGTAGACCGGGTCGTAGACATTGAAGCCGCCGCTGTTGCTGCCCCGGATGATGTCGCGGCGGAAGATATTGCTGTCTTCGGCGTCGAACCCGGCCAGGATCTCGTGCGTCATGCCGCCCGCCTGCAGCTTGCCTTCCAGGTTGATCTGGCCGACATGCTGCTGGCTCAATGCGCCGCGCGTGCCATCGGGCCGGCGCGTGAGAATGCCGGTCGTGGGGTTGAGCGACACCGGCCGGGCCTGGTAGTCGTCATAGCGGTTGCGGTTGTAGCTGTAGGCGGCGTTGAGCTTCCACTGGCTATTGAGGCTGTGCTGGGCCTGCACGGTGAAAAAGTCCGAATCGCCCAGGGTGCGGTTGTAGGCCTCGTCCAAGCGCTCGCGGCGGTCGATGGCCACCGGGCGGCCGGTGCGGCTGTCGATCACGGTGCCCCGGTCAAAAGGCTGCTCATAGTCGGTGTGCTCGTAGGACATGCGCACATAGGTGTCGCGCCCATACCAGGCCAGCGACGGGGCGATGACGGTCTGGCGGTTCTTGCCAAAGTTGCGCCAGTAGTCGACATCGCTGGTGTCGGCGATAAAGCGGTAGGCCAGGCCTTGTTCGCCGATGGGGCCGGTCAGATCGAACGAGGCACCGCCGCCGCCGTAGCTCGACAGCGAGGCGCCCACCTGGCCGGCAAAGCTGAGCTGGGGCTTTTTGGTGACCATGTTGATGACGCCGCCCGGGTCCATCGTGCCGTAGAGCACCGAGCTGGGGCCCTTGAGCACTTCGACCCGCTCGGTCGTGAAGGTGAGGTTGCGGGCCAGCACGGTGCGGATGCCATCGCGCAGGATGGAGCCATCGCGGTTGAAGCCAAAGCCGCGCTTGATCACCGCATCCTGCGTGCCGCCCAAGGTATTGGCCTGGGTGATGCCGCTGACGTTGTAGAGCGCCTCGTCGATGGAGCGCACCTGCTGATCCTGCAGCACCTGGGCGGGCACCACGGCAATGGCCTGGGGCACATCGCGCAGGGCCGCATCGCTGCGGGTGGCGGTGGTGGCGCGCTTGGGCTGGTAGCCCACTTCCTGCGCTTTTTCTTGCACGATGACCTGGGGCAGCACCGCCTCAGCGGCCGGGGCGGTGGTGGCGCTGGTGACCGTATCCGACGCGGTTTGTGCAACGGCGGGCCAGGCAGCAATCGCCAGCGCGATGCTGCTCAGGCAGGTCAGCGGGTGGACGGCGGTGGAGCGGGCGGAGCGGGCGGTGGTGCGAGAAGGGGTCATCAGAGGGTCACAAAACAGGCGAAGCCATCGGCAAAAAAGACCCGCATCAGCTGTTGCGGGTCTTGTGTTACGAAGGCGGGTAATAGGTGGATCAGAACGCGTAGCGGCCCTGGACGTAGAAGGTGCGCGGCGCGCCAACCATGCGGCCGGGGTTGCCGTCGACATTGCGGGTGTAGTAGCGGTGGTCGGCGATGTTGTTCACGCCGACCATGATTTCGCTGCCCTTGTACTGCGGCACCTTCCAGCTGACCTGGGCGTTCCACAGGCGAAAGCCGGGGATGCGGCCCACATTGGCATTGGCCGATTCGGCCTCGGTGTTGGCCAGGTCCGAGTACTGCTTGCTCTGGTGCGTGCTCGACAGGTTGAAGCCCCAGGCATTGCGCTCATAGCGCACGCCGACGGTGTCGGTGTTGCGGGAGTAGAAAGGCACATCGAGCCCGGCCGTGGTGCCGGATTTCTGGATCGCCTTGGTGTAGGTGTAGTTGCCATACACCGTGGTGCCTGCCAGCGCGCTGGCCTTGTCAAAGCTGTACTCCAGCGCCAGCTCCAGGCCCTGGTGCTTGGTGGCGCCAATATTGGCAAAGGTGACGGGCACGACGCCGGGCGTCTGCAGGATCTGGTTGTCAAAGCGCAGGTCAAACACCGTGGCCTCGGCGCGCCACTGCTTGTCTTGCCAGCGGGCACCGATTTCCTTGGTCTTGGCCACTTCGGGGCGCAGTGGGTTGGCCGCCGTTTGCGAGTTCAGCTGGATGTTCTGCACCGGGCCGAACGAGGTGGTGTAGTTGGCAAACAGCGTGAGGGCGGGGTTGACCAGGTAGGACACGCTGACCGAGGGCAGCCACTTGTTGTTGCGCGTGTCAAAGCTCTGCGCGCCGCTCAGGTCATCGCGCTCGGACTTGATGTGCTCAAAGCGCAGGCCCGGGGTGATGCGCCAGGCACCGATGGCGATGCGGTCATCGATATAGCCGGCATGGGCATCGGTGGCGTTGTCGAACGAGGTGGTGGCGCCCATCACATTGGTGGACAGGTTCAGCAGGCTGCTGTTGTCGTCACCGCGCTCGCGGATGAAGCGGTAGCCCACGGTCACGTCATGCGTGCTGCTGCCCAGCGCAAAACGCTGGGTGTAGCGGGGCTCGATGCCCAGGGTCTGGTAGTTGCGCGGCTGGTAGTTGATCTGGGTCTGCGCGGCATTGATCAGGCGGCTGGAGCGCGAGCTGTCGTTGTAGTAGGCGCGGATCTCGAACTCTTGCGTGTCCGAGATGGTGTTGATGTAGCCCAGGTCCAGGCCCTTGCGCTCGCCATCCCACATGTCGGTGGGGCGGGTGTTCTGGAAAGGGTTGGCGTTGTACTGGGCGACCGTGAGGCCCCCGGGCGTGTTGGAGCGCACATCGTAGTAAGACAGCTTGCCGTAGACCTCGGACGTGCCCGACAGCGCATAGCGGAACTTCAGCGCCACGTCGTTCAAACGCTCATCGCTGTCCTTGCGCCATTCGGAGCCCGTCATGCCCGAGTACAGCAGCGCCCAGCCCAGGCCGTTGTCCAGCTGCGAGCCCAGGAAGGTGCTGTAGAGCGTGTTGTTCTCTCCGCCTTTGCCAAAGCCGTTGTAGCGCAGGGTCACGTCGCCGGTGATGTCCTTGCTGGTGGGGATGGCGCGGGTGTTGAAGTTGATGATGCCGCCGACGTTTTGCGGGCCATAGCGCACCGCGCCGCCGCTGCGCACCACATCGATGGACTCGATATTGGCCAGGCTCACCGGCGCAAACGACAGCTGGGGCTGGCCGTAGGGCGCCACGGCCAGCGGCACGCCATCGAGCAGCACGGTCGAGCGCGGCGAGTAGCGGCCGGTCAAACCGCGCACCCCGATATTGAGCGACACCGCACTGCCGGCGGTGCCGGAGTTGTCGCTGCTTTGCACGCCGGGGATGCGGCGCATCACATCGCCGATGCTGGAGGCGCCGCTGTTCTCGATCACGTCCTTGTCGACGATGGTGCGGGCACCGGCAAAGGTCTTGAGCTGGTTCTGCAGACCGCTGCCCAGCAGATCGCCGGAGACCTGGATGGTCTCCAGGGTGCTTTCTGCGACCGGCTCGTCATCGGCGGCCGCTGTAGCCGCTGCATCGGCCGTTTGGGCCAGCGCGCTGGCCGCTGGTGCCAGGCTGATCAGGACGGCTGCGGTGATCTGGCTCAGGGCGGGACGGGGGCCCGATGGCTTGCGCGAAGTGCGGGTAGATGCGGACATGGTGAAGGCAGCAAAAAACGAGGCGGGCACAGCACAACGGCGCCAGTCAGGGGCGCCGCAGCGTGCTTGGCCAGGGGATGAGTGTTAGGAATGAGAACGAATTGTATTTAAAACCCATGCGGCTCCCACAGCTATTGCAGCGCTTGCGGCCTAAAAAGCGGTGATCCAGTGTGAATACCTACTTGTGGGGTGTGTATGTATGTTGCTTTGGGGCAACTACGCGGGACATCTCCCTACTCGTAGCAGGGTGCCGGGCAGGGCGGCAACGGGGCGTCATCCTTGCTTTGATGGCCGCTAGCAGCGCATTGCGGTTGCTCGCCCACTGCTAAGTTCAGCAGCCGCCAGGGGCGATCCGTAGGAAGCATGGGTTGGGTTGATTGATCCTCCCATGCGAGACGGGCATCTCGCTCCTGCAGCGGCAACCAGAATCGCAATGCCGCCAAGGCGTGCTCCAGCGACACCCCGTTTACTTGGAAGCCTCGATGCTCATGCGCAACCAGGTGGATATCGCCGTCTGCGGAGACCTCCATGATGAGGTTTCCGTAATCTACGCCTTCACCCAGGCACGCGATGGTGATCACATTCCCAGGTCTGAGATGGGCCTCCGTGGTGGCAAAGGCTGAGGCTTCGCAGGCGGCGTGCGCGACCAGCTGAATCGGCTCAACGCCGCAGCGCTCAACCTCGATCTGGAAGTGGGTGTTGGGTCGCATGCAATGGGCCTGGCTAGATGACGATGTACGAGAGGGGTGTTCAGCGAACCGAATACGGGGTGTATTGCACACTTAAAGGCAACTTGGCGGTTGTCGGCGCCATCCAGCGCTAGGATCTGACTGATCTTGCAAATTGGTGTCCTTGTAGATCAAGGACATTTGCAGAATCAGTGATAACAGTTGATCCAGCCATTCTCACACTCTTGCAAAGGTCCTAGAGGCCAATCCAAGTGTGCTCTGCGAACGGACTGGTCGATGGCAGCTTGCGTAAAGATCCTACCCACCTGGCCAGCTTGCCGAGCTCGTTCCGATGGCGGCTTGCGACCCGAAGCGGGCATCGACCCATAGCAGAAGTGGACATTTGCGAGCGAACTAGGAATTCTTTTCAACTGTTTCGGCCCTCTGATTCACAAGCCGGGGAACGCACATTAAATACTTGAGCCGAGTAAGTGCGCAGTAATAGGACCTCGCTGAAGATTGTTTCCGTTCTAACTTAAAGACGGCTGTCTTCATGTCCTCCTTTGGCAATTTCCACTTTTCGCCACACGCCGCTCGGCGAGCTTTCCGTAACGCTGCCGCATGTGCGACTTTCGCGGCGATGACCAGCAACGCGCTCGCCGAGGCTGACCCTACAGCTGACGGAACGCAGTGGGGTTTGGGCCTCGCTGCTGGGGTGTTCCAACAACCGTATGCTGGTTCCGACAACAAGAACCGCGCATTGCCGCTGCTTTACGTAGAAAACAGCTGGTTGCGAATCGCGGGCCCGACAGCGGATGTGAAACTGGGCACTCTCCAGGGACGCTACGGCTCCCTCTCGTTCACCGGTCGGCTCAAGTACGACGGTGTGGGCTATGAAGCAAAAGACTCCCCAATACTGATAGGCATGGACAAACGGAAGGAAAGCTTTTGGGCCGGAGGTTCGGTAATCTGGAATACATCCATCGCGCGCACTTCGCTGGAGCTGCTTGGAGACGCCTCTGGAAACAGTAAGGGCAAACAATTGCAGCTGCAAGTGGATCGACGCTTTAATTTTGGGGCGCTGTCTTTCACGCCCCGCGTCCAGGCCCAATGGCTTGACAAGAATGAATCGCCCCGACTTGGCTAGACACTCTTGAGCCGTTGGGAATGGCGCTGTTCAAACTCGATGGGCGATAGCCCTG